>CACZCZ010000013.1 GCA_902779845.1 uncultured Bacteroidales bacterium | reverse complement strand
TCCCTGCCGTATCGTCTCTTCCACAGCCGCCTGCATCTCCATCGGCGACGGCACCCCGCACTGCTCTGTCCCCTGCCCCGTCTGCTGCGCCTTGCCAGCAACATCTTTCTTCGGTGGTCTAGCCTCCCGCGCTTCAGAGCCATAGCGTTCCCGTCCGCGCCGCGTCATGTTTCCGTTAATTACCAAGTTATGAATGGTGGCACCTTGAAAATAGTTCACGATGCCACCGTGTTGTTGTTCTTCTTCACACATAATCCGTCAGTTTGTATTTTTCATTTATAGAAGTACGACATAGAAAGAGCGTGAGCATCTTTAGAAACAACAATCCCATCAAGGCTGCTACACCTATCCACATTGTCGAATACTGCCAATGCCCACGCCCCATTGGGGGTGAGCAAGCAGCTTTCGGCATTTCGTGGATTCCTTTTTGTAGCAGTTTGATGGGGAAAACCGAAATCTTCTAGCTCTTTCTTATGTTTTTTACGTGTGCGGACAGATTCCGCTATAATCCTACTTAATTTCTTTTGCCAACATGGAGGGATCACGTCGCGTGTCCCAAAAGTCCAAGACTACTATAGTATCGTCCACGATGGTGTAAATCATCTTATTGAAGGGAGTGACAACAATGCTGCGATAACACTTTGGCAAATCCTTTAGCAAAGGCTCAATAGGACCCAAGTTCGGATTCTGTCGCAACAATCGCTTTGTTCTCCTAACAGCAGCAAGGAATTTACGCATAGATTCCTTGCCATTACGCCACTGCAGATACACTGCTGTTTGTGTTATCTGTAACTGGGCAAAATGGGATATGGTCAGTTTCATATAGCCTCAGCGAAATCAAGCTTCATGGCAGAAATCTCTGCCTCATCTGCCGCTTCAAGTTCTTCCTCAAGCTGGTCAAGGTACTCATCGAAATCCATGCAGCGTCCTTCGGCAATATCCTTCTCAGACTTTGCGACACGTTCATGTAGCTCCTCAATGGTATATGGCTTCAACTGTTCAATCTCTTCGGCCATTCGTAAGAGTCGAGCTGCCATTTCCCGCATCTCAGAAGCAGTAAGCTTCTCCTGAAGTTGATAGGCTATATAGCCAAGTGATTCTTTGCTCATAATCTGGTTTTTCTTGTTTTCGGTGGCAAAGGTACTAACAAGCCGCCGAATCACCAAACAAAAAGCCGAACTTTTTTAATTTCCATTGATTGTTAGCTGGTCGATGTTTCCGTGGTAATGGTTTTCGATAGTGAGATTCACGACGCCCCTGCTATTATACAGCAGCTCTTGCATCCCAAGATAGAAGCTACGGATTTGTGCAGGGTCCATCTTCAGTGCCGAAGGAGCCTTCAAGTTGTTGCCGTCACATTTCACCTCCCATTCCATCGCCGTAGGCAGTTGGTTGAGACGATCGCAGCTCGTGGCCCATTTACTGCTCCATCCACATTTGCTCGCAAGCACCTTGATGACTGCCAGAAATAGTTGCTTTTCACATAGCGGTTTATCCTTGCCGTTCAGTGCAATGATGGCGCGCTCCACCACATCGTCCGTGTATGTCCCGTGCCGCCTCCCTTCTCGCTCCTTAAAGTTGATAATCGTATCCACATGCTGGCTGCCTGCGGCATAGATGTTGATGATGTTGCTGCCGTGATGAGGATGTTCTGCGTGGTGCAGTTGCTCCAGCAGCACATTCAGTTTCTTCAGGAACTCGGCGGGCAGCACGTCGCCGAGTTCTCCCAGCTCTTCCGGGCCTTCTCCGTTGTAATTCATAGTGTAAATGATTGGAATATAATAAATATAGGGGCAAAAAAAAGGATGCGGGCAATAACGGAACATCTCTTCTCCGGGTATAGCCGTACCTCGTATACAGATGAATACCGCTAAAGCCCACATCCATATTGCTATGCGATGTGAGCTAACAGCAGTCTTTCTGTATACTATTCTTTTGGCTATTTAGGAGAAGTTCAGAAAGCTGTCGCTTGATCTACTATATTTCGAGGTGCAAAGATAAAGGAAATCTTTCGCGCATCCAAAGTTTTGCTTGTTTTTTTATGGACTCATGCCAATTTACGGATTTAAAGCGTTCAACTTCATTTTTTTTATGCGAATTCTTTGTTTAATCCACCCCCATACACAATCCTTTTCCCCTATCGCCGACGAGAAGGATGTATTTGATATTTCAATATCCCATACGCGAGGTATCAACGGCTTTCGTCTTCTTCTCCTTGTATTTGCCTATGCGGTAGATGGCGGTCAGCGTGGCATTGGGGACTTCCGACCATACATGCAGGGAGAAGTCCTGATTGGCCAAGCGGGATTGTGTGTGAACGACGGTGTTGGTGATATTATTACCGCCGGCGATGACACTCCATTTCCCGTTATCCGAAGTCCAGCGCAGTGAGGCATTGAGGCGGAAGAACGGGGCGATGTCGTAAACGCCTTGAATAGCTCCCGACTGAAAGAATGGATTGAGCATCAACATGATATTATGTCGGCGTGAGAGTTTGGCGGCAATCTGTCCTCCAAGGATGAGTGACAGGTGACGACGATTGAAAGGAAGGTCGAAGAAGTTGTTGCTTTTATCATGCTTGTAGAGTCCTGTGACGTTGACGGTTCCGTTCAACCACCAACCTGCATTGAAGCGTACCGAGGCATAGATGCCCGCAAGGTTAGAATAGTTGAAATTGGTCTCCTTCATGATAACTGCCAAGCGGTCGGAGGGCTGGTAGGGCATTTGCACGAAATAATCGGGCTGAAGACTGACAAAGGTCCCAAAGGTGTAACGCTGCCGTAGTTGCCACATCAGGTCGAACTTATAAACTGACGATGGCTTCAAATCTGGGTTGCCCCATATCTCGCTGTAGGCCGACGAATAGAAGATGCTGCTCATCGTGCTCCAATAGGTGGGATATACGGTCTCGGAACTGAGCGAGAAGTTGAGTAGGTTCTTCTCGTTGATGTTCCACATCGCATTGAGTGAAGGGTATATGTGCCAGTCGTTCCACTTCGTGGCATGATAATTCTCTGCAGCTACCGATGCTTCCAGGCTGAATGCCGTGCTGAACTGCTTGCTAAATCCTGCATAGATGTTTAAGATTCGCTCATCGTAATTGGCGTAGCTTGTGGCATCGGGCAGCTTGTTCCCATTCTCATCCAGCGTTGTTTGATAACTGTCATTGGACGTGAATTGTGCTTCCACGCCATAGTTCAGTTCCCAATCTTTGGGCAGCTCGTGTGTCTGGTCGGCGGTGAGGAGCCACTTGCTGATGCGTTGTCGGCTGTCGGCTGTCAGGTTGCGTGTTTCATCGTAAAGCTTGCTATCCAAATACTGTGTGCGTGGGTGCTGATAGTTGGTGTATGATGCACTAAGTTGCAAACCGAACGGAGCCGAATAACTGGCGTCCACATTATGCAGGTAGTTATGGAGCTTTGATTTCTGCACAGCGGTCTCAACCCCAGTACTGGTATTGGTGGCATCGGATGAAAGCCACTTTCCCGTATAGGCAAGGTTTAGCTGGCTGTTCTTGGCAATGGTATAGTCCATCCCTAAGCGGTAGTTGTGGCTGATGTTGCTGCTCGTGCGTTCGGTCTTGTCTGAATAATCGACCCGCTGATCGCCCAAAGGATGATACGCCTGATGTTCTGTCTTACCATAAGCATCCCCGTAGCCAAAGGCGTATGAGGCATCTAAGCCAAAGTTGCCATGTTGATATATCAGATTGCCTTTAGCCCGTCCGTAGCCATATTTGTTCTGACGATAGAAGCCTTCTAACTGTCCCAACAGCTGATGAGTCCCGGCATAGTCTTTAGTTATCACGTTGATGGCCATTCCGCGTACATGATATTTGGCCGGAGCCGATGGCAGCAACTCGGCTTTGGCCAGTTGTGTCGCCGGCATCTGCTTCAGTCGTTCCATGACTTGTTCTGCGCTCATTGTTGTCGGCTTGCCATTGATGATGAGCGTCACGGAGCGACCTGTGAAAGTCAATCCGTCGCCGTTATCCATCACACCCGGGATTCGTGTCAGAGCATCGTAAGCATTATCGGCTGGCAGAATCTCCAAGAGTTGTGGGATGCTATATGTCAGATGACCTTTCTCGGCCTTGACAACTATCCTTTCGCCGTTCACCTGTATGCCTTTGATTGTATAGGTGTCTGGTTGCATCTGAATATCGCCCACGCTATCCTTTCGTGCTTCTATATACCTTGTTATATATCCCATGCACGATACTTTCAGCAACCCGTTCTTTGCGTCTGCATCGATGCTGAAAGTCCCGTCGTCTTTTGTCGCGGCTCCCGCAATGAAAGCTGAGTCGGCACGGTTAAGGAGAATGACGTTTGCCGTTGCCATCGGCTGAAACAGTTCGTCGATGACGCGTCCGCTGATACTTTGTGCCCTGGATCCCATCACCATTAAGCACATCATTGAAAATAGGATCAATCTTTTCATATCCTTTACGAATTTTTGCTGCAAAGAAAATGAATCAGGCAAATAAATCCACTACCCAAATGGGTAATTCTGCATCGCGGGAATGAAAAATTACCCATTTGGGTAACAAAAGATGTTAAAATCGGGGAATGACTGTGGCGTGAGACTTACAAAAGGCCGTAGTTGGTGGCAAAGGCGATGGCCTCGGTGATGTTGTCGACGTCGAGTTTCTCGAAAAGTTGGCGGCGATAGAACTTCACCGTGTCGAACGAGCGGCAGATGTGGTCGCTGATTTCCTTCATGGTGTAGCCCTGTGCCGAGAGGGTGAGCACCTGTTTCTCCTCGGGGGTGAGTGTGACACCCTCGCAGGGTTGCCAGCGGTGAGCGGTGAGCGAATACTGTCGGTAGCCGCTCTGTCCCAGGATGCGGAAACGTATCTGCCCAGCCTCCTTGTGAGACGAGAGCGAGACGGTGCAGAGAGCAAGCCAGGCGCGGCCGTCAGCCGTAAGCACGAGGGGCGTAATCTTGTGATTGATGAGCAGGGGACGCTCCGAGGTAAGGATATGGAAGTCGTAGGACATCGCGCAGCGTCGACGGTCAGCCAGCGGCACGTCGTCGAAGGCACGGAAGCCCGCACGGTTCAGTTCAGTGAGCATCGGCTGCTCGTCGGTAGGCACGTTATTGATGTAGAAGCCGTAGCCCATCTGTCGCACCTCGTCGGCAGTGTGGCCACAGAGGAAGAGCGGATTGTCGGACACGTAGAGGAAGTTCTTGCGGAAGTAGTCGATGATGTAGATGCTCTGGTAGGTGGACTGCGCGAAAGCCTGCGCCGCCACCACGTATGGCTTTGCCCGCTCGTAGTCAGCCTCGGTGATGCCCTCCACGCGGTTCGTGTCAAAGAAGAATTCGTCTATCTGTGCCATATTACTTGCCGTTCTGAAATCAGATGCAAAGGTACGAAAATATAATAATAATAAACCTTTGGCGAACCCGAAAAGTGGTTGCCGAGGGTGAAAGTCTCAACTTAGGTTGAGAGTTTTTGCCGTTTTTAACTATTTTCGGCCTTCAAACGTGATGTCGCGGCGTATCTTGCTGATGGTGTTGGGATGGACGTTGAGGAACGAGGCAATGTCCTGTAAGTCGAGGTGTTCTGTGATACCTGGGCTACGCTGCATCAGCAGGTCGTAGCGTTCGCGGGCTGTAGTGCAGTGAAGATCAAGGTAGCGCGAACGGAATTGGAAGAGGATGTGCTCGGCAATGATGGCACGAAGCTTCATCGTCTCCTTGCTCTGATCAAAGAACTGTTCCAGTTGCTGGCCCGTGACCCTAAGCACACGGCTGGGCATCATTGCCACGATGGTAGTTTGCGACGGACGGCCATAGAGGAATGTCGGGTAGTCAACCACAAACTCGCCCTCGAACGAGAACCACGTACAGTCTCCCTTCTCGCGCAGCGTCATACATTGCCTGCGCGTCAAAGTCCTCAGGGCGGACTTGTTTCATTGTGTTTCTCATACTTCCCGAGTTTTGGTCAGTTCAACTAATTACTCGGAAAGTACAACGCCGAATTGTGTGCGTCAAGGGCGCGGCATTACACAAAAAAACCGCAAATGGAAAAGTTTCCAAATGCGGTTAAAAAAATATATGAATTAAACTTAAATCCCTACAGGTAAGGGGCCGTTTTCAGAATATCGCTGCAATCCTTGGGATATCCTTCAGGCGTTCCAAGAACGACTTGTTACGCTTGGCCGAAAGTAGGTTGTAGTCCGTCTGTAAAGCCAGCAACGGAGCAGGGTCAAGTCCCAAAGCTTGACCTATCAGCAGAGCCATCTCTGCGCTCAGCGCACGCTTGGCATTCAACAATTCGTTCAGCTGGCTGGCTTTTACGCCGATGCCTTTTGCCAGCTGACGCTGACTGATGCCACGAGCCTCCAACTCATCCTTAATCACCTCCCCCGGATGGGTCAGATAATGCGGCTCCAGATTGTTCGCAATCATGCAATCGTCAAATCCTTCTACGTGTACCATATCTTCTGTCATTTATAGTGGTTAGACAAATCCGTAATACTCACCACCTCGGCTATCGCCTTGTCACCGTCAAGGATCTCACGGAACTCAATCCGGTATTGGTCGTTGACGCGTACCGAGGAAAGTCCCTCTTTATCACCGTGCAGCGCCTCATAGTGCAGGCCGCCATATTGCGCCAGCCCCATCACATTCGACAGCTGTTTCATCAGGTCAATAGTACGCGTGTACTTCCTGGCTATCTGAGGTTGGAAGCGGTGATGCTTGTCGTGACACTTACCCTCCTCATAGAGTTCCTTTAGGTAATCTTCTTCAAAGGTGACAATCATTGTGGGTCGTAATTTTGCGGCAAAGGTATAACGTTATTCTGATATTCACAAATTTGTGAACCATTATTTGCATATAAAGACGAAAAATCCCACCCATAAGTCTATGAGTGGGATAATCTTCATGTGAATACAAGGCGCGTTACAAAAGAACCTATCTCAACACCTTCACACTCTTTTCACCGACATTTACCAGCAACAGATCTTCCTGTATGAATTGTGTGCTGATACGAGTTTCATTGCCGTTTGACGATACTGTTTTCAGGATGCTTCCTTTCATCCTCGCCCACCTCGGAGTTGTATTTGATTCATTGCCACAACGGCTCGTTCTCCCATCCATGGGGGAAGCCCATAGGCAAATTGTGGTTAAGGGTTAATTGTTAAGGGTTAAATGGTTTCAAGGGTTTGTCTCATTCTCCTAGGATTTCTCTCAACTCACTTTCCAGCAGCGGCAGATGGTTGATGATAATCCATAGACGGCGGTCTTTGTTCGTTCGATATTACGCTTGAAGATGGGTTTGCGCACAGCTTTCTCCTCCACAAGATCCACCTCGCGTCCCAAGGCCTCCTGCAGCGCATCTTTCAGTTCGAAATAGTTGGTGAGGTAGTCGCCAATCTCGTCCGTGTTGAAATCCACGAGGAAGTCCACGTCACTCTCATCCGTGAAACGTGATGTCAGCACAGAACCGAAGGCATACAGATGCCGCACCCTATGCTTACGGCACAGAGCGGTAATGCGTGCGTGAGAGTGTTCAAGGAGGCTATTCTTCATCATTTTTTTGTTTCACGTCACAAAAGTACATATTTTTTGAAAAGCGAAAAAAGAAAAAGTAAAAAATAGCGATAAGGGGTGAAATTTATGATTCCCCGATGACTTCTGAGCTCCTTACCCTATGGAGCGATTGCATATAGCCTACACTGAAAACGGCTACACCCTATGGAGAAAACGGCTACACCCCATGGAGTGTTTGCGTTTGCTCCATAGGGTGTAGCACAAAATCACCTTATATACATTCTTCACATTCGGCCTTCTCGCCATCGCCCAGACGTGCCATGAGAGTTCTCTCTCAAATGGCCTCATGGAAAGATCACTCCCGGTGCCCCACCTCTTCCGCTCCCTACGATGCAGCAAGCTGCATCATCCTACGCAGCAGGCTGCATCGCATGATGCAGCCTGCTGTTGTAGTTATGGGGAGTTATCGTTGGGAATGCTTACACTATATCCTACTTGATTACAAACTTCTTGGATTTGCCGTTGGAAAGCGTGACAATATAAACACCGGAGGCGAGGTTAGAGACTGGAATTTGGATGGTATGATCGACCTCTATGGTAGATTGTTGAGTTCTCATCATCTTTCCAGATGCATTATAAATAGTTGCGGTAACAAAATCCAAAGAATTTAGGGTGGGGCATTTGATGAATAGTTTCTTCCCAATAATGTCCACATCCATCTCATCGTCAACATTTATGGAACAAACCTCGGTTGGATCTTCTACAAGATAACAACGCGAAAAACCGCGAAGACGGGCTCCTTCATAATATGAGTACTCTATAACATCTGATTTAACAGTTTCGGTGGCGGTGTATGTGAGTGATATTCCATCAACTGAAACCGTTCCATGTAACGCTCCTACATAGCCCAACGTATATTCCTCTGGTAATTCGAGATTGATTGTGACATTGGGCTTTATCTCATAGGCACTTGTTGGAATCACCCATGTAGAATCACATTTTTCTCCATTAGTAAGAAATACTTTCGTTTGTTCTCGTGCTGATAAAGGAATGGTCACTGTCTTGAAATTCCCATCTAACACGGCCGTGACTCTTGTATTTCCATAATCCAACGATATAGCCTTGTCCATGTTTGTTTGGCCTCGATAAGAAACAACAGCCTTATCTTTTTCATCAATATCAGCGTAGAACTGAAGGACATTAAAATAGGGCGAATTCTTCTCACGTTGCAAACCAGCTCCATCGATGGTAAAGTCACAATATGTCAGCGTGTTGAAACAAGAAAAATCTTTTATAAAATTGAATGCCACATCAACAAACATTTCTCTAGCGTGTGAGAATGATAACATGTTGATGCTTTCCAAGACATTGTTGCTCAAATTCACATTTCGCAAAGAATCCAAAGCACACAACGGTTTCACATCCCTGATGAGGTTTGTGCTCAAATCAAGGACTTTCAGATTGGGGAGCAATTCTACATCGCTGATATCTGTTAAACCAAGACCGGAAAGATTCAGCTGTGTTATCGTATCCAATTGAGCGACACTTAGTGTAGAGGTTGCACCGACATGATGTTTCACGCCTGCTTCGAATAACGCTGAACGGAATTTCACCTCTTGTCCTGACAGAGAAAGGGCAATAAAAAACAAAAGGATTATGTTGAGTGTTTTTTTCATCATTCTGGTGTTGTTAGTATTTTAATTTCAGTTTAGCATCAAATGGGACATATATCTCATCAAAGTCATAGCCGTCTGTAGGAGATTCTAACGTCACTGTAATAGCATGAACGGTTTGTCCCCAAAATTCAGTATCCCAGTCCGTAAATTCCTTGTATAAAGGAATTTGTGACACACGACCACTAGCCCAATTGATCTTCATCCAGAAACGTTTCACTTTATAGCCAAGATTACTCATTCCTTTAAAATTGTCGCGATGAAATACGACCTCTTCACTTTCCGCTGAACCGACTGCATGATAATAGCCGGTATTGACATGTTGGCCTCCCCACGCATCTTCAGAAATCAAAGTAATCTCAACGTTCTCTATTTGATCAGCAACAAAATCTGCACTTAAATAAAATGTGCCAGTAGGTAGATAATCTTTCCAATTCCCATGTGTTACTTCCACCTTCAATTTAAAAATGATTTCATTCTGAGAGAATATATCATCCAATTGGTAATCGATTAGTTTCTCTTGAAGTTTATAGATCCTTTCTACAGCTTTTTCTGCGACTTCTAGATACTGCAAATAGACCTTAGAGAATGGATCACCTGTCAAGCCCCATAGTCTCTTACAAATAGTGATAAACTTGCTAAATGAATCATCACCCTGAAATGTCTGGATATCATTGATTACATCATACAATTTCTTTGCAGGAGTTGTTATCTCCTTGACATCCTTGACGGCATTTTTTAAATCATATGCAAAAGCAGATAACATATCTGGCAAATTGCCATAGAATCCATCCAGATTATTGTCTCTCTCATATTGTGAGAGGGCTTTTGACAATTGGGTCATACAACCAGCTATCGGACCATCCCATTTGTCTAGTTCCTTCATGGTTTTGAAAACATCCACCAAATAGGCATCAATTTCATCCCCAGCAAAATCCCAATAGTCATGTCCCGCAGGCGAAGATGACGGCATGACCACCGAGACGGGATTCTTAAGTTTGTCACTTTCAAACTCTATGTTTTTATATTGCTCGTCTTTTTCTGAAACAAAATAGAAAGCAAAGGCTTCATCGTCCTTCAGTTCTGGGAAGTCTGTAATTTTAATCTCTACGTGTTGAGTTTTCCCATAACCACCAAGATTCTTGATTGTTGTCCTTCCGACCTTATAATATGGTTTCTTAGAAGCAAATGTAACTTTCCCATCTGTTACAGAAGTGATTTTTGAAGCATCTTTGGGCTTAAGCGCTATGAGTGCGATGTCGCCCGACCAAGCGCGACTTGTTGTATTCTTTATATCAAACTCAAAAGAAACTGGAGCTTGGTTGACAAAATTGGTTATCATCAAATCGTAGTCCTCATTGCTAATCTGAACATTTGAGTCATTGCGGCGGGTTGCCTTAATGATTTGCACTTCATTTTGGGTGTCCTTTGTCACTTCTAAATCGACCTTCTCATATGTATAATAATCATCGTCAGGGATGCTTAAAGTCAGCTTCGAGCCCAAAGGAACACCTTCACGATAAAATGTTCCGTTCGGTTCTACTCGTACTTTTTCTCCGCCATCAGAGAACTCCACATATATTTTTCTTATAGCAGAAATAAGGTCGATTTCTTCTGTGCCAAAAACGACACGTCCAACGATACGCCCCATTTCAGTAGTTGGAATACCTGCTGCAATGGTGATGGGTTGATCGTCTGTACTTATACCGTGTTTATTCCCTTCGCTATCTGTATAGACCGCCTTAACATGATAAGTGTAGCTTCCCTCGTCAGGATGGTCTATGACACTAAAGCTATTAGGATAATTACTATTGTAGGTTTCATACACTTTTCGAGCCTTCCCACTTGCATCTCTCCTTCCTACGACATAATGGATATCGTTTGGTATCGAGTTAAAGGTCAACGTCACATACCCATCTTTCTCAGTAGCAGAAAGTGTGATGGACGGAGTCTCTTGAGCGACCACTTTGAATGTAGATTGATCTGTGACATTAACACCTACAGAATTCCAGAATTTGGTCTTCAAAGTATGATTGCCAGCAGAGAATCGACGAGCATCAAGTGTATAAGGGAGTGCTATTTCATTACGTGGTGAAGGTACTTCAAGTTCCAAAGGAGCTTCGTCATCTACCGCAACACTATATCTCGTAACCTTCAAGTCTGCGGCTTCCACGTTATATTTAGAATGCAGCACCACTGGCGTCATTGACGTAGCACTGCAGACGGAGCCGTCTTCGTTGACGAAACGATAGTAGAAGCGGTGGTAGCCTGCGGAGATGTTGGTCACATCAATGGCGGTGTTGACGACATAAGCCTTGCCATCGGAAGCGAGATGGCTCGCAATCCTCTTACAGCCACTACGATTGTCATCGAACCAGTACTCTAAAGCTCCACTGTCCTCAACTTGTGCTTTGAAAAAATACTGTGAGGTGATGGGTGAATACATTCCGTCCGACTGCTTCAGCCGAAGGAAAAACTGGTGTAAGCCATTGCCCAACGAGCGTGTGTCGAGCCCGGCAGTTACGTCTTTCTCCGTGCCACTCAGCCCCATGGTGATACGATTGTCGAAGCCGTCATCGAACCAGTATTCGTACTGGGTCAACGTCTGTGCCGTCACCAAAGCGGGTAAGAGGCAGAGCAGACATATCCATATATGATAGAATCTTCTGCTATTCATATTGAGAAGCTTTACAATGTCATTATTCGCTTGCCTTCACACGAATCTTGATATTCAGATACCCATTGGCATCTGTCTGCTCCGGAATCTGTTTCGACACGATGTAAGGAACAGGCGGCAGGGCGGAGTCGCTGAAGCCTGTACCGGCATAAATGCCACACTGACTTTCATATTTTGCCCATGTCCCTTTGAAATGAAAGTTAGTAGCAGGGCTAATGGCTAAATCACTATATGAGGTAACAATAATATCAGCCCACGGTGTTCCATACGTATTAATATAATCATCTCCCCAATAGGGTGAAGCACTGTCATAATACATATTACCAGAGATCAAACAATTATCGCCATAAAGGGGAGTTTGACCATTTCCCCAGTCAATACAAATATTCCCTCTTATTGTTGAGTTATTTGCTACAATGGCATATGACATAATTCCTTGATAAGTAGTTTTAACTGAAGCATTCCCCATGGTAATATTATAGGAGATTGTTCCCCCGTCAACGCCTTCTAAAGAGTGCATTACATTGTTCGTAATCTGTACACTTGCCCCATGGAACCAACATTTGCCGCGGAGATAGTTCTGATTGATAATGGTGCCTGTACACTCGGAATTTTCCACATGCACGCCCAGCGTGTTGCAATATCTCACCAAGATGTTGTTCACGGCCTTACCATCCATACCAATGCTGATATAACCCGCAAGGTAGCAGCCCATGACAGCGCTTCCGCTACTGCCTCCATGAAAAAAGAGATTACCTGATATGGTCGTATTGCCATCGGCGTTCTCGCCATTGGCTTTATGACCGATGCCTATAATGGTGATTTTCTTGGTGATTTCAATCTTCTCGCCAACGGAGAAGCCGCCACCGGGAAGGTAGATGGTACTGCCTGATGTGGCACCATTAATCGCCTCTGTGAGACTTTGATACATGGTTGTAGTACCGTCGCTGGTAACCACTGCGATTTGCTGAGCCTGAGCGCCCACGACTGCCATCAGGGCAATCAAAAGGGAAAATAATGTTTTCTTCATTGTGCTATTATTGTTATAAGTTTTACTGACATTTTCGCCACAAAAATAGCGATTTGTTGCTTTCGAGCAAAAGATTTTGCAGAGAAAGTGTGTGGTAATAGCACAAATTTATTGCAATGATGCTCGCAGGAGCCGCAAGGCAAAGAATTGGTAATATACCGGATCGTTTATGTTAAAACCAACACATTGCAGGCAATAAAAACCGTATTACTCTTGGCAGTTTCGATATTCCTTTTTAACTTTTCAACTGATAAGATGTTATTCTTATCCTAAAAAAAATAGAAACAAATAATATATTGTCTGTTCTTGACGACTATACGCTCAACAATTCTGATGATATAGCTAAAGAAATTGGGCGTATAGGTCAAATTGCAGGATAGTTTAGTGGTACTTTGTTTCAATGGGTCAAATTGCAGGATAAGAAAATTCTTTATTTGTTTGTCCGTATTTTCAGGATTGATTATCGGTCTATGGGGTTAAGATTAGTAATCTTGTGGCACTAAGAATAGTAATCTTGTTTCGGTTCTTTTGTTTCTTCCAGCTCCCCAATAGCCCCTCTCCAGCCCCCGTGGGGGGAGAGCCTCGCAAGCGAGCGTGAAGGGCCTGTGCGCTTTCGTGCGGTTAAGGGGTTGAGGGTGAAGGGGCTTAATGTATAATTGATAATGTATAATGTATAATTGAAGTTCAAAGTTCCATTCTTCATTCATTAAGTCAAGTCGCTTCGCTCAAAATCCAACAAAATCTGAAACAAAATCCAGCGGCCTTTGGCCGGAAATAGAGATTTTAGCACCATAGGCGCAAAGATTTTTAATAAGATTTTGGGCGTTTCGTTGGGGGTGTCCTTAATCCTGATGTAGGTTAAATCCGTTGTTTCTTCGTCCAATGCTTTTTTACATGCGACAAAACATGCAACAAGGAGTGTTGCCAATAAAATGGGAAATCACCTTATATACATTCTTCACATTCGGCCAATGGAGCGTAAGCTCTCATGGTGCTCACTTCACCAAGACCTTCTTCCCATCACGAATGTAGATGCCACGAGGTAAATGACGAGTGATGCGCTCGAGCTTGCTCGCTTGACCCTTCAAGAATGACGAATGATGAATCTGGCGGCCGGAAAGATCATACCATTTACAATTGGACAATTTACAATTTACGATGGAGGGGAGGTCGCGGACGGCGGTGGCTTTCAACGAAAGGCAGTAGCTGCCACCTTTTACAGTGGAGAAACTAAGGAGGCCTTCTTCAGCGCTACACTCGGCAATGGGTCCTTCAGCATCAGACCCTGCACTGATGACGGCATCTGCATTCAGCGGTAATTGAAGATGACATTTCCGGCCCGCGTCGGAGCGTACTGTGAGACTTTTGATGACAGCATCTTCCCATTCGAAATCCAATTCGAAGCCTCCCTCAGCACGGATGCCATGAACTGCTCCGTGTTGTGCCCATGCCTCTGGCAGGGCTGGCAAAAGGCGTAGGGTGTCTGTATGACTTTGCAACAACATCTCGGCCATGGCAGCACAAGTACCGAAATTGCCATCAATCTGAAAAGGCGGGTGTGCGGAAAGCATGTTGTAGTAAATGCCGGATAGCCTTGGCGAGGTGCTGACGTTATAGGAACCAGCGTGTTTCAGGGCGGTGCTCAGGATGTTGTGAGCCTTCTCGCCTTCGCCCAGACGTGCCCAAAGACACAGCCTCCATGCCATTGCCCACCCCGTGTTTTCATCGCCGCGTAGCAGCAGGCTGTTTCGGGCTGCTGTGTATAGGGTCTCATCATTGCCCATAAGATGAAAAGGATAGAGACACATCAGATGTGAAACATGGCGGTGTTGTTGCTGTTCTGCATTGGTATAGGGCTTGTGTTTCCATTCGCGCAGTAACAGGTCGCCTTCAGCCACGCCGTTCACCTCCTTGCCATAGGCGCCGGTATAGGTTTCGGTGTGCAGGCCATTATCCATCTGTTTGAATTTCCCCAGTATGGCCGTGTATCTCTCTGCAGTCAGCGCACTTCCTTGAGCTCCAAGTATGTCAACGGCCCGTAAGGTGCAGTCGAAGAGGTTCCAGACGCATTGCTGTGTATGGGATGTGCCATTGTCCAAGGCTCCCTGTTCGGGGCTCCACTCATTGGGGCAGACCCAGGTACCGTCGCACTCATCCAGAGTCAATCGCTCCATCCAGAAATCCACACAGCTCAGCATGACCGGCAGCGCCCGTTCGCGCAGGAACTCGGTGTCAAGGGTGTAGAGATAGTGCTGCCATAGATGCCAGCAGAGCCAAGCCGGAACGGCGCAGTAAGAGTGATTCGGGTATGCGACCCATGTGAAGCCCGTAATATTGTTCTCCCAAAAGCAAAGCCAGCCCGCGTCAATGCCGGTGTAGTCACGGGCACACTTTCGCCAATAGGGCAGACGGATGGCATTGTTGTAAATCCAATCGTAGAACGGCATGGCTGCTTCGCTCAGGTTCGTCGGTTCTGCCGGCCAGTAGTTCATCTGCACATTGATGTTGGCGTGGATGTCCGATGCCCACGGCGGACGGTTGCTGTTGTTCCAGATTCCCTGAAGGTTGGCGGGCAGAGGCAAACCGCGCGAAGAGGCGATGAGGAGATAGCGCCCGTAGGCAAAGAAGAGTTGTTCCAGATAGCGTTGTTCTTCCTCGGAGGCATCTGTGTTATAACGTGCGATAAGCTCATCCGTCGGTACGTCGATTTCTGCCCCCCCCAGCGTGAGCGACATCCTTTGATATAACCTCTGATAGTCTTCTGTGTGCCGCGCCTTCAGGACACTCCACCTGTCCGTCATACCACTGACGTGCTTAGCTAAGTCGGATAAAAGCGAGGCATCATCAGTTCCTGTTACAAAGGACGGCGCAAGTGGGTCGTAGTCCGTTTGGGCCGAGACGAGAAGCAGCGCTTCCGTGGCATTTGTCAGTTCAATGCCATTCTCCGTTGCACGAACGCTACCGTCGGTCGTCGAGACTCGGAATACAACGGCACCGTTGAGCAGATCCAAAGAGGTCGTCATACTTCCTGTCGCTTTGGCGTAGCTCGGCTGTTCCTGATGTGTACCTTCGAGGGTGACCCGTAGGTTCAGGGCTCTTTGCCGCGTGGCCGTCAGGTGAATGGCCATGACGTTGTCGGGGTTGCTGACCAAGTATTCCCGCGTGAAGCGACCATCGTCGGTGTCCGTCCACTTTTCCGTGACGATAGCCTCGTCCAGATCCAGCTCTATCCTGTAGTCCTTCCCATGGCGCTCTCTCAAATCCTCCAATCGCAGGTAACCGATATTCTGATAAGCGCCAAGCTCTTCTGTGTTCCCCGTCCAGAAAGTCTTTTCATTCAGTTGCACCTCTGCCTTAGCAATGCCGCCCATCACCATTCCGCCTAAATGTCCATTGCCAATAGGTAGCCCGTACTCCATCCACGCATTGGTCACCCTGCGTGCTGATGGAGCCTGTCGGTACCAAAGAGATAAAGCCGCCATGGAAGGGGCACATAGCAGGAGGCAAATGAAGGCTGAGGTCCTTCTTCTAATCATCATATTCTGACATTGTAACTTATTTGCAACTTGGCTTGGTAAGCAGCTGCAAAATTACACCGTCTTTCCATCGGTTGTATTACCTACCCCATGGAAAAGATTTGCCGTCCCCATGGAAAAGACAGGGAGCATCGAAAGCCGTAATGAGTTGTATTTAAGGATTCTATTCCCACCTCCCCCTCCAGCCTCATGGAAAGTTATCTCCACCTCGGAAAGTTCTTAAGAAAATATTGTGCGAAAGAACCTACATACCGTGTGCATTGTGTGCTTTTCAATCGCAAAAGTCCTATGCTTTTAGGCCGCGAACTCTGTGCTTTCAGGCCATCAATCCATAAGGCAATTGGTTTTCTCACCTATGATAAAAGATTTTCTCACCTATGATAAAAGTTTTTCTCACAGGTGAGAATTTATTTTCTCACGTGTGAGAAAAACGATAAGACCAAGGTCTTATGGCTCGAAGACCTAAGTCTTGTAGCCAATCTCCCCTCTCGCCGTCGCGCAGCGACTTTCAGCCCTAACCATCACTTCACCACCACCTTTCTCCCATCACGGATATAGACGCCCTTAGCGGGCGGTGTGGAGAGTTGGCGGCCGGAAAGATCAAAGCATTTACAATTGGACAATTTACAATTTACGATGGAGGGGAGGTCGCGGACGGCGGTGTCGTCAAGGGGCAGAGTGAGGGTGGCGGTGTATTGCTCCTCGCTGTTCTCCACGACGAGCATGTAGGTGCCTGCCGGGTACTTCGTCAGGTCGGTGGTGAGGGCGATGGTGCTGCTCGTCTGCACGTCCCTGCGATAGACCACATTGTCTGCGGCATCCTTCAGCGTAACGGCATACGTTCCCGAGAGGATCTTGAGATTCACGAAGAGCTGCTTGACCGAGTATTCACCCGTCAGGTTCTCCTCATCAGTTTCGTTCGCCGTCCTCTCGCGTGCTGGTGCTTTCGGCCGTGGCTTCTTGATATGCGTGAAGTCTATCCAATGTTTCTTCACATCAGCCCCATCGGGCGGGGTTACGCCGTCCATGAGATCGGGATTATAGTAGAGAACCTCATCACCGACGGTGCAGGACATCAACAGGTATGGATAGCCATCAGTCTGCGGATAGTTGTCCAATGGACGATAGACGTTGCCAACACCTTCCATCCAATTGACCTCGGCTGTATGATCATAGCGAGCATTAATACATATCCATAATGAGATTGTTGAGGAAATGCCCTTGAATCGTTCACTCATTTCCGCCGCTCGCTTCACGACGATTGCTTCATCAAGATTACGTTCTGGGATTGAACTTGAATTTTCAATGCGGAAACGGCTTTCCTGCGGGGACTTGAAGTCATAGATGATGTCAAATTTCTCTGAGCCTGGCTCGTTCAGATAAATACGCCCCCTGTCCTCGTAGATGACCCCAATAGCCTCTGTCCAAGATTCCCGATGATTCTGTTGATCAAAGACGTCATGTCGACACTTCATCGTCTTGCACCGGAGATCCCTTATAATGGTATCACCATCAAAATAATAGTATTCCAGTTCCTGCGCTGTATTCGTGTCCCCAGCCTCAGGGAAACGCCCAACCTTCCACACCTTTCCCTCTTCGATGAAGGGGCGACTGGGTATCTCTTCAGGGCCGTTAGGTAATGTCGCATAACTCGCCGCAAAGGAAAATGCCTCCGATGCACTCTCTATACGGTACATTCGCAAGAAATCATGAGTTTGAGTTCTCTCTATCGCATATGTGCAGCAGAAGTTTCCTTTCAAAGACATATAGCTAAAAGCATCATAGCCATCAATGTATATTTTAAACTCGTCTTCTACCTCCTTGCCATAGAATGTCAGGAATCCGTCTTCCCATTCGACCCATATTTCCGAGGGTTGACGATTGTCACCTGCCTTATTCTCATAGGTAAGCGGTACCTCATAACGAGATGGGTTAGGCGTCCCTGTTCCCCAGATATAATTCCCATCTTCAATGCAGGATACTAGGCGGTTTCCTGAGAAGTCTATGCCACTAGATGGATCTCTCCAGAAACTACATCTAAAGTAATCATCATCCACCTCGCCGACACTTTCAACCCAAGTGAACCATGTGTGATAAGGTAAGTAGGTACTTAAAAAAAACTGTTTTCGTAGAGGCCCGCTCCAGTCGCGGCCATTTGGCTTTGCCCCAAGACCATAAGCTAAGTCAATGGTTTCCTGTAGTTCCATATCATAGTAGATGAACTCTCGAGTACTATCTGCAGGTACCATATATGCCCGAGTGCCTTCATCTCTTAAGGCTGCAGTATACAGGAAAAAGCGAGAGTGCTGCATATAGAGCTTCTTGTAAACTTTTTCGTTGATGACAGTATCGCCTTTTATGACGTATGAGTAATAGAGATTCTTACGATAAGAGTCATCATACTTGAAGTACCACACCTTACCCTCTGTTGCCAATGGGCGATAGTTGTATGTATCTTGGGCATAAGTGCTTGGAACGATGCATAAGATGAATATCATTAAAAGGATGGCTTGATGTCTCATAAATCAACTTGTTTAGGTTAGACATTGCAAAAATAGATGCGCTCTTTCACATGAGCAAAACTTTCTTTCATTATTTGCGCAAAAGCCCATCGTCACTTCACGACCACCTTTTTCCCATCGCGGATATAGATGCCTTTGGCGGGCGGTGTAGAGAGTTGGCGGCCGGAAAGATCATACCATTTACAATTGGACAATTTACAATTTACGATGGAGGGGAGGTCGCGGACGGCGGTGTCGTCAAGGGGCAGGGTGAGGGTGGCGGTGTATTGCTCCTCGCTGTTCTCCACGACGAGTGTGTAGGTGCCTGCCGGGTACTTCGTCAGGTCGGTGGTGAGGGCGATGGTGCTGCTCGTCTGCACGTCCCTGCGATAGACCTCATTGTCTGCGGCGTCCTTCAGCGTAACGGCATACGTTCCCGAGAGAATCTTGAGATTCACGAAGAGCTCATGATCCGAATATTCACCCGTCAGGTTCTCCTCATCAGTTTCGTTCGCCGTCCTCTCGCGTGCTGGTGCCTTCGGCCGTGGCTTCTTGATATGCGTGAAGTCTATCCAATGTTTCTTCACCTCAGCCTCATCGGGCTGGGTGACTCCATCCTTGAGATAGGGATTATAGTAGAGAACCTCATCACCGACCGTACAGGACATCAATCCATAATAGTTTCCGGCCCAACCTGAGAACATGATATTGTCGAAAGGAGTTCTTGAGCCCACGCCTTCCATCCAGCGGTTAGGATCATCATGATTGTACTTGTTGATGACTGTCTGTGTTTCGTCGTCCCATACCGGTTCTTCTACATCAACATACGTAACACCTCCCTTGAAGCATTCATTGTTTAAATGTTGCCTTTTAGAAATGATACATGATACCGTGGAAAAATCTCTTGCTCCAACTCCTCCATACACCTGAATGGTGTCGCCGATGTTGGACTCGAAGTCATAAAGAAGTTCAAGCTCCTGTTTGTCAGGGAATACACAGAACACTTTGCGCCCATCTTCGTAAAAAGCACCTACATATTCTGACCAAGGTTCAGGATTACCCCACCGCTCATTGGCCTCATGACGGCATCTCATCTTATAACAGACTTTACCATCAATGATAATTGAATCACCATCGAAATAGTAAGAATCCAATTTCTGGGCCGGGTTGACAGCCGCTGGGAACCATCCCACTTTCCACACCTTGCCCTCTTCAACGAAGCGGCGATAAGGAGTTTCCCTGACAGCAACCGGGTGCTCGCCGCGTTCGTCCACAACGGTATATTTATGTTCTGCCAGGAAGAAGGGGAAGGATAAGTCAACGTGATAGGGGCTCTTGCAGGGAGTGACATCTCCAGCCACATCTTCCTGAAGGTATAGCTTATAAGCAGAAATGTCCTCTGTACGTTCTCTTCTACAATATATGTAAAGATCACCGCCACAAGGAAGCCACATGATGCCAGATACATGCAGGGCATAGGCATCGTGCACGGGGTCAGGGACGAGTTCATAGTGCAAATCGTTTTCATTGAAGGAATGTGTTCTCGCATAGTCCTGATCTTCCTCTCCCCTTGCTAAGTCCTGTCCCCACCAACCATTGTAGTGTTGGCTAAAAGCGAATGGCCAATAGCTTGAGCCTGACACATAGGCCAGTTGATAGCTCCACGAAGTGGGGGCACTATGCGAGAATAATCCGTCTAAGGGGTTCATTTCACTACCGATTCCCTCAATCCATCGACCTTTAGCTAGTACAGAAAGAGAGCTTGTCTTGTCTTTTCCCTGGAAGTTGATGACTTTCAGGGAGTCACCATATACCATGAGGTAATCAATCTTAGTGACTTCGCAATGTTCAAAATCGCCGTATTCCGGCTCAAATCTATCGCCCACCTTGAGCGAGAAGTCATAGGTAAGAACTTCCTTGTCTTCCTCCTCGTTGTACATATAGACACGTTGGTTCTCTTCACGGAACCAGCCGAGAGGTTTATCATTTCCATCTTGTGTTCTGGCACACAGTTGTTCATAGCTGTGCCCATTTCTTTCTAATTGATTCTTCTCAGGAGAGAAGTAATAGTCGG
The DNA here is from genome assembly GCA_902779845.1 of uncultured Bacteroidales bacterium. Lineage (GTDB taxonomy): Bacteria > Bacteroidota > Bacteroidia > Bacteroidales > Bacteroidaceae > Physcousia. Next base: position 47,147 of record CACZCZ010000013.1, on the reverse strand, counting down.
TAACCGTGTGATCACTTCCCATGCTGAATCCATGCACACACCAGCGCTTTCCCCGTTCCACAAAGGGATGATAGGTCTGAGCCTGCAAACCAACTGCAAGCAGAGCAACTAAGGTAAAAAGAAAGAGTCGTTTCATAGTCGTATCGTTTTGTTAATTATTCGTCATTTGTCATTCGTCAAGAGTCAAGTAGTTTTTATTTTTCACTTTTCACTCTTTCACTTTTCATTTTTCATAGCTTCTCCAGCACTTGCTCCAGCGTTGTCTCGGGGTCGTTCTCGCCGAAGACTTCTTTCTTGAGTTTGAGTTTGCGGTGCTGCACGGCAGAGATGCTGATGCCGTAGATGTTGCCGATGGCGCGGTTGGTGAGGCCCAGGCGGATGAGGATGCAGAGGCGGACGTCCTCTTCCTTTAATTCCGTGTAGCGGGCGCGCAGACGTGTGAAGCGGTTGTCGTCGATAGCGTTGAGCGTGTGTTCCACTTCCTCCCATTCGTGGGCAGAGATATTGATGTGGCGTTCGGCACTCTCGCCCAGCTTCTGCACCACGTCACAGCGTTCCAGGATGAAGTCCTGCAGGAAATGGATCATGCTGTCGCGCTGGCGCAGCTGTTCCTGCTGGGCTGCTGCCTCCTGTCGGTGCAACAGTTCGCGCGTCTGCATACGTCCACGGACAATCACGAAGGCGGCGATGGCTGCCATGATGACCATAGCCAGTCCGCCCCACAGTGCCAAGCGCTGCAGCAGCTCTGTGTAGCGCAGGCGCTCATTCTCGCGTTCCTGCCGCAGCGCCGTCTGGTAGTAGTCATCCTTCTGCTGCAAGGCCTTATAGTAGAGTTCCTCGGCATAGCTAAAGGCCTCGTCAATGGCCTCCTCTGCCTCCTCTATATCATGACGGTGTAAGGCCAGCTTCGCCAGATTGCTCTGCACGATATACGCTGCCTGCAGGTCGTCGCCCGGCTGCATACGGTGATACACGGCTTCGGCCGCCGCCAGCGAGTCGCAGCTGACCAGACAGCGCGCCAGCACCTGCAAGGTCGCTGACAGCAGATGCTCGGGTGCCAAGCGTTCGGCAGCACGTGCGTAACGCAGCGCTGCCGGGAAGTCATCGGCGCCCCAATGGATGTTGGCCAGACTCGTCAGCGTCTCGCAGAGCAGCTCTGCATCGCCCAGACTGTCGGCCAGCTCATAAGCTCTCTGCGTATAGGCAAAGGCCTCGGTGAAATCGTTGTTTTCGTGAAATGCCACCTGCGAGGCGTACGTGCCCGCGTAATCCAATAACATGATGTGGTTGCGCTCATCGTCGGGGTGCTGTTCGTAGGTCGTCAGCGCCTGCTTAGCCATCTCCAGCGCCGCCCTGCTGTTGCCCCATGCCAGCGACTCTGCCAGCCGTTGCTGCGCCAGATACATCGTATGCCAGTCCTTCTCCTTGTGCGCCAACCGAACAGCCTCATTCAGCAGCAGCTCGCCTGTCCTCACGCTGTCGCTGTCAAGGGCTGCGAGTCCCTGCTCGAAGCAGAAGTGGGCATCGCGCCAGTCCTCGTTCGCTGCCCGGTCTCTGCGGCAAGCCGCGAGGGACAGCATGAGAAGCGATACGAAGAGGTAATGACTGGTTTTCATATTGAGTTGTTAAGATTTCTGCGGCAAAGGTACAGCATTTTTTCATAGGTTGTATCGCTGACCCCATGGAAAAATAGCAACCTCGCAGAATAAGCTAACAACCCTATTTCTTAGCTCCTTACACGTATTCTCCACATGTTCACCCATGGAAATCTCATGATTCGACCGTATTTCTTGAAAGAAAACAGAAAGGGTACACATGATTTCATTTGTCAAATCATGTGTACCCTTTCTGTATATGTCATTGTTACACGATGCCTTGTGCCATCATGGCTTTGGCGACCTTCATGAAGCCGGCGATGTTGGCGCCCTTGACGTAGTTGACGTAGCCGTCGGGCTCGGTGCCGTACTTGACGCACTGGGCGTGGATGGCGTGCATGATGCCGTGGAGACGCTTATCGACTTCCTCGGCGCTCCAGCTGATGTGCATGGCGTTCTGGCTCATCTCGAGGCCCGAAGTGGCGACGCCGCCTGCGTTGACAGCCTTGCCGGGGGCGAAGATCATCTTGGCCTCGATGAAGGCATCGATGGCCTCGGGCGTGCAACCCATGTTGGAGATTTCACCCACACACTGCACACCGTTGGCGATGAGCTGACGGGCATCCTCGCCGTTGAGCTCGTTCTGCGTGGCACAGGGCAGGGCGATGTCGCATTTCTGCTCCCACGGACGCTTGCCGGCGATGAACTTGGAGCCGGGGAACTCCTCGGCGTAGGGCTCGCAGATGTCATTGCCGCTGGCACGAAGCTCCAGCAGGTAGTCGATTTTCTCGCCGCTGATGCCGTCGGGGTCGTAGATGTAGCCGTCGGGACCGCTGATGGTGATGACCTTGGCGCCGAGCTGTGTGGCCTTGGTGGCAGCGCCCCACGCGACATTGCCGAAGCCGCTAATGGCCACGGTCTTACCCTTGATGTCGAGACCGTGGGTGTTGAGCATCTCGTTGACGAAGTAGAGGCCGCCGAAGCCCGTAGCCTCGGGACGGATGAGCGAGCCGCCGTACTCCAGGCCCTTGCCGGTGAGCACGCCGCTCCAGTCGCGCGTGAGCTTCTTGTACTGTCCGAAGAGGTAGCCGATCTCGTGGGCACCGACGCCGATGTCACCGGCAGGCACGTCGATTTCAGGACCGATGTAGCGGTAGAGTTCGCTCATGAAGGCCTGGCAGAAGCGCATCACCTCGGCATCGCTCTTGCCGCGGATGCTGAAGTCGCTGCCGCCCTTGCCACCGCCCATGGGCAGCGTGGTGAGGGCGTTCTTGAAGGTCTGCTCGAAGCCCAGGAACTTCAGGATGCTGAGGTTCACGCTGGCATGGAAGCGCAGGCCGCCCTTGTACGGGCCGATGGCGCTGTTGAACTGCACGCGGTAGCCGAGGTTCACCTGCACCTCGCCCTTGTCATCGACCCAGGGCACGCGGAACGTGATGATGCGCTCGGGTTCCACGAGGCGCTCGATGAGCTTGGCCTTCTCGAACTCGGGGTGCTGGTTATAGACCTCTTCAATGCTCATGAGCACCTCGCGCACTGCCTGCAGGTACTCTTTCTCGCCTGGATGTTTGGCCTCCAGGTTGGCCATGATGGTTTCAATCTTCATAAGTCAGTTAGGTTTATAAGGTAAATAAAAGGGGTTGAATGTCAGGGTATCAGGCCTGGAAGCGCGCAGCCTGCTCGGCCGTGAAGGTGGCGTCGTCGAAGTAGTCGAGACGCATGGCACGGCGCACCTCGGACATGGTCTGGGCGCCGGCCTCGCGGGCCACCTCGGTGCCCTTGCGCAGGATGTCGATGACGGCGGGGATGTCCTTCTCCAGCTCGGCACGGCGCTGGCGGATGGGCTCCAGCGTCTCCTGCAGCACGGCAGCGAGGAACTTCTTGCATTTCATGTCGCCGAGGCCGCCGTGACGGTAATGGTCCTTGAGGGCGTCGAGGTTCTCGTACTCGGGCAGGTAGCGTCCGAAATGCTCGGGGCGGCAGAAGGCGTCGAGATAGGTGAAGACGGTGTTGCCCTCGACCTGACCCGGGTCGCTGACCTGCAGGTGGTTGGGGTCGGTGAACATACTCTTGACCTTCTTCTGCACCTCGTCGGCGCTGTCCTTGAGGTAGATGCAGTTGCCGAGGGACTTGCTCATCTTGGCCTTGCCGTCGGTGCCGGGCAGACGCAGACAGGCGGCGTTCTCGGGCAACAGGATGTTGGGTTCCACGAGGGTCTCGCCGTAGATGTTGTTGAAGCGGCGCACAATCTCGCGGCACTGCTCCAGCATGGGCTCCTGGTCCTCACCCACAGGCACCGTGGTAGCCTTGAAGAGGGTGATGTCGGCGGCCTGGGAGATGGGATAGGTGAAGAAGCCTACGGGGATGCTCTCGCCGGAGAAGCCGCGCATCTGGATCTCGGTCTTCACCGTGGGGTTGCGCTGCAGACGGCTGACGCTGACGAGGTCCATGAAGTAGAAGGTGAGCTCGCAGAGTTCGGGAATCTGGCTCTGGATGAAGAGGGTGCTCTTGGCGGGGTCGAGGCCCACGGCGAGGTAGTCGAGGGCGACCTCGATGACGTTCTGGCGCACCTTCTCGGGGTTGTCGATATTGTCGGTGAGGGCCTGGGCGTCGGCCTCGAAGATGAAGATCTTATCGTAGAGGCCCGAGTTCTGCAGCTCGACGCGGCGACGCAGAGAGCCTACATAGTGTCCGATGTGAAGGGGACCTGTGGGGCGGTCGCCGGTGAGGATGATAGACTCTCCCCCCGCCCTCCCTATCAGGGAGGGAGTAGGATGATTTGACTGATTGTTTTCTAACATATTCATATATATTTATTATTTGTATTATAGACTGACTATCATTTGTAATTACTCCCTCCCTGATAGGGAGGGCGGGGGGAGAGTCCCTTATTTAAATAGTTTCTCAATCGTGTCTTGCGGGAGGATGGAGACGATGAGGTGACCATCGGGGGTGTAGTTGGGCGAGGTGGTGGCAAAGAGCTGCTCCACAAGGTCGTGCATCTCGGCTTGCGAGAGCACCTGCCCCACAGGGATGGCGGCAGCACGCGCCAGCGTGAGGGCCATCTTCCCGAAGAGCTGCTCGGCGGTGAGCGTGCCACGGTCGGCGACGGCCGCCAGGAGCTCGACCAGCAGGCGCTGGATGTCAACGCCGTCCAAGCCGGCAGGATAACCTATGATGGAGATGGCACCGCCACCGAGGTCGTTGACATCGAAACCCAAGCGCTGCAGCTGAGGCTCGATCTCCGCGAAGGTGGCTGCATCAGCGGGAGAGAGTTCCATGACCTCGGGGAAGAGGTAGTGCTGCGAGGGCAGCGGCGTGCTCCCCATCTGGTTGATGTAGCGGTCGTAGAGGATACGGATGTGCGCCCGATGCTGGTCGATGAACATCAGCCCGCTCTCCACAGCGGTGACCATGTAGGTGCCAAGGTACTGGAGGAAAGAGCCAAAAGACCCACCCCCGACCTGACCCGTCCTCAGCAGAGGAGTTCTGCTTCGGTCGCTCAGGACGGCTTGACATTCAGTCAACCCGTTGATTCCTTCGCTACCCGTTAGGGAGGGGAGCTGGTCCTCGAGAGGGGAAAGGGCTTGATAGAGAGTCTCCCAGTTTTGGGGAGGCTTATTGGAGTTTGGGAAGCCGTCTGCGCGCCAGCTCTCCCCACTGCGCCGTAGGCTTCCCCCTCGCCCTTCGGAGAGGGGGGTAGGGGGTGAGGTCAGGTCTGGGCTTGTCCTAAACGGATTGAACGTGGGATCGACCTTGACGGTGGGCGCCTGCAGGGGTGTCTGACGACTGGTGTCAAGGGGGTTGAAGACGGGGATGTCGGCGGGTCGCCCTTCGGTGTCGAAGTCGATGGTGGGGACGGCATTGAAGCGCCCCAGCGCCTCGCGGACGGCAGCAAGGAGAATCTGCCAGATAGCCTGCTCGTTCTCGAACTTGATCTCGGTCTTGGTGGGGTGTATGTTGACGTCGATGTCGGCAGGCGGCACGTCGAAGTAGATGAAATAGGGCACCTGCTCGTCGGAGGGTATCAGTCGCGCGAAGGCCTCCTGCACGGCGCGGTGGAAATAAGGATGCCGCATATAGCGGTTGTTGACGAAGAAGTACTGCTGCAGGCCGCGCTTGCGCGAAGCCTCGGGCTTGCCCACGAAGCCGCAGATGCTCACCATGGGCGTCTCGACCTCCACGGGCAGAAGGCTGTCGGCAAGACGGTTGCCGAAGACGCTGGCGATGCGCTGCTTCAGTCCCGACGGGGTGAGGCTGAGGAGCGTAGAGCCGTTGTGCGTCAGCGTGAAGGCAATGTCGGGGTGCACGAGCACGATGCGCTCCAGCTCGGAGGTGATGTTGGAGAGCTCCGTCTGGTTGGTCTTCAGGAACTTACGGCGTGCAGGGACATTGAAGAAGAGGTTCTTGACGATGAAGTTGGCGCCTACGGCACAGGCCGTGGGCTCCTGCGACACCACCCGCGAGCCCTCGAGGACGAGATGTGTTCCCAGCTCGCTGTCGGCCATGCGCGTGGTCAGTTCCACCTGCGCCACAGAGGCGATGGAGGGCAGCGCCTCGCCGCGGAAGCCCATCGTGGTGAGGGTGAAGAGGTCGGCGGCCTGCTGGATCTTGCTGGTAGCATGGCGCTCGAAAGCCATGCGCGCATCGGTCTCACTCATCCCTTTGCCGTCGTCGATGACCTGCAGGCTGGTGCGCCCGGCATCCACGGCTACGATGTCGATGCGATGAGCACCGGCATCCACAGCGTTCTCCACCAGCTCTTTGACAACGGAGGCGGGGCGCTGGATGACTTCGCCAGCAGCTATCTGGTTGGCGACGGAATCGGGAAGGAGATGAATGGTGTCCAAGTGGGTAATGAAGAATGAATAATGAGGGTTGAGGGCTGAGGGTTGAGGGCTGAGGGTTGAGGGCTGAGGATGCCTTATATCTTATATTTTATATCTTATATTTTACTATTTAGCTTTGCTAAAAGCTGAAACTCCCCGTGAGGAGGTAGTGCCAGAGGATGAGGAGGACGACGATGATGGCGATGGCCACACCGGGGTGCAGGCGACGGCGGTCGGGGTCGGCCTTCCTGAGGTTCTTGGCGAACTTGCCGCGATAGGACTCGATGTCCGGGCGGTATTCGGGTGTCTCGCCACGTTCAATCTGCTCCTCGCGCTTCGCCTCGGCAACGAGGCGGTCGAGCTTGTCCTGACGCTCGGAGGTGTAGATGTGAACGCCGCGAAAGCGACGGGGTGAACGGGTGGAGAAGAGGGACATAGTGGGAGGGTTGAGGGTTAAGGGTTAAGGGTTAAGGGTTGAGGGTTAAGGGTTGAGGGCTGAGGGTTCTCCAAGTGTGGAGCGTCCCGTTGGGCCGAGCGGAGGGTTGAGGGTTGAGGGTTGAGGGTTAAGGGTTGAGGGTTAAGGGTTGAGGGAACCTTATATTTTATATCTTATATCTTATATTTTATATCTTATATCTTATATTTTATATCTTATATCTTATATTTTATATTTTATATTTCATATTTCCGCCAGGGCTAAGGTGCGGCTTCGGGTGCGGTGGGACGTTTCTTGCCTGCGGGCTTCTCGAGTTTTACCTTGTCGCGGTTCTTCTTAGGCCCTGCGTGCTTGATGGCAGGCTTCAGTTCCGAACCGGCTTTCTTGGGTCGCCAATTGAAGATGTCGTTTTTGTCCACGGGCCGCACATAGTCGAACCACTGGAAATTAGGCAGGAAGCGTTCGTTGGGCGGGATGAGCGCCAGGGGATGCAGGCGACCGTCGGCAGCGCCGTCGAACATGATCTTCTTGACCTGACGGTTGTCCATGTAGAGGTATAGGATGGCCCCCTCGGCATGGAGCATCCCGATCATCAGGCTGTCGGAGTCGAAGGGATGGTAGTTGGTGAGGACATTGCCCTCGGTGATGGTGGTGTGCATCTCGCCGTCCCGGAAATAGGACCGCATGATGGAACCCGTGACCTGATTGTAGTACATCGAGTCAATGCGCTCCACAGAGAGGGCCTGGCGGATGACGTGGGTGGAGTCGATGGTGGAGTCGTTGAGCCACGCCTTGATCTCCTCGCCCAGCAGCTGCTGGCCGTTCTGCCAGATGATGGGGTCGCGGTACATTGTCAGACACGAGTCACGCGAGATATACTCCATGGAGTCGCACACGGCCTGCACATCTGTGCGGTAAGCCCGCACATGGCGGTAGCCGCGCATGACACGCCACACGCTGTCGGTGTTGATGTCGTAGGTGAAGAGCTTGAAGGTGTCAGCGTGGCAGTAGAAGCTGTCGCGCTGCGAGAAATCGATGAGCACGGCGCTGTCGGCAGCCTCGGCATAGCCGATGGAGTCGGCATAGAGGAGGTAGTTGCCGGTGATCATGTTGCGGTTGACATTATCCACGCTGACCACATGACCGAAAGCCCTGGAGATGGCACCCTCGCCGACGTAGTCAAGGCTGTCGCCCGTGACGGTGCGGCCTTTGTTGCTCACGATGGAGCGGTCCAGGAGGATGGCGTGGTCGTGGCGGGTGTCATAGCTGCCGCGCTCGCTGTAGATGTGGTTGTCACCGTTGTCGATATTCGAAGGACCTACGATGCGCGCTATCTCCGTACCGGTGTTGTAGTGCAGGGTGTCGCTGATGAGCGTGAACTTGGGGTTGCGCAGATCTACGTTGTAGTTGAAGATGGCCTCGCGCGTGGCAGGGCTGTACTGCCCCCATTCGCTGGTGAGCGTGTTCTCCTTATCTACCAACTTGCCGCCCTGGAAGAAGTAGCCCAGGTTGTACAGACGGTCATAGTCGAGGCTGTCGCAGTAGAGGCGGCTGTCGAAGTGTGTCAGCACCACGTTGTAGCGCGCCATGGCCAGCTGGTCGAAGCCGTCGTAATAGAGGACATCGGAGTTGAGGGTGAGCGTGTCGGCCTGGTTCATGACCACATGTCCGAAGGCATCGAAGGAGTTGCTGGCCTCGTAGTAGAGGGCACTGTCGCAGGTGAGGATGACGTCGTCGTGCCGGAAGCGGACGTTGCCCACAAGAATCTGTGCCTCGCGGTTGATGCGCTGGTTGTGGAAGAGCTCGTCGGAGTGAACCAGGATGATGCGGCTGCCGCCTCCCCTACCCTTCTTGAGAGACCCACCCCCTGCGGACTCTCCCCCTGCAGACTCTCCCCCCTGCCCCTCCCTATAAGGGAGGGGAGTAGATACACTTGCTATCGAGCAGAGTGCTGTCAGCAAGGCTATGAGTATGAAGGGGAAGCGTGGTTTCAATGAGCTCTAATCTTGTTCGGTAATTACTCCCCTCCCTCATAGGGAGGGGCAGGGGGGAGAGTCTTCCCCTCCCTCATAGGGAGGGGCAGGGGGGAGAGTCTTTCCCTCCCTCATAGGGAGGGGCAGGGGGGAGAGTCTTTCCCTCCCTGCAAGGGAGGGGCTGGGGGGTGGGTCTGTCGGGGGAGAGTCTTTCCCTACTCCTTCACCCATCCCGGATACTGGAACTCGCAGTTCGACCAGTCGGGATTGATGCGGATATAGGTGGAGCGCTGTTTGTCGCTGATCCACTTGTTGATGTAGTCCTCGGACAGCTTGGCGCGGACGATGTGGCTGAGCACCTGGAAGTCCTCGGTGATGGTGGCGGCGTGTGCCGGGATGCGGTTCTTGAGTTTGACGATGCAGCACTGCTGCTTGCCTTTCTTGTCGATCATCGTGAAGGGTTTCGAGATATCCCCGACTTCCATCCCTTCCACGGCACGGGCCACTTCCACAGGCAGCTCGCTCATCTTGAAGCGGGAGGTGCGGATGCGATCGCCGGTAGTCGGGTCCTGTGTGACATTGAACATCAGACCGCGGTTGGCACGGGAGTCCACATCATCGGACAGGCGCGAGGCGGCAATCTCGAAGGAGAAGTGGCCAGCGCGGATGTCGGCAGCGATGGAGTCGAGACGTGCGAGGGCGGCATCGATGTCGGCCTGTTCCACACGCGGTTTCTTGAGGATATGGCGCAGCTTCAGCTTGTCGCCGCGCTTGTCCACGAGCTGGATGATGTGATAGCCGAACTGCGACTCCACAATCTTCGACACCTTCTTGGGGTCGGTGAGGCTCCACGCCACATTGGCGAAGGCGGGGTCGAGTTCCATCTTGCTCATATAGTCCATCTCGCCGCCCTGTCGCGCCGACCCGGGGTCCTCGCTGTAGAGGATGGCCAGGGTGGAGAAGCTGGAAGAGCCGCTTTGGATGCGCTCGGTGTACTCACGCAGCTCGGACTTCACGCGCTCCACCTCGCCGGGCTGGATACGGGGATGCTCGGCCAGGAGTTCCACCTCGACCTGCGAGGGGATGAGGGGCAGCGAGTCCTCGGGGATGTCCTTGAAGTAGTGACGCACCTCGGCAGGACTCACCTTGATGTCCTTCGTGAGGTGGTCGCGCACGAGTTCCATGATCTGGTTGTCGCGCACGAGCTCATAGGTCTCCTCGCGGATCTGCGACAAGGTCATCCCGCGGTATTCCTCGAGTTTCTCCTTGGAGCCCGCAGCCTGCACCCATTGGTTGAGCTGTGCCTCCACATAGCGGTTGATGTTATCATCGTTGGCCTCGATGCTGTCGATTTGTGCCTGATGCAGAAAGAGTTTCTGTATGGCCAGACGCTCGGGGATAGCGCAGTAGGGGTTACCCGGTACACGCTGCATCTGCACACGTGCCTTCTCCACATCGCTGAGCAGGATGGCCTCGTCGCCGACGACCCAGATGACTTCATCGACGACATTGGTGTTACCTTGGGCAAAAGACGACAATTGTGCCCCCATAGTCAGGAGCACAAATGCCATAAGACGTTGTATTCGGTTCACCATCAGTGTTTGTTAACGGTTTGTAATGCTTCTTGATAGACCTCGAACTGGTAACGGCGGCGCAGTTCCTCCACGAACTCCTGTTCCTTGACGGCCTGATAGTCAGCAACGACCTGCGCGCTGACGTCGGTCCACAGCTGCGGACCCTTCTTCAGCTTGCGCCCGACAAGGCCCACGGCGGGATACTTGGCACTGACATGCGCCTTGCCGGCCTTGACGCCGAAGGCCAGAGAATCCACCAGGTGGTTCTCGCCCTGGACGAAGATGCGGCGGTCGAAGCGCACCTGCACGCTGTCCTTGTTGAACTGTGTCTTCACAATGCTGGCCCACTGGTCCTCGGGCTGTCCCTTGAGGGTCTTCTGTACCTGCTTGAGGACGACAGGGTTGATAGCCTGCAAGAGGGCACCGGCGTAGTGAGGTTTATCGTAGGCGTAGGCTTTCTTGTTCTGCTTGAAGTAGTTCTCCAGTCCGAGGGTGTCCTTCGATGCGGGCTCCCAAACCTGGCGCTGGCAGATCTCGTAGAAGAGGAGACCGTCGTGGTACTCCTGGATGAGGTATTTGAGCTCGTTGTCCTGTGCCGACAGGCGTGCGGCCTCCTCGTCCATCACCTCCTCCACGGTCTTGCCGGCACCTTTGGCCAGACTATCGACGAGCGTGTTGGCAAGGCGGTCCTTCAGGCCGCGGCCCTCCAGGAACTGGCGGATGCGGGGAGCCAGCGTGTCATAGGGTTCCAACTGCTTCTTGTCCATCAGCTTCAGGATATGCCAGCCCACGGTGGAGAGCAGCGGGGCCTTGACCTCGCCGACTTCCATGGTGTAGAGGGCGTCTTCGAGTTCCTTGAGCAGCTGCTTGGGACCGATCCAACCGATGACACCGCCACGCTGGGCTGTGCCCTGGTCGTCGGAGGTCTTGGCAGCCAGCTTGGCGAAGTCCTCGCCGGCCTGCAGACAGGCGTAGATGGAGTCGATGCGGGCCTTGGCTGCTGCCTGCTGCTCGGGGGTCGATTGCTGCACGAGGTGAACGAAGATGTGTGCGGGTTGCAGCAGGTCCTTGCCCTCGAGCTGCGCCAGCATCTGGTCGTAGTAGTTGCGGGCCTCCTGCTCCTCGGCAGTGGCCGACACCAGGAGCGGACGAATCTGCTGGTCGCGGTATGTGCGGAACTCCTGCTGGTAGCTGGAGAGCGTGTCGAGACGAGCGTCCAAGGCTGCCTCCACCTTCAGCTTGTAGTTGATAAACAGGTCCACGTACTCCTCGACGGTCTTCTTGTCAATGACACCGTCGGTGTTGTTCTTATTGTAGTTGTACTCAAACTCGGAGCGCGGCACATCCTTGCCGTTGATGCGCATCACAACGGGGTCAAGACTCTCCCCCACCCCCTCCCTATCAAGGAGGGGAGTAGTTACCGCTGCCATTGAGGAAGCAACAGCTAATGAAGAGAGAAAGAGAGAGAATATTCGTTTCATTGTAATCTATAATTCTTTTTATTCTTGTTTTGTATATACTCCCCTCCCTGCTAGGGAGGGGTCGGGGGTGAGTCTTTATTGCGGCCTACTGTAGTTAGGGGCCTCGCTAGTGATGGTGATGTCGTGAGGATGGCTTTCGAGGACACCGGCATTGGTGATGCGGACGAACTTAGCGTGGTGCAGCGCCTCGATGGTGGCAGCGCCACAGTAGCCCATGCCGGAGCGCAGACCGCCCACGAGCTGATAGATAACCTCCTGAACGGTGCCCTTGTAGGGGACACGTCCGGCGATGCCTTCGGGCACGAGCTTCTTCACATCCTTCTCGCCAGCCTGGAAGTAGCGGTCCTTGCTGCCGTTCTCCATGGCTTCGAGGGAGCCCATGCCGCGGTAGCTCTTGAACTTACGGCCGTTGAAGATGATGGTGTCGCCGGGGCTCTCCTCGGTGCCGGCCACCAGAGAACCGATCATCACGCAGTTGCCGCCGGCAGCGATGGCCTTCACGACATCGCCCGAATAGCGCAGGCCGCCATCAGCGATGAGGGGCACACCCGTGCCTGCCAGCGCGCTGGCGACATCATAGACGGCAGAGAGCTGGGGCACCCCCACACCTGCCACCACACGTGTGGTGCAGATGCTACCGGGACCGATGCCCACCTTGATGCCGTCGGCACCTGCCTCCACCAGCATCTTGGCAGCTTCGCCCGTGGCGACATTGCCCACCACGATATCTACGTTGGGATAGAGAGCCTTGGCCTCGCGCAGTTTCTCGATGACGCCCTTGCTGTGGCCGTGAGCCGTGTCGATGACGATGGCATCAGCACCAGCCTCCACGAGCGCCTTGATGCGGTCGAGTGTGTCGTTGGTGACGCCCACGCCGGCAGCCACACGCAGGCGGCCCTTCTCGTCCTTGCAGGCCATCGGTTTGTCCTTGGCCTTCGTGATATCCTTATAAGTAATCAGACCGATGAGGTGGTTCTCGTCGTCCACCACCGGCAGCTTCTCAATCTTGTTCTCCTGCAGGATCTGCGCTGCGGCAGAGAGGTCAGTCTGCTGATGGGTCGTCACGAGGTGCTCCTTCGTCATCACCTCGGCGATGGGACGCTCCACGCGACGCTCGAAGCGCAGGTCGCGGTTGGTGACGATGCCAACGAGATGATTGCCTGCGTCCACCACGGGAATACCGCCGATGTGGTACTCTGCCATGAGGTCGAGGGCATCGGCGACCGTGGCATCGCTCTGAATGGTGACGGGATGATAGATCATACCGTTCTCAGCACGCTTGACGATAGCCACCTGGCGCGCCTGCTCTTCGATGCTCATGTTCTTGTGAATCACGCCGATACCGCCTTCACGGGCAATGGCAATTGCCATCGTGGCCTCGGTCACGGTGTCCATCGCGGCAGTGACAAACGGCACCTTCAGCGCGATGTTTCGCGAGAAACGAGTGGAAAGATCTACGCTGCGGGGCAGCACCTCAGAATAAGCGGGTACGAGGAGGACGTCGTCAAACGTGAGTCCGTCCATCACAATACGGTCTGCAATAAAATTGGCCATAAGAAAAACGTTTTGCTTTTATTGCGTGCAAAAGTACTGCTTTTCCGCGATACAGCCAAAACTTTTGCTCTTTTTTAACACCCCACCGCGAGGTTGTCTCCACAGCCCACGCCATCGCCCTCGCAAGCTTGCCACCGAAGCCCACGCCGTCGCCCTCGCAAGCTTGCCACCGAAGCCCACGCCGTCGCCCCCGCAAGCTTGTCACTGAAGCCCACTCCCTTACCCTCTGAGAACCTCACTTCTGCGCGCCAAAGACCATGCTCTTCGCCCCATAAGACCATGCTCTTCGCCCCATAAGACCTTGCTCTTCCGGCTTTTGCCACCAGTGGCAAAACGAAAGACACTACTACTCCCTCGCCTTACCCTCTATAGAGGGTGCGCGCAGGGACTGTAGAGGGTGCGCGCAGGCAGCGCAGCAGGCTGCATCGTGCGATACAGCCTGCTGGATGTAAAATCGTGCGCAGTGCGCTCTTTTCTGTTAAGAAATTTTTTGAGAAGCTAGAAGGTATAACCGAGGCGAATGGCGAGGCCACGAGTGTGTCCATTACCATTTGTCCACGCTTCAAGATGATAAGCCACGCCTATATTTAGGTGCTTATAATCTAGGTTTATTCCTCCTTGGCCGCCAATCTGGAAAATATCAGAGCCAGATTCACGAACATTGAACCTCACCATTGGCCCAATGAATGGAGAGAGGGTGGCACCTGAGTGCCCTAACTCAAATCGCTTTGTGATGGCTATGGGAACAGAGATGGCGAACGCATTCCATGCATCGTTTTGATTAATGGATGATTTAAATGCATCTAAGGGAGTTGTTATGTTATTAATTACACTTTGACTTAAACCTCCTTGTTTAGCTGCAGCAGAAATCAGTTTACTGCATTGATCTAAGTCTATTAGTGTGTCAAATGAATCTGAACCTTTAAAACGATAAAAATCCCCTTGCACGCCAAACTCAAGATAGACCATTGACTTTTTTGCTAAGCAAACTCCACCAGTGTAGCCAAATGTGAAACCTTCCGTGTGCCTTCCACTATTGTATTGTGTTGGAGCATAGCCAACAAAAACACGATGATAGATATTGACATCAGGCATGATAACATCTAAAGCTTTCTCTTCCTCAAGAACCTTTGCCTTAGCTTGTACTGTTTTAAGCCTCTCTTCTTCTAATTTCTGTTTTTCCCCTTCTATTGCACTCTTGTAGCTCAAATGTCCCTTTTTCTTTTCCCAGCTATAAGCAAGTCGAACAATGTCCTTTGCACCCTTCTTTGTACATTGGTTGCAATAGCGGGTGATTTCCAGGGGTTGACTTTTGCCGTCTTTTACCAAAGTGATACTTTTTAGGCCATTTTGATAGTGCAGGATGTCAGAGTAGTTCATTTCAACGAGATAGTATTCGGGGGCTTCCTCTATTTCAGGAATTACATAAGTGTATTTTGCTCCATCATGGGTTACAAAGAGTACTTGGTCACCAGCTTTAAATGTGTTCCCATGGCCTATAAGCCGTAAATCAATGAAATACTTCTCATTCTCGTATGAGAACTTGTATTTGAGTGTAGAGACCGACCCCTCAGAAAAAGCATAGCAAACTGGTGTCTCCATAGGCTGAGCAATACTGCTCACGAAAGAAACGGTTGCAAACAAGAATGCGACAAGTAAACGCTTCATAAATAATCATTGTTTTATGCCTATAGCAACCCGAATTCAGCCGTTAGTAATTAAAGTAAATGAAAGACGTGGGTGCTCTACTCGCTTATCCCAAGTCTCAGGCTCTCGCATTGCCCCTTCATCAAGATAAGCAACTCGATAGCCCACGCCGCGTGATATTGTATATAACTGTTCATCATCTTATCTTTTTGATGTGAACAAGGTACAATACACCCAATGTGGACGCTGCGGTTGCGTTCCCTCAGATGAAGATTCAAATTTGCGAGATTTGAGACTCTGAAGATAACGTTCGTAAACGTCCTTTTATCCAATAAGATTTGCCCCTCAAGCCCATTGTGGACTATCGAAGTCGCTGCAAAAGTATAAATGTTTTGCGAATCAGCCAAAAGAATCAAAGTTTTTTAGTCATTAGGGCACAAAAAAGCCCTCACGATGATGCGGGAGGGTGGTTCTTCTAAGCGGACGCTTCTGTCTGTATGTCTAATCTATTGGGTTATTTCATAAACGGTTTAAGAGTTTAAGAGTTTGCTTCGCTGACTTTTGTCGCGACTCAGCCATTCAAGAGCAAGCTCTTATGGCGTTCGCTGCTCCAAAAGTTCAAGGGTTCAAGGGGTTATCTATAGGCTATTAGAATATAGACTCGATGATCTTGTCAACGATTTCGTCGAAATATTCCTGTTTGATAGAACCTAAGCGACGAACCACATCACGTTCAATGTAACCAGCAATAATCTGACATTTCACAAGACTTGGCTTTGCAAAGGTGTGACCTATAATCATCTCGTCTTTCAATGGGTAAGAATACTGGGGATTAAGCCAATCGTTGGATGTAATGAGCACAAGATAGAACATACCATCTTCATCCTCTTGCAGCTGATCATTAGATACAATGATGGCAGGATGGGGTTTGAAAGTCCCATCAGGAAAGAGGAAACTGACTTCAACAATGTCTCTCTGATGATACTTCATAGGTAGCGTGCAATAACGTTTGACATCGTCTTCTTGGAATGAGCTAAGAAGGCTTCTTTTTCGATACGATGCTCTTCGGCCTCTTGGGACATTAGCTGTTGACCAATCTGCATTTCTTTCTGCAGGAAAAGCCCTGTTGCTAACAACGCAGCAAGCTTTTTACGAGCTAAGGCGTTGTGCTGATTATATTCTAATGTTATTGTACACATATTGATGAATGATAGGTTTCTTTAGGTTTCTCGCCGCAAAAGTAGCTATTAATCTGATTCGGGCAAAAGGATTTGCACGGAAAAACGCGGAAAGGAACGGAAAAACACGGAAAAAACACAAAAAAGCCGGGATGTTAGGGCTCTTCTTTATTGGGAATACTGAAACCGATGATAGGGCGACGAGGCTGCTTATGAGTCGATTGCAACGCGGCCAATGACTGATTGATGAGTTCCAGCTGTGCACGAGTGTCCTCATTGATATCGTTCTGATCCGAAAGGATGTCCTCTATGTCAAGCTTCAAGTCTTCGAAGTCCTGACGCAACTGTGCGAGGTCGGCAGCTGTGTTAGTTGGTGGAAGGGTGGCGGCCATTTGACGAATAGCAACGAAGGCTCGCATAATAGCTATATTCATATCTATAGCTATAGTGCTATTTAGGACACCAGAGAGCATTGCGACACCTTGTTCCGTGAAAGCATGAGGTAACTTACGAGTGCCACCCCATCTTGAAATTCCAAAATGGAATATCAAGTTAGCTTTCAACTCTTCAAACTCATCCTTGGTCAGTTGAAACATAAAATCAGGTGGAAAACGTCGGATATTTCTCTTTACGGCCTTATTCAGGTTTCCTGTCGTCACTTGATACAATTCCGCCAAGTCATAATCCAGAATCACGCGTTGGCCGCGAATCTCATGAATCTTCTGCTGTATGACTTGAATATCGTTCATCTTTTAGGTAAAAGATAATACGTTACCCATCAGTTGCCCATTTCGGAGATGAACTTGATGCGGACGAGGCGGATCTGTTCTTCGTCATAGTCCTCGCCGAGTTCGTCGAGGGCATCGTCGATGTCGTCGGTCTCGCTCTCGCGGAAGTACTCGAAGATGTCCTCCACCTGGTCGGCGTCGAGGATGGAGTTGATGTAGTAGGAGATGTCCAGCTTGGTGCCGCTATCAACGATGGCATCGAGCTCGTCGAGGAGTTCGTCGAAGTCCAAGCCCTTGGAGCGTGCGATGTCGCGCAAGTCCACCTTGCGATCTACCGCCTGGATGATGCTGACTTTGTTCTTGCTCTTGTTGGCAACGGTGCGCACACGCAGGTCCTCGGGGCGCTCGATCTCGTTCTCCTCGCAGTGGCGGTAGATGACCTCGCAGAACGCCTTGCCATAGCGCTTGGCCTTGCCCTCTCCCACCCCGGGGATGTTCTTGAGCTCCTCGATGGTGACGGGATAGACCGTGGCCATGGCCTCGAGACTGGCATCCTGGAAGATGACATAGGGCGGGATTTTCTTCTCGTGGGCCACCTGCTTGCGCAGGTCGCGCAGGATGGCCAGCAGCTCCTCGTCCATCGCACTCGTGCCGCCGGAGGGTTCGCCGCCGTCGTACTCGAAGTCGTTGTCCTCGGAAATCATGAACGAGGTGGGACGCTTGATGAAGGCGCGGCCTTCGGGGGTGAGCTTGAGCAGGCCGTAGTTCTCCACTTCCTTGTAGATGTAGCCGCCCAGCAGTGCCTGGCGCAGGATGGTGTTCCAGTAGCGAGGCTCCTTGCTGTCGCCGACGCCGAAGCAGTCCAGGTCGTCATGCTTGTGAGCCATGACCTCCTCGGTGGGGTTGCCCACGAGGATATCAATGATATGGTTGACCTTGAAGTTCTCCTTCACGGCCACGATGACCTCCAGTGCTTTCTTCAAATCGTCCATCGCCTCGACACGTGACTTGGGATGCAGGCAGTTGTCGCAGTTGTGGCAGTTCTCCTCTGTGTATTCCTCGCCGAAGTAATGGAGCAGCACGCGGCGCCGGCAGACGCTGGTCTCAGCATAGGCTGCCGTCTCCTGCAGCAGCTGGCGCCCGATGTCCTGTTCGGCCACGGGTTTGCCCTCCATGAACTTCTCCAGCTTCACGAGGTCTTTGTAAGCGTAGAAGGTGATGCACTTGCCTTCGCCGCCGTCACGCCCGGCACGTCCTGTCTCCTGATAGTAGCCCTCCAGGCTCTTGGGGATGTCGTAATGGATGACGTAGCGCACATCCGGCTTGTCGATGCCCATACCGAAGGCGATGGTGGCCACGATGACATCAATCTCATCCATGACGAAATCGTCCTGCGTCTGCGTACGCGTGGGCGTGTCCATGCCGGCGTGATAGGCGCGGGCATTAATGTCATTGGCGCGCAGTACCTCGGCCAGTTCCTCCACCTTCTTGCGCGAGAGGCAGTAGATGATACCACTCTTGCCGGAGTTCTGACGGATGAATTTGATGATTTCCTTGTCGATATCCTTGGTCTTCGGCCGCACCTCATAGTAGAGGTTCGGACGGTTGAAGGAGCTGACGAACTCCTTGGCATTCATCATGCCAAGATTTTTCTTGATGTCGCCCCGCACCTTGTCCGTGGCGGTGGCCGTGAGGGCAATGACGGGCGAGACACCTATCTCGTTGATAATGGGACGGATTCTGCGATACTCGGGGCGGAAGTCGTGACCCCATTCCGAGATACAATGAGCCTCATCGACAGCATAGAAAGAGATCTTCACCTGACGCAGGAAATCGATGTTCTCGTCTTTCGTAAGCGACTCGGGAGCCACATAAAGCAGCTTCGTGCGACCGGACAGGACATCACTCTTGACCTGGTCCAGCGCAGAGCGGTTGAGCGAAGAATTCATGAAATGAGCAATACCGTCGTCGGAGCTCACCTGACGAATGGCATCGACCTGATTCTTCATCAGCGCTATCAGGGGGGATATGACAATGGCCGTGCCATCCATAATCAGCGCCGGCAACTGGTAGCAGAGCGATTTGCCGCCGCCCGTAGGCATCAGCACAAACGTGTCGTTGCCAGCCAGCACATTACGGATAATGGCTTCCTGATCGCCCTTGAATGTGTCAAAGCCGAAATAATGCTTCAGTTGTTCTATCAGATCGATGTTTTGCTTCATGATGTTTCCTTTGCGTTACAAAGTTATACACAAAAGCTCCAATTATCCAAGTTTTTTTGCGCTTTTCTCTACAAAAGTGCACATTTTTTCAATAAAAAAGACTCCAAAAGCTGTTTTGTGCAACTTTTGGAGTCGTTTTTGCTATGACTGCATCGCGTTAAGCGTGGACTGCTCTAATTGTTCCCGGGCGTAGTCGAGCGTCACCCTGAACGCCTTCTTCCCCGAGGACGGGAGCTCGAACTGAGGCGTCATCATGATAGCCTCGACGATGCTGCGTAGGCCGCGTGCGCCAAGCTTGTACTCGACAGCCTTATCGACCATGTATTCCAGCGCGTCCTCGTCGAAGGTCAACTTGATACCGTCCATCTCGAACAGCTTCTCCTGCTGGCGGATGAGCGAGTTCTTGGGTTCTGTGAGGATCGCACGCAAGGCTTTGCGGTCGAGTTGGTTCAGATAAGTGAGCACAGGCAGACGGCCTATGATCTCAGGTATCAGGCCAAAGCTCTTGAGGTCCTGCGGCACGATGTACTTCATCAGGTCGCTGCGATCGATGCGCGCCACGTTCTGCACGGAGTTGTAGCCCACCACATGGGTGTTCAGTCGCTGGGCAATCTTGCGCTCAATGCCATCGAAGGCACCGCCGCAGATGAACAGGATGTTGCGCGTATCGACGTGGACATAGTCCTGTTCGGGGTGCTTGCGACCGCCCTTGGGCGGCACATTCACGATGGAACCTTCGAGCAGCTTGAGCAGGCCCTGCTGTACACCCTCGCCGCTCACGTCGCGCGTGATGCTGGGGTTGTCAGCCTTGCGGGCAATCTTGTCGATTTCATCGATGAACACGATGCCGCGCTGCGTAGCTTCGACATCGAAGTCCGCAACCTGCAGCAGTCGCGAGAGGATACTCTCGACATCCTCGCCCACGTAGCCGGCCTCGGTGAAAATAGTAGCATCAACAATGGTGAACGGCACCTTCAGCAACTTGGCGATAGTGCGGGCCATCAGCGTCTTGCCCGTTCCCGTGGGGCCGACCATGATTACATTGCTCTTCTCGATCTCCACGCCGTCTTCGCCCACTTTCTGGCAGAGCCGCTTGTAGTGGTTATAGACAGCCACGGAGAGGTAGCGCTTGGCATCGTCCTGCCCGATGACATACTGGTCCAGATAGGCCTTGATGTCAGCAGGTCGCGGCAGCGACTTCCAGTTGATTGAAGCGGCCCACTTGTCCTTGGACACCACTTCGTGGACACCGTTGGCTTCCTGCACAATCTGATAGGCCTGTTGGATGCAGTCGTTGCAGATGAAGCCGTTGATACCGCTCACCAGCAACGACACTTCGTCGTCAGCACGTCCGCAGAAGGAACAGCGATTTTTATTCTTTGGCATTCAGAATCTTTTATTATATAAATAATGTTCGCGCGTGAGCCAGCTTACTGCTTACGGCTCAGCACCTGGTCAATCATCCCATAGTCACGCGCTTCCTCGGCCGTCATCCAGTAGTTGCGGTCGCTGTCAGCCCACACTTTGTCGTAGGGCGTATGGCTGTGGTCGGCGATGATCTGATAGAGTTCCTTCTTGAGTTTCTGAATCTCGCGGGCCTCGATTTCGATGTCGCTGGCCTGACCCTGGACACCGCCCAGCGGCTGGTGGATCATCACACGGCTGTGGGGCAGCGCGCTGCGCTTGCCCTCCTTGCCAGCCACCAGCAGGACAGCAGCCATCGAGGCTGCCATGCCTGTGCAGATCGTGGCCACGTCGGAGGTGATGAACTGCATGGTGTCATAGATGCCCAGACCAGCGCTCACGCTGCCGCCGGGGGAATTCAAATAGACATTGATGTCCTTGCCGGGATCTACGCTGTCCAGGTACAGAAGCTGTGCCTGCAGCGTGTTGGCCGTGTAGTCGTCGATGGCGGTGCCGAGGAAGATGATGCGGTCCATCATCAGGCGCGAGAACACGTCCATCTGTGTCACATTCAGCTGACGCTCCTCCAGGATGTAGGGGTTCAGATATTGGTTCTGCACGCTGACATAGTCGTCCAGGACCTGTCCGTTCAGGCCCAGGTGACCTGTGGCGAACTTGCGGAAATCGGATTGCTGCATAGCGGCTTATTTCTTTTCGTAGAGTTTGTTGAACTGATCCAAGGTGACGCTCTTCTTGGTGAGCTTCACGATGTCCTTGATGGCAACGCCCAGCTTCTCCTCCACGCAACGGGCTACCAAGCCTTCTACCTGCTCCTTCTTCTTGAGCATCTCGTTGGCGTAGTTGGTGATGACCTCGTCGGGGATGTTACCCATTCCATACTGAGCGAACTGCATGCGTGTCTGGCGCTTGGCCACTTCGAGGACATCCTCCTGCTCCACCTTGATACCCGTCTGGTCGGCCAGCTGCTCCTTGATGAGGTGCCACTCCAGTTCCTTGATGCTGCCGGCGAAGTTGTCTTCCACGTACTTCTCGTCCTTGTCGGGGTTGTTAGCGCGCATAATGCGCTTCAGCAGTTCCTCAGGCCATTCCAGCTGACCGATGCGCTCTTCGAGATACTCGCGGACGTCAGTCATGAAACGCACCTGTGCATTGAAGGCGAACTGCTCCTCGATCTGTGCCTTGATGGCAGCGCGGAACTCTTCCTCGCTCTTCACCTTGCCTTCACCGAAGATCTGGTCGTAGAGCTCCTGCGACGGCTCGGCAGCCACATAGCGCGTGATCTCCGTAATCTGGTAGCTGAAGTTGCCCTGGATGCCCTCAGCCTCTTCCTTGGTGATACCCAGGAGGCTGCTCAGCTCGATGGCACTGTTCTCATAGGCCACGGCGGGGTTCCATGTGATGACGGTGTTCACCTGCACGCCGTCGAACTTCTTCTTTTCGTCGGCATTCTTGAAGTAACCGGGCAGGATCACAGCATCTTCCTTCTGCACGCCGCCTTCCTTGACGTTACCGTCGGCATCGAGCTCAGCCAGATGACCCTTGATCATGTCACCTTCCTGGTAGCTGTCCACCTTGTCATAGTGGCCTGCACGCTGGCAGTATGCCGACACCTGACCATCGACCATGGCGTCGTCCACCTTGATGGTATAGTAAGGAATCTTGTCAGCATCAGTCAGCTTGGCATCGAACTGGGGAGCCAGAGCGATGTCGAAGATGAAGGTGAGCTGTTCAGCCTCGAAATCGATGGGCTGCTGTTTCTCGCTGGCGAGGGGATCGCCCAACATATCAACCTTATTCTCACGCAGGTAGCCATAGAGTTTCTCGCTCAGCAGCTTCTGCACTTCCTCAGCGGTGATCTCGCCGCCAAAGCGCTTCTTCATCAGGCTCATGGGAACCTGACCGGGACGGAAGCCCGGCATGGCGGCTTTCTTGCGATAGTTCTTGAGCGCCTTTTCCACGCGCTCCTGATAGTCGGCTTTGTCAAAGGTGATGGTCAGCTCTGCGGCCACACCTGAAGTCTTCTCGAATTGAATGTTCATAATGTTATTTTACGATTTTACGATTTTACAATCCTTTTAATTGGACAATTTGACGATTTACAATTTTACGAATAATTTAGGAGTTCAAGAGTTATTTTTCACTTTTCACTTTTCATTCTTCTGCAAATCACGTGCCAGAGGCTGCAGCATCTGCCATCTGTCGTTCGCGGTCCATCCCCTCGAAGTCCTTCAGACGCAGTTCGAAGCTGTTTGTCAGGTACTTGGCACGTACCACCTCGTTGCCTGCCAATTCTTCAGGTGTTCCCTTGAAATAGATACGGCCCTCGAAGAGCATATAGGCCCGGTCGGTGATACAGAGCGTCTCTTCCACATTGTGGTCAGTGATGAGTACGCCGATGTTCATCTTCTTCAGTTTCCACACGATGAGCTGGATATCCTCCACCGCAATGGGGTCAACGCCAGCGAAGGGCTCGTCGAGCATCACGAATTTGGGGTCGATGGCCAGGCAGCGCGCTATTTCTGTTCGGCGGCGCTCGCCACCGGAGAGGCGGTCGCCCAGGTTCTTGCGGACTTTCTGCAGGCGGAACTCATGGATCAGGCTCTCCAGCTTCTCGCGCTTGTACTCCTCGGTGCAGTCGGTGCGTAGCTCCAGCACGCTGGCGATGTTGTCCTCCACCGACATCTTGCGGAACACGCTGGCTTCCTGTGCCAGGTAACCGATGCCCTTGTGTGCTCGCTTGTACACGGGCAGGCCGGTGATTTCCTCATGGCCAATGAACACCTTGCCCTCGTTCGGTATCACCAGCCCGGTGGTCATATAGAACGACGTGGTCTTGCCGGCACCGTTGGGACCCAGCAGACCCACAATCTCGCCCTGATCGACATGGAAGTTCACGTCGTCAACCACCGTGCGCTTGCCGTAGATCTTTTTCAGATGCTCGGCACACAGGCGCAGCGGCTCGTCTTGATGCGGTGCAACATAAGCCGTGCTCAGCGGGTCAGAGATGGTCGAATTTTCGGTCATAAGTGTCTATTGAGGGTGCAAAAGTACATAAATATTACCACATTCTACCATTTCATGTAAAAAAACTGCCTTTTCATGTCGCTCTTTTAGCCTTTTTTGACTACTTTTGCCCCCGAAATACAAGAATTACATGCATTTTATCACTACACCAATCGCCACATTCGGCCGTTATCTGGTCCTGATGGGCAAAGTTTTCAGCCGCCCCGAACGTTTCCGTATGTACTGGAAGCAGTACATCAAGGAGATGCAGCAACTGGGCCTCGACAGCATTGGCATCGTGCTGATGATTTCCTTCTTCATCGGCGCCGTCATCTGCATCCAGATGAAGATGAACATCCAGAGTCCTTGGATGCCGCGTTTCTCCACCGGCTACACCACCCGTGAGATCCTCCTCCTGGAGTTCTCCTCCAGCATCATGTGTCTTATCCTCGCCGGCAAAGTAGGCTCCAACATCGCCTCTGAGATTGGGACCATGCGTGTGACACAGCAGATCGACGCATTGGACATCATGGGTGTCAACTCCGCCTCGTTCCTTATCTTGCCCAAGATCATGGGGTTGGTGACGATGATTCCCCTGCTGGTCACCTTCTCGATGGTGGCAGGTTTCGGCGGCGCCTACGCCATCTGCCTCTCCGGCATTCTCACCACAGAAGACCTCACCTACGGTCTGCAACACTCCTTCAACCAATGGTTCGTGTGGATGGGCTACATCAAGTCCTTCTTCTTCGCCTTCATCATCGCCTCCGTCTCAGCCTTCTACGGCTACACTGTCGAGGGCGGCAGCGTAGAGGTGGGCAAGGCCAGCACCGACAGCGTCGTGCACTGCTCCATGCTGATTCTTTTTGCAGACATCTTCCTGACAAACATCCTCTCATGATTGAAATACGCTCCCTCTATAAATCCTTTGAGGACAGGGAAGTCCTCCAGGGTATCACCCACACCTTCCCCGCCGGACAGACGAACCTCATTATCGGGCAGTCCGGTTCGGGTAAGACCGTGTTGATGAAGTGTATCGTAGGCCTACTGGAGCCCACGAAGGGCGAGATCCTCTATGACGGGCGCGATTTCGTCACCATGAACAAGCGCGAGAAAGCCGTCCTGCGCCGCGAGATTGGGATGATTTTCCAGTCCGCCGCCCTCTTCGACAGCATGAGCGTGCTGGAGAACGTCATGTTCCCCCTTGACATGTTCTCTTCCATGACGCTGCGCGACCGCACCAAGCGCGCCCAGCAATGTCTGGACCGCGTCAACCTCATCGATGCGCAGCAGAAGTACCCCGATGAGATCTCCGGCGGTATGCAAAAGCGCGTGGCCATCGCACGTGCCATCGCCCTCAACCCCAAGTATCTGTTCTGCGACGAGCCCAACAGCGGCCTCGACCCCAAGACCAGCCTCGTCATCGATGCCCTCATTCATGACATCACCGTGGAGTACCAGATGACCACCATCATGAACACCCACGACATGAACTCCGTCATGGGCATCGGCGACAGCATTATCTTCATCAAGGAAGGTCGTCAGGAATGGACGGGCGACAAGACACAGGTAGCCACCTCTGACAATCAGGCCCTCACCGACTTCATCTTTGCCTCGGACCTCCTCAAGAAAGCACGCCAATCCTTCGCATAGCGATACCTACTTTTGGTGATTTTGCAAGTTCAGGCGGCGCTTTCGTGTACGGATTTTTGGTCGTTTGAGTAAATGTACGTATTTTTGCGAACAAAAATGAAGACAACGCATGAAACTCTCTGAACTCAAGACCGGTGAACGAGCTTACATCGTGAAGGTGAGCGGCCACGGAGGATTCCGCAAACGCATCATCGAGATGGGCTTCATCAAGGGGCAACCCGTGGAGGCGCTCCTCAACGCGCCGCTCCAAGACCCTGTAAAATACAAGCTGATGGGCTACGAGGTGAGCCTACGTCATGAAGAGGCGAAGTTGATAGAGGTAAGACTCTCCCCCCTGCCCCTCCCTATTAGGGAGGGGAGTAATTACCTTCAAGACAATGGGGGTAAGTCGGTTACTCCTGCAACGACCTCGGCGGACGCCTGCTCAGATGATACTACTCCCCTCCCTAACAGGGAGGGGCAGGGGGGTGGATCTGCCATCTCCGTGGCTCTTATCGGCAACCCCAACTGCGGCAAGACCTCGTTGTTCAACTATGCCAGCGGTGCTCATGCCCACGTGGGTAACTACTCGGGGGTCACGGTGGATGCGACGACGGCGACGGCAGAACAGGAGGGCTACACCTTCGACCTCACGGACTTGCCCGGCACCTACTCGTTGTCCTGCTACTCGCCCGAGGAACTCTTTGTGAGACAGCATCTGCAGGAGGAACACCCCGACGTAGTCATCAACGTCATTGATGCCTCGAATATTGAACGCAACCTGTACCTGACCACGCAGCTGGTAGATATGAACCTGCGTGTAGTGTGCGCCCTGAATATGTTCGATGAGTTCGAGCTACGCGGCGACTACGTGAACCTCGACACGCTCTCCACGCTGTTCGGCGTCCCCATGGTGCCGACATCGTTCAAGAGCGGACGCGGCGTAAAAGAACTCTTCCACACTGTCATTGAGGTCTATGAGGGCGTGAACACGCAGTCGCGACACATCCACATCAACTATGGCCACGAGATTGAAGACGGCATCACGCATATCCAAGAGTTCCTGAAGGCCGATGAGCACCTGAGCACACAGTACTCCACGCGCTATATGGCGCTGAAGTTGCTGGAGCACGACGCGGAGATGATCCACTACGTGGAGAGTCACGTGGAGAGCGAACACCGCAGCGAAGACCGCAAGCGCCTGATGGCTGCACGCGACTATGCCGCAGCACGTGTGCTGGAGGAGACGGGCGTAGATTCCGAGACAGCCATCATGGATGCCAAATACGGCTTCATCCACGGTGCGCTCACCGAAGCTGAGTTCAAGACTGGCACGAAGGCGGACACCTACCACACCACACACCGCATCGACAACCTGCTGTCGAACCGTTTCCTGGGCTTCCCCATCTTCTTCCTGATTCTCTACGTGATGTTCCAGACGACCTTCGCGCTCGGCCAGTACCCCATGGACTGGATAGAGGCCGGCGTGGCATGGCTGGGCGAATGGATAGGCTCCACGATGAGCGAGGGCCCCCTGCGGTCGATGCTCGTGGACGGTGTCATCGGCGGTGTGGGAAGCGTCATCGTGTTCCTGCCGCAGATCCTGATACTCTACTTCTTCATCTCCTTCATGGAGGACTCGGGCTATATGTCGCGTGCCGCCTTCATCATGGACAAGCTGATGCACCGCATGGGCTTGCACGGCAAGTCGTTCATCCCGCTGGTGATGGGCTTCGGCTGTAATGTCCCCGCCGTGATGGCCACCCGCACCATTGAGAGCCGCCGCTCGCGACTGATCACGATGATGATCCTGCCTTTCATGTCGTGCTCCGCGCGCCTACCTATATATATAATGATCGTGGGGACGTTCTTTGCACCCCAGTGGCGCAGTACGGTGCTGGTGTCGCTTTACGCCATCGGCATTCTGGTAGCCGTGGTGGTGTCACGTATTTTCTCGAGCTTCATCATCAAGGGTGAGGATACGCCCTTCGTGATGGAGCTTCCGCCCTACCGTTGGCCGACCGCCAAAGCCATCGGGCGCCACACGTGGGAGAAGGGCAAGGAGTACCTGAAGAAGATGGGCGGCATCATCCTCGTTGCCAGCATCATCGTGTGGGCGTTGAGTTACTTCGGCCCCACCCCCTCCCCTGTCAGGGAGGGTGGCGAGAATACTTCTGTTGCCAGCAATTCACCCCTCCCTAACAGGGAAGGGGTCGGGGAAGGGAGCAGAGGGGTCTCCATGGAGACCTCGTACCTCGGTCGTGCCGGAAAAGCCATTGAACCCATCTTCGCGCCGCAGCATTTCAATTGGAAGCTGGACGTGAGTCTCATCGCCGGTGTAGGTGCCAAGGAGATAGTAGCCAGCACGATGGGCGTGCTCTACTCGGGCGACGACAGCTTCGGCGACGACGACACCTTCAGCGAGGACAAGGACAAATACACACTCCTGCGCCAGCGTATGAGCGCCGACGGCGTGACTCCGCTCACGGCCTTCGCCTACCTGCTCTTCATCCTCCTCTACTTCCCCTGTCTGGCCACCATCGTAGCCATCAAGAACGAGACCTCATCGTGGGGCTGGGCGCTCTGTGCCGCCCTCTACACCACCTGCCTCGCGTGGCTCGTCTCCGTAGCCGTCGTGCAAATAGGACAGCTGTTTTAAGTGATAATCGTATTTTTCACTTTTCACTCTTTCTTTTTTCACTTCAATTTGTGCAACAAATTCTAGTCATCATCATCCTTGCGGTCTGCGTGGCTTACACTGCCCGCCGCCTGTGGAAGCGCTTCACGGCGAAGCGCGGCGAGGATGATGTGCGGTGTGCCGGCTGCCCACTGGCCGACAGCTGCCAGCACAAGATGACCGCCTCCGACTGTTGTTGCGGAAGCGGTCATGAATGCTGTCAGCACTAAAGGGGGGCCTGCCACGTGAGCGGAACAGCCGCCCTGCATAAAAGGGCTATTTCTCGAAGCTGTCGAGTTTCTTGAGGTAATAGGCTCGTAGGTCAGCCCAACGGTAGTAAGGATGCTGCGTCGTGGGCACAGGGAGTGTCACCTCGCGTTCGTTGAGGAGCGCCTTGACAAGGATGTCGGCGTTGGGGTCTGTCATGTTCACCGGCCCGCGGCTCTTTGCCGGGCGGTAGTAGATGAGCTGGATGTTGCAGGCCATGGGGAAGATGTTGTAGTTGCGCCACACGGTGTCGAGTTCATCCAGATTCTCCACGCGCGCGCCACAGGTGCCAAGTTCCAACAGACAAGCCAGAGGCAGCACACACACCTCATGACCGAAGCGCAGGGCTGCCTGCGTGCAGGTGACGGTGTCGGCGGTGGCGATCATGTTGCGCAGCAGCGCCGTCTGGGTGAAGGGCATCAGTCCATCGGTCTGTGGCGCATGAGCATGGTCCAAATACCACTCAATATTCTTAATGCGCCATAGATCGTAGAGCTCATCGGCGGTGAAGAGCGAGAGGAGCTCGATGTCGGTGTCGTGGCTCTGCATGTTGTTGGCGATGGCAAAGAACTGACGCATGAAACCGCCGGCATCGACGCTGTCCTGCACCCACTGCTGGTCGTTGAAGAGCACGCTCATGAGGCGCTCGGGGTGTGTCAGTCGGCTGCGGTAGCGCCGTGCGATGTCGCCCTGCTTGCGGTTGCTCTCGCGGATGTTCTCCGGGCGCGGGGCGTTGAGATAGTACTGGAAGGCTTCGCTGACATCATTGTGAAAGCGGGCGCTGGGATTGGCGGCAGCGAGTTCCTCGCACTCGGCTTCCATAGACAGGATGCAGCGGATGACGACGGTGCTCTTGGCGTCGATGGGCACATTCTTCGACTTGAAGATCTCGGGGAAGTGCTCCACCATACGGCGACCGATGCCGTGGTGCTGGCGCTCGCCGACGGTGGTGAGGTCGCCCAGGCGCTTGATGGTGCAGGGGTAGAAGCGCTCCAGCTTCGCCAGCGTCTCGGAGCCGGTGGCCGTCAGCTTGCCCTGCTCTGCTGCACGCTTGAGAATGTTAATGGAACGGGAGTACTCGTTGTCATTGAGCAGCCAGCGCGAGCCATGACGACCATAGTGGTTCATGAAGAAAGGCACATAGCCCTTGGGCGCCGGCGTCAGCGGAGCCGTGGCAGGGTAGTTGTCATAGTCCAGGTGGTTGCTGCCACAGAGGAAGGGGTTGGCAGCAATCTCCTCGCGTGCCGTAGGCTGGGCGAAGAGGGAGAGAGGGAGGAGTTGTGCGGCGAGCGCAACAAGCAGAAACGTCAAAATCTTTTTCATTGAACTATAGTTTTTTGATATGAAGGAGCTGAGGTGTTGTATAGCAGTGTGCCATCCGCGGCCATCCCCTCGGCTTCGACGATGATGGAAGCGGGACGGGAGCCGGTGAAGAGCTGGATGCGGGCGCGACCGGTGGCATCGAGCTGCAGGGCAGGATTCCAGTAGAGCGTGCGGCGGTAGTCGTGGGTGCCCGGTGTGGGGGGACTCAGACGGTAGTTGGGGCTGTAGAAGTCCTCGGCGATGGAGAAGCCCTGGAGGATGTAGCGGCGGTCGCGATAGGTGTAGCGCTGTGTGTTGCCCGCAGCCTTGCGCAAGTCAATGGTCACGCGCGGCATATTCTCCTCCGTGAAGCGCTCGTCGGGCAGACGCGGGGCATAATCGGAGTAGATATACACGCTGTCGAGGTTATAGAGGTAGTTGTAGTCGTTGCGGCGTGCCGGGGACATATTGAACGCGAAGGTGTGTCCGTTGAAACGAGGCTCCATGAGATAGGGATTGTTGCAACGCATATCACCCATGTACAGACGTGCGAGGGCATTGGTAAACGACGTTCGTCCGGTGAAACAGCCAGCCATGAGTCCGGCATCGGCGACTTCGTTGAAGGCTTCGTAGGCATCGAGTTTCAGCACGGGATGTGAGGCATCAAAGCGGCGAAGACCACCGTGTCTGGCACGGACGGTGATCTGTGCGAGGTCGGTGGTGAGGCCACTCCCCTGCCCTGCCGTCGAGTCAGCAGCAAGGTGGCGTGCAGGAGCCAGTTGCTGCTGGTAGTGGCTGAAGGGCTTCACGAAACGGGGGTACGGCCAGTGGATGCGTACGTAGGCTTCAGGATAGCTGGTCTCGTCATTATAGACCCATTCATGGCGGTGGCTACGCTTCCAGCGGGTCGTGTCGGCAGCGGCGAGGAAGAAATAGCAGGAGCCGTGAATCTCAGGCGTGGACATACGGAACTGCCCGCCGCGGGTCGTGATCTCGCCGAAGAGCGGTTCGTAGCCCGGCGCCGCATATTCAGCGTGAACGCGCATCTCATGCTTGAGGGCACCCGGCTGGCGAAGGAAATGATGATTGCCAATGTTCTTGGTGAGGCGATAAGTGCCAGAGGGATAACCACTGCCACGTCCCCTCATCTGCTCATAGAGCACTGTGTATTCCTCGTTGAAGTCATTGTTTTCATAGGCATCTTTAGCATATTCGCGGAGGAATTTTAACAGCGACACGACATCGCCTAACCTTTCCTCTGGCAGGGGATCTTGCCCGTAAAGCCACATGCCGACGGTACGTTCCTCCTCAGGTCCTTCGGCTTCGCTCACATGGCGTTCCACAAACGAAGGCACGAAGGTGTGTTGTTCGGGCGGATCAACATGATAATCGATGAAGGTGAGATGATCCATGTCGTCCTGTCGCAGACGCTCGTAGAGCGGCATCACCTGTCCGGTGATAATCTGCGTGTATTCCGCCGGATGTGTCAGTCGGAAGGCTCTGGGGACAGCCATCTCATGCCATTCGAAGCGCCGCCAGCCCTGTGTCATCATCAACAGGTCGAGCGCAGTGCGGTGCTGCTCGTCGGCGGCCTCGAAGTAGTAGTCCGGATGGGGGATGAAGCCCTTGAGTTCGGATGCCAGCAGCATCTCGCTGAAAATAGAGGCGTTGTCGTAGAGGGCATCCTGGGTGGCCGCATCGCGCACGGCAACGGAGAGCAGCGAGGCCTTCTGCCCTGAACTCTGCAGGGCGATTTCCACTTGTGCATAGGGTTCGTAGGTCTCTTCAAGGCCCTCGACGGTCACGGTGGGACGCTGCAGCGTGTCGGGCTGCACAAAGAAGAGGCGGTCAGCCCAGACACAGCCATGGGCATCAAAGACCGTGAGCTGGTTCACGCCCATGCGCAGGGAATCCGCAGGAATCACAAGGGCTGCTCCGGCTGTCACGGGCGAGAAAAATTCAAGGGTGCCCTCGTGCATCACGGTGGCTCCCAGTGGCTCGGAGGCGGCAGTGCCATGGGCATCGATAGCCGCTGTCCAGCCCTCGGCAGCGCGTTGCAGACGCAGCGCCACGCCGTCTGCCTCCACCTGCGGCAACGGGGCTTCCACACTCCTGCCCTGCTGCGCAGTGCCTGTCACCGTGAAGATGCCGCGATAAGCGTGTCCGCCCTGCGGCACCCACTCCAGCACGCCGCGTCCGCGGTGCAGGGTATTGGTGGCAACGACGGTGTCGCCCTCATCCACGATAGCCAGACGTCCCACAAGCCATTCGCCCGCTTCCGTGGCGGCCTCGAAGGCCACGCGGCATGGCACGCCCTCCACCAGCGAGCCTCCTTCGGGGAAGAACGTGAGGCGGAGGTCGGGCTGTTTCTCCTTGTCTTTATAGTAGCGGCGCAGCGGACGCGAGGTCATGTCGCGTTGGTAGTCGCCCGCTTCCTTGGGCTTATCATAAACAGGGAACACGCGCGAGTAGAGTTTGTCGTAGTCGCGGTAGTAGTCGCGCGCCAACTCAGGGGTGTAGAACCAGTCCTCGGCAGCCGCCGTGTGAGGAAATTCCGTGATGCCCCAGTTGAGCTGCCAACGCGTGTAGGCGCGTAACTCGTAGTAGCCGCCGTAGAGCGTGTCGGGCAGCACGAAGCTGCCGCTTCCTCGGCCTTTGTTCATCTGAATCAGCTGGCGTTCTAACAGGTAGCCGTCGGGCGTCCACAGCTCTGCATAGAACACACGGCTGATGGTGGAAGGCCTGCCGGAATCGGTGCGGCGTGTGTAGGCCGCGAAGAATAGGGTGTCACCCGCGAAGTAGCAGGTGTTGTCCATGTGGACATAGACCTTCTCCTGCGGGATGGCGCGTCCGAACTGCTGCAAGCGGGCGGCATAGTCCTGAAGCGTGGAGGGCGTAGCCGTCACGGCTCCCAAGGGCAGCCGCGGACGCTCGGGGAGCGTCATCGTGTCCGTGGTTTGTGTCAGCATCTCCTCGCTGACAGATTTGGGTGCCGAGAATTGCTGTGCCAGCATGGCCTCTTCGGCGGTGCGCCGCAGCACCTGGTTCTTCTCCCATATCGTCTCGTCGAAGCCAGCACGGTCAATGGCATCAAGGAGATTGGGATAGCGGCGGACATCGCGGCGGTTGGGAATCTCCAAACCCTCGACGCGGCAGGCGGTAATCCTCGAGTAGCCAAGACGGCTGCGGAACTCACCCTGCAGCACCGACACTTCGGGGAAGCCGCGCCGCGTGGTGTAATCCGCCACGACATGAATCCGCACAGTCTCGGGGGCTTCACGCCGCCACTTATTGCGTTGCCCCACGGCCAGCGGGAAATGTTCCAGATAGCCATCCATGCGCAGCGGGTCGAGCGTGGCGGCATCAACATAGAGTGTGCCGGTGTAGATGAAGTCGGTGTTGGCCGGTTTGGCTGCGAGCGTGATAACATAGATGCCATTGCCATCTTCGCCCGCAATCAGGTCGTAGGTGATGTTGTAATTGCGACGATAAAAGCCCTCTGTGGCGCCATCCTTCAGCGGCACCGTGACATCGTCCCACTTGGCATCGTGTATCATGGGAGCAATCTCCAACAGGTACTGCAGGTTGACATCCATGAGGCGGCCGTCTGCCAGTTTGCCGTCGTCGGAGAGCTGCCCCTGTCGCCCTGCCAGGAAGTTGATGTCACGCAAGTTCAAGGATGACTGCGCCTCGAAGAAGGCTTCTGCCATGTGGCGGTAGGAGCCGCTGATTTGAGTGAAACGCATGAAATAGTCCGCACGCTCGTCCTTGTGTTGCCGGTAGGCCTCGGAGGCCCTATGCGAGATCTGCACCAGGAGGGGTTCGGTGCGGTGCACCTCCACCTCATGCAGCTGACTGGCAACCTCGCTGAGCTCCACCGTCTTGCCGAGAGCTGAGGCTTTGATGGTCAGCTTCTCGTAGCCCATGCAGGAGATGACCAAGGCTGTAGCAGGCGGACATTCGATGCTGAAGCGCCCTTCCAGATCGGACTGTGTGCCCTCGGTGGCCGACGCACGAACTGTGGCATAGGGGATGCCCTCACCCGTCTTGGCATCCACGACGCGCGAGGAATAGGAGTGCTGAGCGAATGCCAGCCATGGCATCAGGCACAACAGCAGCAATAGCAGGAGACCTCTTTTATTTTTCATTCGTCATTCTTTAACGTACATACTGCATCAACACGTTCCACACACAGACGATATGGCAGATGGAGCCCGCGAGGACGAAGCCGTGGAACACCGTGTGCATATAAGGGCGGTTCTGGGAGAAGGCATAGATGACGGCACCCGTGATATACATCACACCCTCGGCGATGAGCCACCCTACGGCCGCAGGCTCCACGCAGTTCACCAAGGGCTTAAAGGCCACCAACACCGAGAGTCCCATGAGCACGAAGCAGGCCGTCTCGACATAGCTGTGTTCGCTCAGGCGCAGGAAGCTGACGATAGTGCCGGCGATGGCACAGAGCCACACAAAGCAGAACAGCCCCCAGCCCCAGAACCCCATGTCGCGCATGGCAATCAGGGTGATGGGCGAGTAGCTGCCCGCGATGTGCCAGTAGATGGCAGCGTGGTCAAAGCGCCGCCACACCTCGCGCGAAGGCCACGAGGCGGGGATGGCGTGATAGACGGTGGAGGTGATGTAGCTGGCCAGCATCCCGACCAGGTAGAGGATGACAGCGGTGCTGGCCCACTGGTCGTCGGCGCGGAAGCACCAATAGAGGAACAGCGCCCCCACGGCCACGCCCATCACGATGCCGGCGGCGTGAGTCCATGAGTTAGCCTTGTCCTCGCTGCGCGTATAATATATCATAAGGTGTCTTCAGATTACTTTTCAGCTGCAAAACTACAACTTTTTTATAAAAAAGCACTTGACTGATTATCTTTTTTTCTATCTTTGCGCAGAAAATCATCTATTTCAAGCAAAAAACTATGCGAAGCTACCGTTTCTTCCTCACACTGCTCATGGGGCTCATGAGCGTGCTGGCCATGCAGGCCGACCCCATCACTCAGCAGCAGGCGCTGCAGAAAGCCGAACGCTATCTCAAAGGGCGCAAGGGCAGCCTCAAGCTAAGCGCCATCAGCAATGCCCGCAAGCTGGCACCGCGTAAACCAGGTGTCACCTCCTCGCAGCCCGCCTACTACGCCTTCAACCGAGGCGAGAAGGAAGGCTTCGTCCTCGTGGCGGCCGACGACCGCATCGAGCCCGTGCTGGGCTACACCGATGAGGGCGAATTCGACTACGCAGAGATTCCCGACAACATGCGCTCATGGCTGAATGCGCAGGAGAGCTACGTCCGCTATCTTCAGGAGCATCCTGACTATGCACCTGCCAAAGCGCCCGTGCATCCGGCCATCCCCGAGATGCTCACCACGCGCTGGAACCAGGGAGCGCCCTACAACAACCTCACGCCCCGAAAGAGCAATGGCTCAGCTACCGCGACGGGGTGCGTGGCCACCGCGATGGCACAGGTGCTCTACTACCAGCGTTCCAAGTCGGTCACTGAGTTGCAGGCCACCATCCCTGCCTACACGACTTGGACACAGCAGCTTCCGGTGGCCGAGATTCCCGCGGGCTCGCCCATCGACTGGGACAATATGCTCGACAGCTACGGCGGTTCCTCCACAGATCGGCAGAAGCAGGCCGTGGCACAGCTGATGAAGTACTGCGGCGCGGCAGTCAAGATGGACTACAACGATTCCTCCGGCGCACAGCCGGGTGAGGTCCCGGGAGCCTTCAACACCTACTTTGGCTACACCAATGCACGCATCGTGTGGCAGTCGGATTACGACGAGACGGGCTGGGACAACATCCTTTACACCGAGCTGGCCAACGGCCGTGTTGCCTATCTGGGCGGCTACAATCAGGACTACACGTCGGGCCACGCCTTCGTGTGCGACGGCTACGACGGCAACCACTGCTTCCACATCAACTGGGGTTGGGGCGGCGCATCCAACGGCTTCTTCCTGCTCACGGCACTGAATCCCTCACAGCAGGGCATCGGCGGCTCAGAGGACGGCAGCGGCTTCACCTTCGGCCAGAACGCGGTCATCGGCTGCGAGCCCACGGACTACCGCAACAAGGCTCTCCCCATCTCCAACACCTTGGTCAAGAGCCTGTGCATTGAGAACTTCGACACGAATAAGGACGGCATCTTCACCTATGGCGAGGCTGCCGACGTGACAGACCTCGGCACTGTGTTCCAGGGGAAAACCACCATCACCACCTTCAACGAGCTTTACTACTTCACATCGCTCAAGGCCATCTCTGACGATGCTTTCTCAGGTTGCACCAAGCTCTCGTCCGTGAAGCTGCCCAAGAAGCTGACCGCCATCGGCAATGCCGCCTTCAGCGGCTGCCGTGTCCTCAAGACACTGACCCTGCCCGACGGCGTCACCAGCATCGGCGACGAAGCCTTCAAGGACTGCCGTGTGCTGCCAACGATGACCTTCCCCGAAGGTCTCACCGCCATCGGCAACAGCGCCTTCAACGGCTGCGCCGCCTTCACCGACATTGAGCTTCCCACGAGCACCAGCACGATTGGCGACAATGCCTTCGGAGGCTGCACCAAGGTCACCACTGTCATCGTGAAGAGCCCGACGCCGCAAGACCTGAACATCGGCACAGACATCTTCCGCAACGCTGACGGCGCCGGCCTCGACTATGAGAAAGCCACGCTCTTCGTCCCGCAAGGCACGCTTGCGAACTACGCGGCGGCAGAACCCTGGAAGAACTTCACCACCATCCGCGAGCAGCGCGACATCGCCCACGGGCGCTTCGGCACACTGGCCACCGGCAAGCAGTTCTTCATCTACAACGTCGCCACCGGCCGCTACCTCTCGAGGGGCGAAGCCTATGGCACGCAGTCCGTGGTGAACATGGAACCCATGCGCTACGTCTTCAGCCGCACGGCCTCAATGCCCGCCGACACCTACTACCTCACCTCGCCCGACACGGGCAAGTCGGGGACACTGCTCTTCCGCACATGGAGCGACAACAACGTCGGCAAGGGCATCGCAGCCTGCTTCGTCGATGGCACCCTCGAGAGCAACCGCAGCAACGCCTACTGGCTCGTCAAGGAAGTGAAGGACGGCATCTACACCATCCAGATTGCGGCCACACAAGCCAACTACAACGAGCAGCTGTTCCTGGGCATCGACCCCAACCACGACAGCGGAGCTGCCGCCCCCACCTACGGCACCTACAGCGACATCAGCTATGCCGAGAATGAGCGCGGCTGCCAGTGGCGTCTGGTGCCCTACGATGCCGACGATTACGCCCTCTATCTGGAAAGCCAGACGCTCGCCAACCTCATCGCACTGGGTGTGAAGGCCAAGGTGAGCACCACGGCCGAGCAAGCCGTTTATGACAACGGCGCCAGCACGATGGCCGAAATCACCGAGGCACAGTACAAGCTGCGCCAGAAGCTGAACCTCATCAACTTCGCCGATGCCACCTTCAGGTCCATCG
Organism: uncultured Bacteroidales bacterium; assembly: GCA_902779845.1. GTDB lineage: Bacteria > Bacteroidota > Bacteroidia > Bacteroidales > Bacteroidaceae > Physcousia. Next base: position 10,157 of record CACZCZ010000013.1, on the reverse strand, counting down.
CCCTCAGGCTGTGGGACACCGACAGCGACGGCGAGCTGTCGCAGAGCGAAGCCGCCCGCGTCAAGGATGTCGGCGTCACCTTCCAGAAGAACACCGCCATCACCACCCTCGAGGATCTGCAGTACTTCACGGGCCTCACCACCATCAGTGCCAACAGCTTCCAGCAGTGCACCAAGGTGACCGCCGTCAAGCTGCCGCAGACCATCACCACCATCGACAACTACGCCTTCAACGGCTGCAGCAAGCTCGCCAGCATCGAGCTGCCGCTGGGTGTTCGCAAGATTGGCACGGGAGCCTTCACGGGTTGCACCGCGCTGAAGAACGTCAGCGTCTCCGCCGCCATCCCGGCTGACATCCGCCTCGTAGGCAGCATCTTCACCGCCAACTACATCTCCAACGCCACGCTGAATGTGCCCTTCGGCACCAAGGAACTTTACGCCGAGGCCGCTACCTGGAAGAACTTCGGAACGATTCAGGAGACACGCACACACGTCAATGCCCCCTTCTCGCCCATAGAACCCATCGTGATCGGCTACATCTATAATGTCGGGCAGCAACGCTACATCTGCGGCGGCGAAGCCTATGGCACACAAGCCGTCGTGGGCGACACGCCTCTGCCCTACACCCTCCAGCCCGTGTCCGCCTCACGGCCCGATGTCTATACATTGGCTGTCTCCGGCAGCTCCAAGCCCTATCTCTTCCGCACCAGCACCGATGCCAAGATTGGCGAAGGCACCAAGGGCTGCTTCATGGATGGCTCCAGCATGACCAATACCGCCTACTGGAAGCTGGCGGCCGTGGAGGGCAGCGACCTCTTCTTCACGCTGCAGGTGCCCGCGACGGACAACACCTATGTCGAGGGTGAATACCTGGGCGTGCAGACGAACCACCGAAGCGACTACACATCGCCCACCTACGGACTCTACTGGGATGTCAACCTGGAACAAGAGGGCGAGAACTGCCACTGGGCTTTCATCCGCAAGGTCGACGTGGACTCCGTCAACACGCTGAACGAGCTGGGCGACGAGCTGAAGCTGCTGCTGCAGCGTGCTGATGCCAAGCAGCTCGACGTGACTGCCGAGCGCGCCGTCTATGACAACGCTGCCGCCACCGCCGAAGACCTGACCGCCGCCATCTACAATACGAAGCAGAAACTGGGCTACATCTTCTTTGCCGATGCACGCGCCGAGAAGCTCTGCATCAACGAATGGGATACGGATCACGATGGCTACCTCACCACCGACGAGGCTGCCGCCGTCAGCGACATCAGCACCCTCTTCTACAATGCCGGCATCAAGAGCCTCGATGAGCTGCGCTACTTCACCAGCCTGCAGGAGATTCCCGAGAACGCCTTCCGCGGCAATGCTGCCCTCGTGTCGCTGTACATCCCCGAGGGCGTCAAGAAAATCGGTGCCAACGCCTTCACCAGCTGCTCTGCACTCAAGTACATCGCCGTCCTCACGCCGTCCGTGCCCGACGCCTCAGCCATCAACCTCAACAGGACGTTGACGGTGTTCGTGCCGCAGGCCCTGATGGCCGACTACAAAGCCAATGAGCACTGGAGTCTGCCCGAGTACCTGGAATATACGGGTATTCCCACGGTGACCGCCGAAGATGCCAGCCGCCTCTACGGCCGCACCAACGCCGCCTTCAAATACACCGTCACGGGAGCCCCCATCAACGGCATCCCCGTACTCACCAGCGACGCTACAGCCACCACGCCCGTGGGCGAATATCCCATTCAGGTGATGGCCGGAAGCATCACCACCACCGGCCTGCTCTGCATCCCCGGCACCCTCACCATCGACAAAGCCGCCATCACCGTGAAGGCCAAGTCCTACAGCCGCCAGGTCGGTGAGGCAAATCCCGAGTTCGAGGTCACCTACAGCGGATTCCGCAACCGCGAGACGGCCGAGGTGCTCACGAAGCTGGCCACGGCCACCTGCGAAGCCACGCCCGACAGCCCGGCCGGCGACTACGACATCGTGCCCTCAGGCGCTGAAGCCGAGAACTACGAGTTCACCTACGTCCCCGGCGTTCTCACCGTGCAGGCTCCCGTCGGCGTGCGCGACATCAAGGACGACACAGCCGCCCCACGCGACATCTACAACATCGCGGGACAGCGTCTCACGAAGCCGGTGCGCGGCGTGAACATCATCGACAAGAAAAAGGTGATTGTCAAATAAACTACGCAAACAGCGTATGCGGAATGGCGTATCCACTGCGGATGCGCCATTCTTTTGGATACAGGTTATTGGCGCGTGTGCCCAGGTTCTTCATCAGCCCCAGGCGCTGGCCACGGAAGCAGACCTGCACGATGCCTCGCGGCGTCTCAGCCGGCAACACCAGCGCCTCGCGCTGCAGGTAGCGGATGGCCTCCTCCAAGGAGAGCTCCACGCGTGGCGCGCCGGCATCGTCCAGCACGTCTGTGGGGAGGACGGTGAGGGCGGGCGCAGCATCGCCGTTGCCTTTGCGCTTGTCTTTCTTCTTGCGCTTCAGCGCTTTCGGCGACTCGGCATCATCTTCGCTGTCGCTCTCCTCCGAGCCATGCTTGCGCAGCACAGCCATGAAGAAACCCTCGCCGCGCACCTGCCCGGGGAGGAAGTGGCAGAACGGATGATTGATGATTGATGATTGATGCGCCCGAATATCTTGTATTTCACGTTCCTTTCTCATATCCCCCCGAATCCCCCATGAAGGCTCCACAGGTATGGGAATCATCTCCGCCCCCAGCTCGCGCGCTATCCACTCCACATTCTCCTCGTCCTCCTCGGGGTTGAAGGTGCAGGTGCTGTAGATGAGGATGCCGCCGGCGCGCAAGGCAGGCCAGATATCGCTGACGATGCTGCGTTGCAGCGCAGCACACTCGGCCACGAACGATGGCGACCACTGCGCCACCGCCTCCGCCTCCTTACGCATCATCCCCTCGCCCGAGCAGGGCACATCGGCCAGGATAAGGTCAAAGGGCCGCTGTGCGACCTCCGTCTTCCCGATGGCATGGGCGATGTCCGCAGCGTAGGCCTGCGTCACCACCACATTCGGGTGGCCCCATTTCGCCATGTTCTCGGCCAGCACCTGAGCGCGCACGCGGTTCGGTTCGTTGCTCACCAGCCGACAGTCGTCGGGCAGCAGCGAACGCAGCAACGTGCTCTTGCCGCCGGGTGCAGCACAGAGGTCAAGCACAGCTTGACAGCGAAGAGTGAAGAATGAAGAATGAAGAATGGTGCGCACCACGTGGGCCAAGAACATCGAACTGGCCTCCTGCACATAGTAAGCACCTGCATGCAGGAGCGGGTCGGCCGTGAACACCGGCCGCTGCTTCAGATAAAAGCCCTCGGGGCACCACGGCACGCGCCCGTCAGCGCCCTCCGGCTCCGCCTCTGACGGCAGACGCTTCGGGTTCACGCGGATGCTCACCGACGGTTCCCCGTCGAGCCCCGCCATCAGTGCCGCCACGTCCTCGTCGCGCCACCGTTCACGGAAATATCTATCGAAATCCTTGGGCAGTTGCATGGGGTGGTATCGCGGATTACGCCGGCTGTGCGTCCTCCGGCTGATGGATATACTGTATCACCATCATCGTCAGGTCATCGCTCTGCTCGGCATCGCCCACAAAGCGGTGCACGGCATCCGTCATCAGCCCTATCAGCTGGCGCGGCTGCAGCTGCTTGTTGGCCAGTGCCTGCTCTGCCACCTGCGTCACACGCTCCATCTGGAACTGTGCCTGCTCGGCATTCTCCGCCTCGGTGAGGCCATCGGTGAACAGGAAGATAGCGGTGCCCGTGTAGATCAGCGCCTCCTGCAACGAGTACTTCCACGTAGGCATAACGCCCACGGGGATATTCGAGTCGCAGGGCAGCTGCCCCACGCCGGCACCCGCCAGCAGCGGCGCGTCGTGGCCCGCATTGCAGTAGTAGAGATGACCCGTCTGCAAGTTCAGGACGCCCACGAAGAGCGTCACGAACATATTCGTCTGGTTCATGTCAGACATGATCTCGTTCATCGCTGTCACGATGCGGTCGGGCATCGACTCGCGCGCCGACACAGAGCGGAAGATGCTGCGCGTGACCGACATGAACAGCGAGGCCGGCACACCCTTGCCCGAGACATCGCCGATGCAGAAGAACAGCTGCTCGTCGCGGATATAGAAGTCAAACAAGTCGCCGCCCACATCCTTCGCCGGCGTCAGCGACGCGTAGATCTGCACATCCTTGCGGTCGGGATAGGTGGGGAACAGGTGCGGCAGCATGCCGCGCTGGATAGTGCTGGCAATCTGCAGCTCGTTCTCTATCGACAACTCCTTCTCCTTGACCTGCTGGAATTTCAGCTGGTGCTTGGCCACGATGCGCAGGATGAGGACGAGCATCCCCACGCCCAGCACCTGTAGGAAGGTCACCAGCAGCGCCATCCTGTTCAGGCCGCCGTAGATCTCCTTCTCTGGGATGACGATGGACATCGTCCAGCCCGTGCGCTCCACCTGTGTGGTATATGTCTGCACCTTCTCGTCCTTGGCGAACTCCTTCTCAGGACCTATCATCACTTTTCCCTCGCGGCTGACAATGACGCCGTAGGCATTCTTGTACACCTGCATCCCATTCACCAGATGCTGCAGCCATTCCAGCGACACGTCGGCCGTGAGCACCGCCGCCGTCTTGCCGCGGTAGTCCTTCAGCGGCACCGAGTAGGTGGTCATCAGGATGTCGCCGCCGCCCTCATCGATATAGGGTTCCGACCAGTAGCCCTCGCCCAGCTCCAGCGGCTTCGTGAACCACTCCTGCGCCGGGTAGTTGTACTCCGGCGTCGCCAGCGTCTTGGTGATCACGCCGTCACCGTTGCGGCAGACGTAGGGCGAGAACAGCGGCTCGTCGCTGTAGTAGCCCGGCACCACGGCCACCGTGGAGCCCACCACCACAGGGTTGTCCTGCACCACACGGCGCGCCACCACCTGCAGGCTGTCACGTACATCCAGACACCAGCGCGCTATCCAAATGCTGTTGCGCACGGCGGCCTCAGCCTGATCCACGACATCCATGATCCTGATGTGCGTCGTCTCCAGCTGACTCTCAGCGCGCATCACAGCCTCCGCGCGGATGCCCTTGAAGGAGTAGTAGTACTGGATGAGCGCTGTCGCCTCTATCGTGATGACAGCCACCAGAATCACCAGCAGACCCGGACGGGCCAACTGCCTGATATTGCTTTTCTTGGCGCGTAAACTCATGATGAATAACCTTTTTCGCAGTGCCTACGATGGCCTCCACGGCGCAAAAATACACAAAAATACGCAAAGAGAGAAACAAAACCCTAAAAAATCACACACACGTCCCCTTATTTCAGCATCCGCAACGCCCCTCAGCTCCAACGAGAGCATGAGGGGCGTGATTTGTTGAAGATTGGAGAGCCTAACGGATTCTCCTTCTGTTGCCTTGTGCGCGAAAGATTATTTTAAAAAGTGGTGTAAGTGCGGAAAATCGTACATTGTAAATCGTCAAATCGTAAATATTGTGTATCCACTTGACGCATACAAGGCGACAAGTCCTTGGAGCGGGTTTGGCAGCATTGTGGCGCTGTAAGGACAGATGGCGGGGCGGCCCATTCGGATGTGCTTCATTATGAGGCACATCTTTTTTTGTGCGCTTTTTTAACATATAATAATGGGCGGATGATGATGGGAGTTTGGGAAAAAGTTTGTAACTTTGCGGCAGAAATAAGTCCTTTGCAACTGAAAGGTTACGTTTGCCGTAGCTCACTCGTGTAGGTTGTACGGGGCTTTTTCTGTTTTATGACGTTTTTTCGGCCTTTATGCCTTTTTTTCTTTTTCTCTTCTTCTCTTTTAAATCTTTTGCTTATCTTTGCAGGAAAAGTGCTTGCATCATGACAACTTATACGAAATTCAAGGAGTACATCTGGCTGGTGAACACGATTCGCCGAGCGGGTCGCATCACACTGGCAGAGATCAACGAACGATGGATGCAGACGGAGATGAGCGGCGGCGTGGAGCTGGCTCGCACGACCTTCAACCGCCACAAGGATGCCATTGAGGACATCTTCGGCATCATCATCGACTGCGATCGCAAGGACGGCTACCGCTACTTCATCAGTAACGAACGTGTCCTGCGTGAGGACTCCATCCAGAACTGGATGCTCTCGACGCTGAGCGTGGGTAACATCGTCAGTGAGAGCAAGAGCTTGAACCAGCGCATTCTGCTGGAGAACATTCCCTCGGGCGGCGAGCGGCTGCAGGAGGTGCTGGACGCGATGCGGGACAGCCGGCAGTTGCTGTTCACGTACCATCGCTACGGGGCGGCAAGCCGTGAGTTCACGATTGACCCGTACTGTGTGCGGCTGTTCTGTCAGCGGTGGTATCTGCTGGGGCGGCTCGCGAACGGGCATCTCGTCACGTTCTCGCTGGACCGCATGGAGTGTGTGGAGCGGCTGGATACGCGGTTCCGTGTGCCGGACGACTTCGATGCTGCTGAGTTCTTCTGTGATAGCTACGGCATGCTGGCGGATGCCGCGATGCCGGTGGAGCGCATCGTGGTGCGGGCCTACGGCATGGAGCCGTATTACCTGCGCGACCTGCCCCTACACCACTCGCAGCACGAGCTGTCTGCTACGGCGGACTACGCCGACTTCGAGCTGCGCCTGAAGCCCACCGCCGACTTCAAGGCCAAACTGCTCTCACGCGGGCAGTGGCTGCAGGTCGTGGAGCCGCAGGCGCTGGCCGACGAGATGGTGGAGTGGCTGCGCAAGACGCTGGAGAGATACGAGGGGAAGAAATGAAAAATGTTAGGACATTGATTTATCCTCTGAAAGAGAACAAGTATGGGACGGATTATGCAAGTGTCACGAAAGTAGCCATAACTAAAAGACACAAAATGTACGTTTCTGGCGTTTATAGTCCCTGTTTATGCGTCCAAAAACGACTCAATACACCTATCAGATAAGAAAAACATGCCAATTTTGACCCTCAAACCATAAATAATCTCCATTTCTTAACGCTTTATTCAACCCTTTTTACTATTTTTGTCCCAGACTCTTGAAGTTTTGTGCCTCTTTTGACACCTCAGACGTGTTCTGAAACGTCAAAATGTCAAGACAGCCTACGCCAAGCCAAAAACGGCGCTGCCAGCGATGGCAGAGCTGAATGAGGTGGGCAACATTGGGAAAGCTACAAGGCTTGACCGTATGAGGTGGGAAAGAGAGTCGCTATATATTGAAAGGCGTTACTTGACGCTTTGTTCTTGACACTCTGGAATCTGGCAGTTCCTCGAACAACCTGTCAACAGCAAAGCAACAATGACGTCCATGGGTATGTAATAGTATCACCTACTATATACATACGGCGTGGGCTTCGGCGTTGTTCATTTCGACAGATTGGGCGATGCCAGAGCCTCAGAGTGTGAGATGAGCAACAAGACTGACTCTCACGCTTTTTTTGTATAGTCCCCACATCATTCAATAGCCATTTTTCGAGAGTCTACTTGGCACAAAAATCTACATATGAGTGTAAACAAGATTTCAGTTGAGAATGAAAGATTGGGAATAGATTTTGATGATGAAGTCCGCCCAGTTTTTATAAAAGGAGAAACAAAGAATGGTGTATTTCATGTCCGAACTGAAGACTTCGAAACATATCCAGACCTTTCTGATTCAGACCGAGAAGACATCAGGAACGTTCTTAGAGAAAGCAACGTAGTAATTGATTAAGAGGATAATTGGACATGAAAGGAGTAATTGTTTCATCCGTCATATTGGTATTCTTATCAATCCAGTTCGCTTGCAGTAATAAAAGCACGAATAAGGATCCGAGATGTCCCGCTTTGGTTGAAAAGGCCGAGTATTATAATGCACAAACAGCCAATGGCACCAAAGAAGGACCAATGGGAATGAGGATGAGCGTTGAGTATGTTGACTCAGTATATCGAATTATCCAGATAGTAGATGAAAGCATTATACCAACAGAGAAGATAAAAATGTTCTTAGGGAACATGAAGCAAAATATGATAGTTGGAATCTCATCTTCCTCTGGTTCAGAAAGACGTGATTACCAACAGATGGTTGACTATCACGTAACATTCGAGTATGTTGTGAAGAGTAAGAGCACAGGTGACGTAATTGTTCGTAACACAATGACTCCTGACGAAATTGCCGAAGCTCTTGAAAAGCAATTAACGCCTTTCGATGAATTGAAAATGAATGTGACTACGCAAAAAGGCACATTGCCAAGGGGGATGGAAGCAGGATACACAATGAATGATATTTCATGCTTAGATGGAGTCGTTAATATCGAGATTATCGTTGACGAAAACATGAAGGACTTTGATGAAGCCACCAAACTTAAGGCTTGGTCAAAAGCAGAACAAGCAGTTACGCTGGCTGACCAAACAACAGGTTTGACCTTCTGGAGTGTTGCTGCTCAAGTTCCTGCTGAGTTTGATTTCCATTTTGTTGGTTCAAAAGGCAACAACGATTTGCATATTCGATTCTCTAAAGATGAGGTCATCGAATTTAACGATGTGATGGAAAGAATAAAAGATCAACAGTATAAATAGAGCGGTTATGTATTGTAGATTTTGTGGGAAGGAACTCCCTAACGATTCCAACTTCTGCCCTAATTGTGGGGCTAAACAGAAGGAATACAGCAAAACAGGTCCGAACATTAGTTTTAGTATCCTATCTTATATCAAGGAGCACAAAAAGGTCTTTTATTTCTTCTTAGTATGGTTTTTGTTGCATACAACCCTGTATATCTCTTCTGAAAAGTATGATAGTTGTGATGACCAGTTCTATCCTTTTGATTTGCCTTTCTCGGATGTGATTCAAGGAGGAAGTCATGGATATTATGGCGTTCACACTCCAGAAGTAGAATTTCTTGGCAGTTCTATAAACTACTATGATTTTACAGAATTTTTCGCATACGTTATTCTACTACCATTAGTTATATGGGGTATAGTTAGGATAGCACCTTATATAAAAAGGACATTCAAGAGTTGGAAAAAGCGATATAATCAGTGGCAAGAATCAAACGCCAAGAAGAGAGAAGAATATCAGGCAACCATTTCGGCATATGAAGCGAGACACAAAGAAGAATACCATATTTTTTGAAGGCTTTAAGAAATTAGAAGGCTTCTCAGAAATTGGGATATTTTATGCATGAATAGGCATGGGATTCGGCGGCAAAAAGACAAAAACAATACAACTAAAATCTGTGCAAATAGAAAAAAATTGTGCTGTGACTGTTGTATATTCAATTCTTTTCCGTACCTTTGCAATGTTCTTTGTAGAATGATTCCCCTTTTATGAAGTTAGCTGATTTCAGACAACAATCGTTCATCGTCTAATATCGACAAATAACATTCACTCATCTATTTTAAAGTTCGACAATGTTTTGATGGTGTAAAGGTAAGGATTATTCCCGAAAGTTCCAAGTATTTGCCCAAATTTCCTTGCTTTTTTCTTTCTGTGATGCAAATGATCAGTAGAACCGCCCCCTGATCCCGAACCGACCCCTGATCACTCGTATGATATGTTCTCCGTTGCCAGTTCCTCTATGCCACGAAGCACTGTGTCCGCACTTGGGACACGGGTATGCGGAGATCGCACGTATAATCTCGCTGTACTGATAGCCAATCAGAGTGCTGCGAAGTCCTAAGTGTGAGTCTATCACAGAGGACAGAATAGAGTCAAATTTGTTTAAAAAAAATATTCCGCCAAAAGCGCTGATTTTCTCAGATTTTTGTTGTACCTTTGCCACGTCATTGAAGATTATTTTGCTTGTCTTGATTTGCAGCACTAAGGTAAGTGAAAAATCTGACATGGCAAAATCCTGGGCAACTTTTTGTTGCTCAGGAACCTATAAACAAAGTTAAACTAAAGTGCTGCGGAATTTAGGTATGAAAAAAAGTAGACTATGGATGCTTGCAGCCATCCTTCTTTGCTGCACAATGGCTGTTCTGACCAGCTGTAAGAGTAAACCAACTGCCGACCTCGTGGTCTATGGCAAGATTTTCACTTCCGATAACAATCAGATTGTTGAAGCCTTCGCTGTGAAGGATGGTAAGTACATCTATGTTGGCGACAAGGCTGGAGCCGAGGTCTTTATTGAGGAAGGTAAGACCGAGGTCATCGATTACACTGGCAAGGGACTCGTGATGCCC
>CACZCZ010000012.1 GCA_902779845.1 uncultured Bacteroidales bacterium | reverse complement strand
CACACATCGTTCAACATCGTAGAGACGAATATTGAAGCCATCAATTATCATCGAAATTACACCAATTTTTAGAAGGTCTTCCGTATAATGATGAACCTCCATTCTTGGAAAAGAAGGAATAGAGACTTTTCGCCCTCTTTTGATGGCGATATGAAAAGCCTGTGGCATGGAAGTGGTAAGCTGATGAATGCTCCATGCTGACCAAAGGCATAGAATGCCTTCAGGAACAACGGCATTGATGTCAATCATGTTGCCACTGAGTTGGTCTATATTGGCATACACACCACGACGGACCTGGATAAGCTCTCCTTGCTTGGCACTCTCAAGCATCTTATAGTAAGCTGTTCTCCCTTGCTTTTTTACAGAGGCGGAAGAAAGATATGTATTCCGTTCTTTCATATTCTTATTTTTGAAAATCGGTACAAAGATACTACAGATATTTCTAATTGTAGTAGTTTTGTACGGATTTTGTTCTTTTAATGGTAAATTTTTATGTATATTAAGATGTTCCGAATACAAAATCAACGTATCAAGTAATGATATTTTTATTACTTTTGCAACAAAAAAGTTTCATTATGACAATTCAAAATGATAAAAAGGTTATAGCAATATAACCTTTCTGAGTACATTCTGCATGCTATTTCTGTCAGAATTCACAAATATTGCGAAGATGGAGATAAAATTCTATAAAACAGAGTGATTTTAGGCGAAAACAGTACAAAGGAATATTTATTTTGTTATATTTGCACCAAAATTACTCAGTATGACATTACAAAAGTGGATTGAAGATAGAGCTATTCATGGTTTTCCTACGTTTTCTGTTGAGGATGTAAGGGCTGCTGACTTGTGCTCTTCAGAACAGATTCTTCAAAATGAACTTTCCAGACTTAGTTCAAACAAGACCATAGCCAGTGTTTATAGAGGCTATTACGTTATTATTCCCACTCAATATGTGTTGCGTGGATCTGTGCCAGCAACCTATTATTTAGATCAGTTAATGTCGTATCTGCAAAAGCCTTACTATGTATGTATGCTTAGCGCAGCCGAGATGCTTGGTGCAGCTCATCAGCGCCCCCAGCAATTCTCTGTAATGACGTTATCGGGATGGACTGCCAGAGGAAGCCCTGATTACAAAGAATACTGAAACGGGAACTATCCGTATATCAAATCCTCTTCTAACCGCCGCTGACTTAGTACAATATCAGCAACATGTAGGCGGATTGTCGCGAGTCGCCACCATACTTGAAGAACTTTCAGAGCAGATTGAGATTAATAATCAGTTTGCGCCACTTGCAGCTTATGTGAAAAAGGTTGTATGGCAACGACTTGGCTATATACTTGAAAATGTCGTTGAGGAAAAGAACTTGGCAGATGACTTGTATGAACAGCTTCGTGCATCTTCGGGGTATTTCAGATATCAACCTTTAAGTACATCGGCAGAAGATAATTCATCTGTCAGAGACAGCCGGTGGAAGATAAACATAAACGTAGAAATAGAAACAGACGATATATGATTAACAGAACAGCTATACAACAGTGGAGCGAGCATGCTCCCTGGATAGATAATGCACAGATTGAGCAAGACCTGATTATATGCCGTGCCTTGGTTTCCATCTTTAGCGATGGAGTTCCTTGCATCGCAGTTGGCATTCCGAGGAGGAACAGCTTTGCATAAACTAATGATTAAATTATTTAAATGAATATGACAATGAAAAAAATTCTTCTTCTGTTAATAATGACATCAACATCATTGTGTGCTCAGAACCATCTTTACAGGAATGTCCCCAATAATATAGCTGACCCCAAAACTGCAGAAAACATCGAAAAAGTTGATAAAATTGCCTACGAAAGATCTTGTAACGACAGTATCTACAAGAAGGAAGTGATGCAATCTTTTCTTGACTATTATAATATTGATGTAGAAGATTTACGCAGAAATACAAAGCCGGCATTTTATTATATAATAAACAGTAACACATTTCGCAGAAATCAACCATCAATGCTGCCTGCACTTTATTCAATAATGAATCGGGTTGTAACTAAAGGAAAGAAAATCAAAAGCGAGGACAAAATTATATGGAAGCAAATATACTATGATTATGAATACTCAAGAATAATGGCTTCGATTATTGAAGAACAAAAGACAGCAGAAGCACGAAATGACTCAATAGAAGACTACCAGAAAAGGCACGATTGGAGCAAATCCGAGTTACTTGAGAAATTAAGAGAGTTTTGCAGCCAGGATTATTCTGTAAAAGATTCGTTTGTTAATAAATTTCTGGAAAAATATAATATCACTTTTACTGAACAATTTAAATTGCAGAATCTTCGACCATCGCCGTTCAATGAAAATGACAAATCATGGATTGAATTGTATAATATTTGTGACTATGTAGATGGGAAATTGGGATATGATCGAATTCATTCAAAATCCGAAAGAACTTATTTAGCAGATAGCACAGAATTAGTATATAATAGAATTTTACATGAATGTAGATATATTCCAAAGAAAATTGAGTCATTTAGTAGGTTTAATGCAAGCAAGGGTTCGTTTACAGAAACATTACACAAATATTATGAACAGGATAAAAATGATACTAATGTACGAGAATTGGACAGCCTTCTGAAGCGCTGGAAATATATTACGAATGAGAACTTGTTAGAAAAGAAATACTTGTCAGAAAGTGATTTCAAACAAAGATGTATTGAGTTGGAGAAAGCAATAAGCGAAGGGGCGAATAATACTATAAAGGACGGCGTTCTGAAAGAAGACGGCTGCATTATCCCCTACAAAGTAGATGGGGATAAGTTTGTGGTCCATGGCACATGTATATTTAATTATATAGATGAGCAATATCCAAATGCTACGGGAGCTCATTTCAATTCGCTCACAAGTAACCTTAAACTAGTAGTGAAGGTAGAGAATGGTAAAGCTATAAGTCAAAGATTAACTGGCTATGAAAAGGGATGGAGTGAAAATGACAAGATAATAGGAAGAACTTATTATGAAACACGTAGAAAAATATTGGCAGCCAAACCAATAGTTGTTATGACAAATCAGGTAAATCATAGCTACTACAAACATGGGGAGACGATGATGTATAATTATCTCGGATGGGACACTATGCTGAGAAAATTGAAATATGTCTTTAATCATGCTTACTTAGATTATGACGATTTTTCAATATCAAAACTATGCCAACGGTATTTAGAGCAACCTCAGGAAGACACGCTGAATAAGATTCGTATGCCATTTGCTATAGTGGATATTTCCGCAATATGTGAGGATTTTTCATGGTAAGAACCAGAATGACAGATTGCTATAATTAGGATAGAATATCTCAAATGTGGGACTTTAAGGAAAAGGATATAAAATTTGCGGACAGTATGCTTTTCTTTGCAAAAAATCACTTTCCGATGCAGAAGTGGGAGAAGATGTTGTTGAGGGTTTCCTGGGGGGTGATGGCACCGCCGGTGATGTCGGCGAGAGAGGCGAGGGTGAGGCGGAGGTCTTCGGCGATGAGGTCTGTAGGTAATAGAGTATGTTCCCCTAAGCCGTCGATGACGCGAGTGAGGCTGTCGTGGGCACGGCAGAGGGCTTCGTAGTGGCGGGCTGAGGTGACGATGACATCTTCAGCCGATGTCGTGGGGGCGGCATCGATGAAACGCTGGCGCAGGTCGTCGAGCCCAACGCCGTATTTGGCTTGGAAGGCTTCGGTCTTGTTCTCTATGCGAATGACGGTCTGGTCTTCGCGAAGCGGGACTTCAGGGTAGGGGACACCGGGCTCTTTCATCATCACCACAATCTGCGCCCGCTGCACAGCGGCGATGGAACGCTGGATGCCAAGGTTCTCAATGGTGTCGTCGGTGTGGCGGATGCCAGCGGTGTCAATGAAGCGGAAAGTGATGCCGCCGAGCTGGAGGGTGTCTTCAATGGCATCGCGCGTGGTGCCCTGGATGTCGCTGACGATAGCGCGTTCCTCGCCGAGGAGGGCGTTGAGGAGGGTGCTCTTGCCCACGTTGGGGGCTCCGACAATGGCCACGGGGATGCCGTTCTTGAGGGCATTGCCTGTTTGGAAGGTGCTGGACAGATGTGTGATGTGCGCATCTATCTTCTCTGCCAATGCCAGAAGTTCTGGTCGGTTGGCAAACTCCAACTCCTCGTGGTCGGCGAAGTCGAGTTCAAGCTCCAACAGCGAAGTGAGGTGCAGGAGTTGGTCGCGCAACTGGGAGAGTTCGCTGGAGAAATGACCCTTCAATTGGGAGAGGGCAACGCGATGGGCTGCGGCGCTGTCGGCAGCGATGAGGTCGGCGACAGCCTCGGCCTGCGAGAGGTCGAGCTTGCCATTGAGGAAGGCACGCTGCGTAAATTCACCGGGCTCTGCCAGGCGGCATCCATGCCGGACAAGGAGTTGCAGGACTTTGTTCAGGATATAGCGGGAACCGTGACAGGAGAACTCCACGCTGTCCTCGCCGGTGTAGCTGGCAGGGGCGCGGAAGAGGGTGACGACGGCTTCATCGAGGACCTCGTCGGGGCTGGCGGTGATGGGAGTAAGAACTGCGGTGCGCGGTGGCGTGGCCGGTGTCAGGCGAGGACATACTTGACGGGCAATTGTGAAAGCATCGGCACCAGAAACGCGGACGATGCCGATGGCACCGCCCGGAGCTGTGGCTATGGCGCAGATGGTTTCCTTCAAGCTTGGGGTAGATGGCTAAGCGTTTAGATTCTCGCAAGCACCTTTTGGATGAGGGTATCGATGGAGTTCTTGTACTCGGTGTTCATCTCGGTGGTGTAGCGGTTGGCGATGACCATGCAGCAGGTCATGGCGCGATGGCCGAGGAGTGCTGCGAGGCCGGCAACAGCGGAGCTTTCCATCTCGAAGTTGCAGATGTGCAGACCGTCGTACTCGAAGGCTTCCACCTTCTCGTTCTGCTGCGGGTCTTGAATCTTGAGGCGGATCTGACGGCCTTGGGGACCATAGAAGCCGCCGCAGGCAATGGTGATGCCGCGGACCATGTCGTCCTGAGCGATCTGATCGATGAGTTCGGGATTGGCTATTGCCACGTAGGGTGCGCCCTTGAGCGGCGACCAGCTCATGTGCTTCTTGAAAGCTTCTTCCAGTTGTAGGTCGCAGACATCGTTGCGTCCGTCGTAGTAGTTGAGGAGACCATCGAAGCCGATGCTCTTGACGGAGGCGATGAAGGAGCCTGTAGGGGTGAATGGCTGGAGGCCGCCACAGGTGCCGATGCGCACAATGGAGAGCGTGCGGTGTTCGTCGTTCTCGGTGCGCGACTGGAAGTCGATATTGGCCAGAGCGTCGAGCTCGTTCATGACGATGTCGATGTTGTCACAGCCGATGCCAGTAGATACGACGCTGATGCGCTTGCCCTGGTACCAACCTGTAATGGTATGGAATTCACGGCTCTGGATATCACATTCCATGCGCTCGAAATGGGCTGCTACGGTCTGCACGCGTCCGGGGTCTCCGACGAGGATGACCTTATCTGCAAGGTATTCGGGGCGTAAGTGAAGGTGGAAGACGCTGCCGTCTTCGTTGATGATTAGTTCTGAAGGGGGAAATACTTTTTTCATAGCTATGATTCTTTGCTGCGATGTGTCGCAGCGTGGTTATTGGTTACTTGTGACTGATTTCTTCGTTGCGGATTTCCTTGCCCAGCTCCTGCAGCTGCTGCAGCTGAGGATAGTGAGTGGCTTCAAGCTGCTGGATGGTGTTTGCCATCTGTTGGCGTTCTGCAGCGGAGGCCGTAGCATAGTTGTCACGAAGACGGCTAAGCATCGTGGCATCGGTTGTAGTGCTCTTGGAGAGCTGCAGCCACTGCTGCATCTTCTGGCGTGCTGTCGGAGAGCGGAAATCGGACAGGTGGGCGTAAGTGCGGGCATCATCGATGGGGAAGACGAAGTCGGGAGCGTTGTCCTTGGTGATGCCACCCTTGCGGATGTTCGTCAGGCGCTGGCGGGCTGCTTTGATGTATGCCTCCGGGGTCTTCTCAGCTGCTCCCTCAGGTATCACGCAGGCCCAGGTGTCGCGGAGACTGGTGAGACGGGCACGCTCGCGAAGCTGCTCTTCGGAAATCTCATCGCCGTAGAGCTGACGTGTGTCATTGGGGATGAAGATGTAGATGCACACGCTGTCGGCGGGCTGGTTGCGGTCGCTGACGAACCACCCCAGCTGCGTAAACTCGTCGATGGCCAGGAGGTAGTCGTTGGCTGTAGAGTTGTAGGGGTAGCCGATGTTCTCGGGTTTCAGGAAGCTACCATCCTCGCCATCGGAACGGGTGACGAAGATGTCATAGCCACCGATGCTCTCAGGTCCTGTGGCAGCATAGTAGAGGGTGATGCCGTCGGAGAGCAGGAAGGGATAGTTCTGTGAAAACGAAGTGCTGCTGTTGTCCTCGTCCTCCTCATCTTCATCGACAAGGCCCGTGAGAAGGGTCGGGGCAGACCACTGGTCGCCAATCTTGTCGGAAACGGCCAAGCGGAGAGCGGGTGTTGTGCCTTCAGGGGTGGAAGCATCTTTGATGGCGAGGTAGCGTTTGTTGGCAAACTCGTTCTCGTAGAGCGTGGCACCAAGGGTGTCGCGGGTGTGATAGGTGCTGGCATAGGTGTCTATGCGACCACTCTCACGACTGAGGTAGATGGCACGGAGAACGTCCTTCTTCTTGCACACCAGGCTGTCGATGATGACGATGCGCTCTGTGGCATGAAGCTTGGAACGTCCAAGCTGGACTGCGGCCATGAGCTGCAGGGGTTCCTCTGTGCTCTGACGCTTTCTCTTGCGCTCAGCGATATCCTTGTTGAGCAACGTCTCGGCCTGCTGGAAGTCGTAGCGTGCCAAAGCCTCGCGTGCCTGCTCGATGAGGGGCACGGCGGGCGTCTTCTTTGCTGGAACACGCTTCTTCTGTGCCATGGTGGGCACAGAAGGAATGATAAATAATAAACAACAAACAATAAACAATAGCCTTGCGGCAGAGCGCTGGCGGTTGTTGAAAGGCACCTGTTTCATTATATTCTTCATTTATTATCTATTATTTATTATTTATCATTTCCAATTGATTATTTACTTGCTCAGGTACTCGTGCATGTTCTGCGCAGCACGACGGCCGTCGCCCATGGCGAGGATGACCGTGGCACCACCGCGCACAATGTCGCCACCGGCGAAGATGGTGGGGATGTTGGTCTGCATGCCCTCGTTGACCACGATGGTGTTCTTGCGACCCAGTTCAAGACCCTCGATGCTGGTGGGCACGATGGGGTTCGGGCTCACACCGACAGCCACGATGGCCTGGTCGATGTCGATGGTCTCGGTGGCACCTGGGATGGGCTGCGGGCTGCGACGACCGCTGGCATCGGGCTCGCCGAGTTCCATCTTCTGCAGCACGACGGCGCGGACGTTGCCCTTGTCGTCAGCCAGATATTCGATGGGGTTGTGGAGCGTCAGGAACTCGATGCCCTCTTCCTTGGCGTGCTTCACCTCTTCCAGACGGGCAGGCATCTCAGCCTCGCTGCGACGATAGGCGATGAACACACGCTCGGCACCCAGGCGCTTGGCCGTGCGGCAGGAGTCCATGGCGGTGTTGCCGCCGCCGACAACCATCACGCTCTTGGCGCGGTGGATGGGGGTGTCGGTCTCGGGGTTGGAGGCGTCCATGAGGTTCACGCGGGTGAGGTATTCGTTGGAGGACATGATGCCCTTGAGGTTCTCGCCTGGGATGTTCATGAAGTTGGGCAGACCGGCACCGGAGCCTACGAAGATGCCAGCGAAGCCCTGCTTCTCCAGTTCTTCGACGGCAATGGTCTTGCCGATGATGCAGTCCTTGACGAACTTCACGCCCATCTTCTCGAGGTTGTTGATTTCCACATCCACGATGGCGTTGGGCAGACGGAACTCGGGGATGCCGTACTTGAGCACACCACCGATCTCATGCAATGCCTCGAAGACGGTGACGTCGTAGCCCAGCTTAGCCATGTCGCCAGCGAAGCTCAGGCCGGAAGGTCCAGAGCCCACAACGGCAATCTTCTTGCCGTTGGCAGGGGCACACTCGGGTATAGCCATGTTGCCGCTCTCGCGTTCGTAGTCGGCAGCGAAACGCTCCAGATAGCCGATGGCCACAGCGGGCTCGTTCATTTTCAGATGGATGCACTTGCTTTCGCATTGCTTCTCCTGCGGGCATACGCGACCGCAGACAGCGGGTAGGGCAGAGGTCTGCTTCAGCACCTGGGCAGCGCCGAGGAAGTTGCCGCGCTCGATGTTCTTGATGAACGAGGGAATCTGGATGTTTACGGGGCAGCCCTCCATGCAGGTGGGTTTGGCGCAGTCGAGGCAGCGCTTGGCTTCCAGCAGCGCCTGCTCCTTGGTGAGACCCTTGTTGACTTCTTCAGTGCGGGTGGTGGCACGATAAACAGGATCGAGCTCCGGCATCTTGACGCGCTCAATGGCAGTGCGCTCCTTGGCCTTCATGCTCTTGCGCAGCTCCTCGCGCCAGGGGGCGTTGCGGTCGGTCAATAAAGAGGCGGACTCGGTGCTGGCACTGGCCCCCCTTTCGTCCCCCGAGGGGGACACGTTAGTATCTTTCTTCGAAGGCATAGTAGCCCCCTCGGGGGCTGAATGGGGGGCCGGGGTTGTGGAAGCCTGTGCTTGATTAAATGCCTCCATCTCTTCTTCCTTGAACGCCGTCATGCGTGACAGCATCTCGTCGAAATCCACTTCGTGGCCGTCGAACTCAGGGCCATCGACGCAGACGAAGCGTGTCTTGCCGCCGACGGTGATGCGGCAGGCACCGCACATGCCCGTGCCGTCCACCATGATGGTGTTCAGCGAGACATCGGTGCTGATGCCATATTTCTTTGTCAGGAGACAGCAGAACTTCATCATGATGGCAGGACCGATGGCGAAGACCTTGTTGACGGTCTCGCGCTGGATGACCTGCTCGATACCCACGGTGACGACTCCCTTCTGGCCGTACGACCCGTCGTCGGTCATGATGATGACTTCATCGGAGTGCTTGCGGACCTCGTCTTCGAGGATAATGAGATCCTTCGAGCGTCCGGCCAGCACGCTGATGACGCGGTTGCCGGCAGCTTTCAGAGCCTTGATGATGGGGAGCATGGGAGCCACGCCTACGCCACCGCCGGCACACACTACGGTGCCGAAGTTCTCGATATGTGTAGCCTTGCCGAGAGGACCTACCACGTCGGTAATCTCGTCGCCCACGTTGAGGTTGCAGAGCTTCGTGGAGCTCACGCCCACCTTCTGCACCACAAGGGTGATGGTTCCGGCCTGCACGTCGGCATCGGCGATGGTCAGCGGCATACGCTCACCCTTCGCGCCCACGCGAACGATGACGAAGTGTCCGGCACGACGAGCCTTGGCAATCAAGGGAGCCTCGACCACCAGCTTGAATACTTTCTCTGAAAACTGTTCCTTAGCAACAATCTTGTTCATTTTCTTAAACGTTATGTGTGTTGGTTGAAAAATTTGCGGCAAAAGTACAAAAAAAAGGCGAGATGAATATCTTCTCGCCTTTTATTTTATATAATAAGGTGTTATTTTGTCGTTTTTTCTTGACAATTCTTACTTTGCAAGGCTGAAACCGACTTTCATGCCATTATAGTTGTTACCAAACACAGAGGCGACGGAACCGAGCGTGCTGTTGGCCTGACCTAAAACGCTGGCAGCTGAATTCATGACAGAAAGGAGCTTGTCGGCATCGTAAAGCAGGCAGAGATTAGTGCCATCCATTCCGACGAGGCAGCTCTGGTTCATCAAGCCAAAAGTGCCCTGCATGGAGAGCATCTGGTTGGACTGATCGTAGGTGTATGTGCCAGAAGAGATTGTCTTACCCTTCGTTTGGATGATGTAAGTTTTGTCGCTCTTGAAGGTGAAGGTGGTGACACCTTTGGTGATTCCAATCTTACCCAGATAGCTGTCAAGTTTCTTCTCGATGGAAGATGCCATTACAGAGCCTCCAGCCTTAGACAAAAGGTTCTCGCTCTCAAAACGAACTTCTGGAGACTGATAAGTCCAGGTGCCAATGAAACTGCGTTCGGTGATGGTCTTGCTGAGCAGCGAGCCAAGCAGGTCGTTGAGTATGCTTGCGCCAGCGGAAGCAACGGATTCTGTAGTACTTGGTGAGGTAGAGGAACCGGTTGTGCTCATGCCGTTTGTGCCAAGTCCGCAGCTTGTAAAAAGCAGGCTGGCAGCAACGATAATAATGGGAAGGATTTGTTTCTTCATAATTATGATGTTTACGAGTTCGGTTCTGTTGTAGCGTTGTTAAAGAGTTTCAAAAATTCACGGGGGTAGGGCGTCTCAAATCGCATGACCTCGCCTGTGCGAGGATGGTAGAAATGCAAACGGTAAGCGTGGAGACAGAGGCGGCCAATGGGGTCACTGCCGTTTCCATACTTGTTATCACCCAGAATAGGATGGCCGATATCTTGCATGTGAACGCGAATCTGGTTCTTGCGGCCCGTCTCTAGTTTGAGTTCTACGAGTGAATAGCGCGCTGTGGTCTTCAAGGTGTGATAGTGCGTGATGGCATACTTGCCGCCGCCGGGGTCTTCAGGAGATGAATATGTGACATAGGCTTTGTTGTCTTTGAGCCACGATTCGATGGTTCCGCCCTCATGTTCCATTTCACCGCTGACAGCGGCAATGTAGCGTCGGTCGAAGACGATGTCGTGCCAGTTGTCTTCCAATATTTTGGCTATCTCAATGCTTTTAGCATACATCATCAAACCGCTTGTTTCACGGTCCAAACGATGAACGGTGTGAGCTGTGCACTTAAAGTGGCGCTTGGCAAAATATTCATCAAGTACTTGTTTAGCTGAGTATTGCTTTGCCGTAGCTGGCATTGAGAGTATGCCCTCGCTCTTTTCAATGACCACCAAGTCTTTGTCTTCATAGACAATCTTCACATAGCGGTTCAGGAGCTGGTTGGACTGCTTATGCTTGCTTACACGAACAACCTGCCCAGGGTGTAGAGGCTCGTCGTAGCGTGTCGTATTCCGGCGGTCCACGGTGACGCCGTGTCCGGAAAGAATGTCTTTGGCGCGGTTGCGCGAGAGGCTCATTGCCTTAATGAGGAACTCCAGCAGGGTTGTTTCCTCGCGAACGGTGAGCTCATTGTATTTAGAAGCGGCGTACTCTGCGCCAGTCATGTTGTGATTGTTACTCATGATGATAGGGTTCACCGCGCAAGATCGTGCAGGCGCGGTAGAGTTGTTCGGTGAATAGAACGCGGATGAGCTGATGGGAGAAGGTCATCTGCGACAAGGATACCTCTTCGGCGGCAAGGGCATGGATGGAGTCATCAAAGCCATAGGGGCCACCCACAATGAATACGATACGACGAGGACCGGCAGCCATCCGCTTGCCAAGCCATTCGGCAAAAACAACAGACCTGCGTTCGGCGCCGTGTTCATCAAGCAGAACCACATGGTCGCCAGCCTGAAGCTGTTTTCTGATAAGCTCAGCCTCCTGCACCTTCTGTTGCTCAGGCGTTAGGGCCTTGGTGTTGCGCAACTCAGGGATTACATCAAGTGCAAATGGCACATAGTGACTCAGACGCTTCGTGTAATCATCAATGAGCGCCTGAACATGTTTATCTGTAGTCTTACCTATGACGAGAAGGATGAGTTTCAAAGTGAACAGTTAAAAATGAAAAGTGAACAATGAAAAATGAGAGATGAAAAGTGAAGGTGTGTTGAGTGTCTTAGGGGGCCACATTGAGGAGGGACTTGGCCATTTCATCGCCAAGGTCTGCAGCGCGTTGAAGGGCTGTGCGGGCTTCGGTCTCTTTCTGCTGTGCACGCAGACAGACCCCAAGGATGCGGTGGGCGTCGGCGAATTCGTCATCGAGCGCGATGGCCTGTCGTGCGGCAGCGATGGCATCGTCCAAATTGCCAAAGCGGTAGTGAACGGCAGCAGCTTCGGCTTGGAAAAGGGGCTCGCGAGGTGCCATCTTCACGGCTTGCTCAATATCCGAGAGCGCCTGTTGGAACATTCGGCAGCGCATCTCTGCCTGTTCGCGACGATAATAGAAGTTGGCCGTCAGATTTTTGGATTTCAAATGTTCGTAATCGTTGAGGTCTCGTACGGCCTCACGGTAGCGGTGAAGGCTGATGAGTGTGCCGGAACGCATGAGCAGCGCTGGTGCGGCGGCTTCCACATAGGGCTTAGTGAAGCAAGCAACGGCGCTATCCTGCAATGCGAGGACTGCAAGGGTGTCGTTGACCATCTGCTGGCATTGGGCTGCATATAGGAAGTTGTCTGCCGAGCGCAGATTCGTGTTGTTCAGCGCCAGAAACTGTTCGCAGGCTTTCGCGTATTCCTTTTGGCTATAAAGAATCTGTGCTTTCAACGCTGAATAGACAGGGAGGGGATTAATGCTCCTCGCGTGTTCCACTTCCTCCATCGCAGTGTCGAGTGTCCAACTCTCAGGGGCTTTGTCCATTGACACATGGCGGAATATTGCATTCGCACGAGAGTAATAGATGTCTTCGGGGTGTGAGGCTGCTTTCATTCCAGCCGCCCATACAGCTTCTGCTTCGTCGTAGCGACGGAGGTCTGCCAGCATTTCTGCTTTCATCGTGTAGCCATTGGCTTCGGTGGGGAACAGGGTGAGGTAGTCCTCGACATAAGAGAGGTACAAGGTGGTGTCACGCGTACCCGTTAGATAAATAAAACTGTGTGCCTGAGTGGCTTCACCCGGCAGTGCTTTCTTCATAGGAATCGCCTGATAGTCCGAAGAGGCGGCGGAGAGGGCGTGCGTGTGCAGGCTGTCGGCAAAAAGCGCTGAAACGGCGTAGCTGCAAGTATCCTTGGCCATAGCTGCCATCTGGAGAAGACCTATGACATCACCTGTCTCGTTCATGACGGGGCATGATG
This sequence comes from uncultured Bacteroidales bacterium, assembly GCA_902779845.1. Taxonomy (GTDB): domain Bacteria; phylum Bacteroidota; class Bacteroidia; order Bacteroidales; family Bacteroidaceae; genus Physcousia. The sequence continues at coordinate 81,091 of CACZCZ010000012.1, read as the reverse complement.
TCCACTTTTCGGGTACGCGTATGGGCAGCGTGTAATAGGAATAATGTTCATTAAATGTGGAGACGTCCGTGATAGTGCTGGAAATAGCATGACTGTTGTTAGAGGAATAGGGAAGGATGAAGACCTTGGCACCCTTCTGGGAATCATCAGAAGCCAGCGTGAGCGATACCGCTTTTTTTGCAGACACTTTGACTTTCACAACATCATACAGCGAGTTGGCGCCCATGATAGATTCCACAGGCCATTCATTGCCGGAAGCATCAAAAACCGCAGCTCGCACAGCACCCTGAAAAGAGTGGTAGTCGGAAAGCACGATGCCGTCGGGATGGATGAAAAAGCCGTTTGTGGTGTGAAGCATCTGACCATCAGCACCATAAGTGATAATACTTAGCATCGCCTTATGGGCCTTTTTCTGCCATTTCGGAGCTTGTGCAAAGAGGGTAGTCGAAGCAACGAGGAATAAGAGCAGCAAGAAGCTGCGGTGAAGTTCAAAGTGTTTGGGCATGAGAGAGAAGTGATTTTGCGTTCTCAATGGCGGCATCTGTCAGTTCAGCACCGCTAAGCATATGGGCGATTTCGATGATACGTTTCTCGGCATCAAGGTGCTCGATATGACTGGTAGTGCCTTCGTCATCATCAACTTTAAAGACACGATAGTGATGGTTTCCCATCGCAGCAATCTGCGGGAGATGTGTAATGGAGATGACCTGGCGACCCTCGTCGCCCATGGTTTTCATCATAGTGGCCATCCGTTCTGCAATATGTCCGCTAACGCCGGTATCTATTTCATCAAAGATGATGGTAGGCTGATGTACGGCTGTACTGATAAGTGCTTTGAGGGACAGCATGACACGGGCAATCTCACCGCCGGAGGCAATATCAGCGATGTCCTGTAGCTGACCATTCTTGTTGGCGCAGAAAAGGAAATTGACACTATCCAAACCGGTGGTTGATGGCTCAGGACGCTCGTTGATGGTGATGTGGAACTGCACGTTGGGAATTCCCAGTGGCACAAGTAATTCCTTCATCTTCTTTTCCACTTCTTGAGCCGCTTTCTTGCGGAGTCCTGTCAAGCGAGTGCCTTGCTTCATGAGGGCCTGCTTAGCCTGCGCGCTAGCATTACGTAACGCTTCTAACTGCTCGTCGCTATTGTCGATGAGAGCCAGCCTTCGTCGGAAGTCTTCGGCGAGGTCTAAAAGTTGCTGCTCGCTCTGGACATGATGTTTCTGTTGGGCGCTATAGAAGTTGCTGAGCCATTCGTTGACAACCTCCAGTCGAGCTGGATCTACGTCAACCTGAGTGGCCTGTGTGTTGAGTTCCGATGCGATATCCTTGAGTTCAATGTGACAGTTGTTAATCCGTTCTGTCAGTTCATCGGCAGCGGGCAAGAGGGAAGCAATGCTGCTAAGCTGACGTTCTACATCGTGAAGTGTCTGCAGTACACCGCTCGTAGTGCGCTCATCACCTTGCATAAACTGTTCGGCAGTCCACAGCGCCTCGCGTATTTCCTCAGCGTGCTCAAGCATCTGCTGTTCCTGTTCCATTTCTTCCTGTTTGCCAATCTCCAGCTGAAGGTCATCCAACTGTTGTAGCTGAAAGCGCAGGTAGTCTTCATCCTCACGGCCACGAGCAAGGGATGACTCGGCATCCAGCAAAGCGCGCTGTGCTTGATGATAGGCATCAAAGAGGGAACGATAGCTTTGCAATTCCTGCTGGTCGTGGGCAATGATGTCCACCACGTTGAGCTGGAAGTTCTCCTGACTCAACAACAGGTTCTGGTGTTGAGAATGGATGTCAAGTAGTTGGCTGCCCAGCGTGCGGAGTTGTACAACCTGCACAGGAGTATCATTGATGAAAGCACGACTTTTACCGTTGTCGCTTAATTCTCTGCGTATAATACAACTATGGCCATCAAAGTCTATGTCATTATCCTCAAAGAAAGACTCCATTTGATAACCTGTGAGATCGAATTCGGCTTCGATGATGCAGCGTTTTGCGCCAGACTTAATCATTCTGGCTTCAGCACGTCCGCCAAGGAGCAGACCGATAGCTCCCAGCAGGATGCTCTTGCCAGCTCCCGTCTCACCAGTGATTACAGAGAATCCACGTTCGAACTCCATGCGGAGTTCACTGATGAGGGCGTAATTTTGTATGATGAGGGATTGCAGCATTCAATTCTTGATTTTCTCCCAATAAGTGTTCTGTGAGGGATTGATACGGAAGAGAATGTCATAGACGGCTTCGCGATCCTTGGAACTTCCCTGCCCGCTGAAGATGCTTACCAACTCATCGCGTTTGTAGTCGGTGAAGATCTGGGGTAGCATACTTAACGATTTGTTCTCATGAGCCGTCTTCAGCAGATTCAAGGCCTCGGTAATCGTAGCACGCGCAGCCTCAGCGTTTTCCGCCATTTGGTCAAGACCGGTGCGGTAATAGGTATATTGCAGTTGACGGAACGGTTCCAGCGCACCGTCGAGGTAATCATTGACGATGGCATAGCGGTTCTTGGTATCGTCGAAAGCTTTCCAGCCGGCGAAGCCCAGCATCTCCGCGTTGTTGCACACGTCCTGTGCCATCTGCAACACCTGAGTTCCACCCATGGGAGACATCGCGTCCATATCCATCCCTATAAGCAGGTAGGCCCAGTAAGCAATCATTGCCGTCAGGTTGTTGTCCACTTGTTCCGGCCTCCATTCCAGCTGGTCGAACTCTTGGAATGAAAAGTTAAAGTCCTTGTCCGTCATACTGAACACTGTTGTCGTGTAGGATGAGTTAAAGACCGGACGTATTCCAGCCACAATCAGGCTACCCTTAAAGGAGTTGTCTGTCTCGCTGTATGTATCTATGGTGATGTTGAAAGTACATTGTATGCGTTCGAAATCGCGGTACTTCTGATTGGTCCAGGCATGTTCGTTCAGCAGACGTGTGACCTTGGTCTCCAAAGCATCGAAGACACCCGACTTGGTGTTAGACACCTGCGTACGGTTGATGCTCACCTTAGCGTTCAGTTCCTGTGCATCAACACCCCAGCTGATGAGCCACAACGCTATGAAGATTAGGACCTTTCTCATAAGATACTGACGAGATGGTTAATGATGTCGCAGGCTACCTCTTTCTTGGATTTCAGAGGGTAGGGGATCTGCGTTGTCGGCGTAACGATAGTCACCTTATTCGTGTCGTGCTGGAAACCGGCACCTTTGTCCTGCAAGGAGTTGAGTACGATAAAGTCCAGATTCTTGCGGCGAAGTTTCTCCTGCGCATGTGGAAGTTCATCGTGAGTCTCAAGGGCAAAGCCCACAAGACGTTGGTCTTCGCGTTTCATCTCGCCTAATCCTCGAGCGATGTCCTGTGTGGGTTTCAGCCTCAGCACAAGACCGTCACCTTCCCGCTTAATCTTCGTGTCGTTGACCTGGTCTGGTGTAAAGTCGGCGACGGCAGCACAGAGGATGCCGGCATCGGTTGTCGGGAACAAATGGCTGGCTGCCTCCCACATCTCCTGAGCACTTTCAACATGGGTTACGGTAATGCCCGGCAATGAGGTCGTACATTGTACGGGACCGCTGACGAGCTGTACATCAGCACCACGACGTGCACATTCCTCAGCCAGCGCGTAACCCATCTTCCCACTGGAATAGTTGCCGATGAAGCGGACGGGGTCTATGCGCTCGTAGGTGGGTCCTGCGGTTATCAGGATGCGACGGCCGGAAAGTGCCTTGCTGGTTTCATGAGATGTAAGATGTCCTAAGACAAATTCTGAAATCTTCTCAGGTTCTTCCATGCGACCTTTGCCAACAAGGTGACTGGCCAGTTCACCGCTTGCTGGTTCTATGACGGTGACGCCGCGTTGGCGTAGCAGCTGCAGATTTTCCTGGGTGGCAGGGTGTGCCCACATATCAAGATCCATGGCAGGAGCAATGAACACTGGTGCCTTCATCGAGAGATAGGTTGTGATGAGCATATTGTCAGCAATGCCATGAGCCATCTTGCCGATGGTGGATGCCGTAGCAGGAGCAATAACCATTGCATCGGCCCACAGTCCCAAATCTACATGACTATGCCATGTACCGTCGCGCTGTGAGAAGAAGTCACTGATGACAGGTTTTGATGTGAGCGCTGACAGGGTTATCGGGGTGATAAACTCCTTGCCTGCGGGGGTAATCACCACTTGCACTTCATGGCCTTGTTTCACGAACTGGCGAATGAGTGTGCACGCCTTGTAGGCAGCGATGCTTCCTGTGATACCTAAGACGATGTTCATCCCTTAATGGTTAACCTAATGTATTAAATGGCAAATCTGCTAATACGTAATTTATTTATCCGTTACTTGGACTTGCTGCTGAGGGCTATCTCCGTGAGAACCTGCTTGGTGTTTCGGGAGAAATCACCTTGCATAATCCAGCTGAAGTAGCCAGGGTCGCGACGCAATACATCCTGCACGGCCATCCCTTTGTACTTGCCGAAGTTGAAGACTGGCACCTGTTGGTCGTCATATACAATACGTCCTGCGAAATCCACGTTGCGGTCGCGACGTGAGTATTCTGCCAGAAAATCCATATCGTTCTGCAATATCTCGGGATAGTGATCGAGCTGTGCACAAAGCACCTCATAGGTGGCTTTAGTATCGGCCAATGCAGAATGGGCGTCTTCCAAGTTCTTGTGGCAGTAGAACTGATAGGCAGCCACAAGCGTGCGACGCTCCAACTTGTGGTAGATATTCTGGACATCTACGCGACGGCATTTGCTAAGGTCCGCCTGATTCATCCCTGCGCGCAGAAATTCTTCTGCCAACATCGGGATGTCGAAGTGGTTGGAATTGAAACCGCCTAAATCACATCCTTGCATGAATGCCCAAACGTCTGCTGCAACATCTGCAAACTTGGGACAGTCGGCCACGTCGCTGTCATAGATGCCATGCACTTTTGATGCTTCTTCGGGGATATGTATGCCAGGGTTAATTCTCATCACCTTGGACTCCTCATTACCATTGGGAAACACCTTCAACAAGCAAATCTCCACAATGCGGTCGTTAACAGTGTCGGTGCCTGTTGTCTCCAAATCGAAGAAGACGATGGGGTTATCTAATTTCAGCTTCATACTTTAGTCATTAAGCATCATAGGCATCAGTAACATCAGGATTTCTTCGCCTTCCTTTTGCTCGGAGGGCGTGATGATGCCGGCACGTCCAGGATCAGCCAACTCGAAGCAAATCTCGTTGCCTTCGAGATTGCCCAAGATATCTAACAGCAATGTGCCTTTGAAACCGATGTTCATGGCAGGTGCGTCATACTCGCAAATCAGGCGTTCCTCAGCCGATGTGGAGAAATCGATATCTTTACCGCTAACCGTGAGCATATCCTTCTTGAACGCCAACTTAACCTGAGCACTGCTTTGGCTGCTGAACACCAATACGCGCTTGAGTGTAGAGATGAGTGCGGCACGGTCAATGGTGGCCTTATAGGGATTGTTCTGCGGAATCACACTGTTGTAATTGGGGTAGCGGCCATCGATGAGACGGCAGGTGAGGGTGAAGTCAGGAGTCTCCACGCGTGCTAATTTGTCATTAAAGGCCAAAGTCGCAATGGCATCGCTTTTCTGCAAGAGACTCTTAAGGATGTTCGCCGGCTTCTTGGGCAGTATGAATCCCATCTGCTGCTCGCTCGTAATGGAGAATTCCTTCTTTCGAACAAGTTTACGGCCATCAGTGCCCACGAAGACCAAACACTCAGGCGTGAAATCAAAGTAGATACCAGTCATTACAGGACGAATCTCATCATCGGCTGTAGCGAAGATGCTCTGGTTGATGCCGTTAAGGAGCACATTCTGGCGCAGCTCAAAGTGTTGAACATCGGTGTCAACGCTGTGGGGCGAGGGATACTCGTCGGCACGCTCGCCGATAATCTTAAAAGTACCATTCTGATAGGTGCCAACGACTTCCATACTGTCAAGATTGACGTCCAGTGTGATGGGCTGATCAGAGATTTCCTTCAGGGAGTCCTGGATGGTCTTGGCCTTGATACAGAAGCGGGCGTTGGTGTCACTCTCAATCAGCTCCACGCTGGTGATCAGCGTTGTTTCGCTGTCAGAGGCTGTGATAGACATCTTCTGTCCATCGACATCGAACAGATAGCAGTCCAGAATGGAGAGAGAGTTCTTGCTGTTGAGCACTCGGTTGATAGAGGTGAGGCGGCTGAACAGAGCCGCACTGGAAACTTTGATCTTCATGTGATGATGATATGATTGTTATTATATGAGTCGAATCAGAGCGTCTTGCATTATAAAACCGAGCAAAATTAGAAACTTTTGTTCGAATAGGCAAAAAAATCAGCCAAAAATTAGCAAAACTCGCGGAGAAATGGCTATATTTGCAACGCTTTTCAGCGAAAGTATCATTTTTGACGTAGAATTTCATCAATTAATCATCTTCATAAACCCATTTTTTCGCATGGAATTATCTGGTAAAATTATCATGGTCCTCCCTGAGCGCGGAGGTGTTTCGCAGCGCTCCGGCAGTGAATGGAAGGTAGCTTCCTACATCTTGGAAACAATGGAGCAATACCCCAAAAAGTGTTGCTTCGAAGTCTTCGGCACTGACCGCATAGTCAACTTTAACATTCAAGTCGGTCAGATGCTCACCGTCAGTCTCGATATCGATGCTCATGAGTTCAACGGTCGTTGGTACAACACAATCCGCGCATGGAAGGTAGCGCCATACGATCCCAATGCCGTAGCAGCTCCCGCTGATGCCAGTGCCGCCTTCGCCGGTCAGCCCCCCTTCCCGCCTGCCGCACCAACAGGTGAGCAGACAGTTCCTGTTGCCAGCACTGCCCCCGAGGCTCCCGCACCCGCATTCACCGGTGATAGCACCGATGATCTGCCGTTCTAACACCCCATACCTTTATAATATTGATAGGAGGCCTGCTCATGCGGGCCTCCTATCGTTTGCTTTCTGCTGTCGTTTCTTCGTCCGAACAGCCGGCAGCGCGTAGAATCATGGTTGTGGCACCGATGGTGATGATTGTGCCATCCTCAATGCGCAGCCGTTCGTTGTCGCGCAGAATTGTATTGCTCACAAATGTACCTGTGCCATCAGGTGTCGCGTCACGAATCGTGTAAATAAATTGTCCAGCTCGGTTGCGACTTACATTGATAATGCAATGTGTAGTGTCAACGCTGGGATCTGTGGTCTCGATGGGAAGATTGATGCCGCTGCCTTTAACATAACGACCAATGACATTGTCACCAAAACCAAGAGGGAGGGTCTGTTCAAAATGGAACACGTTTTCGATAACAAGAATCGAGCCGCAATCTACGGTCTCTTTTTCTGTTTCCTGAGAGGTTCCTATGCGAATGCCGAACTGTTTGCGGCAATCGGGGCATTCAAAGACCAAGGTCTCTCCTTTCTTGTAGCGGGTTTCGTCGAAGGTGATGTATTGGTCACATTTGGGGCAACGAACTTTCTTCATAGCTTCATAACCCAACTGGATGCGAACTCCTTACCTTCGTGGTGCAGCAATGCGTTGCGGTTATAGGCCTCTGTCTCGTCGGCATATCCACCAAGGACTACACGCAGCATCTTTCCATTGTCAAAAATTTCTGCGTTCTCATAGCCGCGGAGCTGCAGATCGGCCACATAGCGTTCGGCGTTCTTGATGCTGACATTACTTGCAACAACGATGGCATACTTAGCCTTCGCAGATGCTGGCTTGGCGGCTACAGTCTCAGCCTTCACAGCCTGCTCCACTATGGGTGCCTGTATAGCAGTCTTTGTGGTTCCCGTTGGTGTGATGACAGTCGTCTTCGCGGGGGCTTCCTTTACGTTCTCCACAGGTGGGAGCATGGAAGCCTGCTGTGTAAGCCGCTTGTGATGAGTACGGATGGGCGGTGCAAAAAGGACGCATAGCAGGACAACTGCAGCAACAGTAGAAACATAGCGCAAAGAACGACGGCTGATGCGAATTACAATATGCTTGTCGTTGTCCGAGAAGCCTTCAGATGTTGTCTTGTGCTTGTCTGCGAGTTTGTCACGGCGCTGTAAAGTGGTAAGCTTAGACATCGAGAAGGCATCCAGACCGTAATAATCCGGTGTAGTGATGCCTGCCTGACAGGCCGAAAAGGTCATTTTTCCGTCTTCATCCTGAGTAAAGATGCCGATGGTGCCGAAGTCCGTCTGACCGTCTGCCAGCAATTGTTGGCGAAGTTGCAAAACCATCGCCTGAATCAAGCGCTTGGCGTCGGGGATAGAACATTGATGTACTGCTCTCACGACATCCACCAAAAGGCCATCGTCCTCAGTCAATGCAGGATTGAATCTCACAACGCGTCTGGGAGGGAAGAAAAGTTCTTCACTTTCTGCTCGCTGGGCGTTGCTGGAATGTGTTACGAAAGCACCAAATTGTGGCACTATCACGCAATTATGCGTGAGCAACAAATACTCAATATGTTGAGATAGGCTGTTCATCGCTGCAAAGGTATGACATTCTTTTCAAATATCCATATTATTTTAAAAAAAATATCATTATTTTCTTGAACTTTTGTCTTTTTTACATTTCTTGTATATCTTTGCAGCCAAATGAACACTTTGTAGTTTCCTCACGCTTGAGTTGCATTGCGCTCTTGAAAAGATAACGTTGTAATCCCAATAAAATAATACCAATCATATGGCTTCACTCACCGTTTACAAAGCATCAGCAGGTTCCGGAAAAACCTTCACGCTGGCTGTACAATACATCAAGCTTCTCGTCTTGGCAGACGAGAATGGAGAGTATGCCCGCATCCTTGCTGTCACGTTCACGAATAAGGCCACAGCCGAGATGAAGGACCGCATCCTCAGCCAACTCTATGGAATCGGCCATTCGCTGCCTTCCAGTCAAGTGTATTTCAAGGCTTTGAAGGATGCCTTAACAGAGAGCATTGTGGGTGAAATCTATTCAGATGATGAGATCCGCCGACGTTGCCGTTTTGCCCTGCACCAGATCCTGCATGACTACAACCGCTTCCGTGTTCAAACCATCGACGCTTTCTTCCAGACTATCCTCCGAGGTCTTGCTCATGAGCTGGGCTTGACAGCCAACCTTCAGGTTGAGATTTCCGACACCGAGGTGCTGTCGAAGGCCGTTGATCGGATCGTGGAACGTCTGCAGGATGAACCGCAGGTCTTTGAGTGGCTCTACAGCCTTGTGCGCGACCGTATAGCTGGCGACCAACGCTGGGATGTCACGCGTGAGGTGAAGAACTTCGGGCGTGCCATCTTCAACGAAGATTATCTCATGCGCGGCGATCAACTACGTGAACGCCTTAACGACGCGGCCTTTATGCGTGATTTCATACGGAAGTTAGAGGCCACCGAGAGCGATGCCGTCGAGGAAGTCAAGGGCTTTGGCATCAGTCTTGAACAACATGTTTACAACGCAGGTTACTCCTTTGCCGACTTCTCTAATGGTCAGACGCTACGCACATTCGTAGAGCACCTGAAGGCCGGAGAAACGACTGTAGAAATCGGAACGCGTATTCGCGGATGGGCGAACGACCCGCTGGCACTCCTAAAGAAAGCCGACCGTGTTGGCGCCATGCTTGAACTAGCAGATGAGGTAAGCGAAAATCTCTCAATGATTATCAACCGTTTACAGGTTATCCAATACGCGATTAATAGCGCTCGTTTAGCGTTGGCACACTTGAAATCATTATGCCTTTTGGATGCTATCAATCGCGAGGTGACAGCCATCAATGCTGAAACCTCACGTTTCAATCTGGCCAAGACCCCCATTCTCCTCAGCCAAATGGTTGGAGAGAGCGATGCACCCTTCGTGTTCGAGAAAATCGGTGCAATGCTGCACCACGTCATGATTGATGAATTTCAAGATACTTCGCGTCTGCAATGGAAGAACTTCCGCGCTCTGCTCATTGAGAGCCTGGCCAAAGGTGGCCGCAACCTCATCGTGGGAGATGTCAAACAAAGCATCTACCGATGGCGTGGCGGCGACTGGCGCATACTGGGCGACATCGAGCGCACGCTGACACCACCGCCTGTTGTCCACAACCTTGACACGAATCGCCGCAGCGCCTCCACGATTATTCATTTCAACAACGAGTTCTTCCAGGATGCCGCCAAGCGGTTGGATGAAGTCTCAATGGAAGAGTCGCGCCTGTTGCCTTATGCTTTCTCCTTTGCCCACGCCTATGGGGATGTCGTACAGCAGACACCTGGCGCCGACCCCGGCTTCGTCTCGCTCTCACTACTCAACAGCAGCGACTATGCCAAGCGCGAGGAATGGGAGCCTGAGATTCTTAACGACCTCAAGCAGCAGATTCGCGACCTCCATCAGCAAGGTCTTCCTTATTCCTGCATGACCATACTCGTGCGCAACAACAGTGACATGCAGCCTGTCATCGCCTCCTTTGCCGAAGACACGGATATGCCGCCCATTGTCAGCGACGAAGCATTCTTGCTGGCTGCCTCTCCAGCCATCAACCTGCTCATAGCTGCGCTGCGTGTGTTGGACGATGCCACGGACACCATCTCTGCCTATTATCTTTGCACACATATTGAGGACTATCCCGCCGAGGGACTCGACCCGCAGTTATCACGGCTTCCACTCTACGAACTGCTTGAGACGCTCTACCGTGAACTGCACATCGACAGAATCGCACACCAGGACGCCTATCTCTTCGGCTTCTTTGATGCCGTCCTCGACTTCCTTCACAACGAATCTGCGGACATCCATTCCTTCCTCGCCTTCTGGGAAGAACGTCTCTCTCGCCAGGCTATTCCTGCCGGGCAAGTCAATGGTATCCGCATTATCACCATTCACAAAGCCAAGGGGCTGGAGTTTCACACCGTCTTCATGCCATTCTGCACCTGGGCGCTGGAGCGAGACCGCGCCACCGACCTGCTATGGTGCTCCCCATCGGTTCCGCCCTATGACAGTCTGAACCTCCTGCCCATTACGCCTAACGCCAAGACCGCCCCAAATTCCGTTTTCGCCCGCGAGTATGCCGAGTCTCATCTCCTCTCGCGTCTCGACGAACTCAACGCACTCTATGTAGCCTTCACACGTCCCGTCAAGAACTTCTATGCTTGGGCGGTGGGCAGTGCGGAAGACCTCAACAAGAGTCGTCGCACCGTGGGCGACCTTATCGCTGCCGTTCTTGCAGGCAGTTGTGTAATGGGCGAGCCTATAGTCTCCACGGGAAAAGCTTCGGGTGATGCCGGTTCAGCTGAGCAGATGAAAAACCGGATGACGCCAGAGCCCACCCCCTTAGACATCCAGATGCACAGCTATCCGCTGTCGGCCAGCTTCCGGCAAAGCAACCGATCGCAGCAATTCATTGCCTCGCTCACCGCCGACGACGCCGAGGAGGTCGAAGCTTCAGAACACTATCGACAGCAGCAGTACATCGAGACGGGACGCCTCCTACACAGCGTGCTTCAGCAGATTCATAAGCTGGAGGATATGCCGCGCGTGCTGGACAATCTGGAACATGAAGGTGTCATCTCGCGCAATGCAGCTGACAGCACCTATGTTAGCGTGCGCCGTAGCGATATCGAGGCGTGGTTCTCTAAGGGATTCAGAGACCCCAAGATAGCCTCTTGGTTTTCTGACGACTGGACAATTTTCAATGAATGCTCTATCATTAGCGCTAATCCCGAGACGAAAGAGATGGAGACACATCGTCCCGACCGCGTGATGGTCTCTGCAGACGGCTCACAGGTCGTTGTCGTCGATTTCAAGTTCGGGCGCCACCACCCCGACTACGAACAACAAGTCCGCAACTACATGCAATTGCTCTATCAGATGTATCCCTCTGCCCACATCGAAGGCTACCTCTGGTTCGTCTATTCCTCTCGAGTACAAGCAATCGTTTAACTACACCTTATTATATATAATGACATCCTTTCTACAATCTGTTGCCAAGTCCCTGTTGGAACGCTTCGGCACCAACCTCAGCCAGCTCGTAGTTGTCTTCCCCGGCAAACGTGCCAGACTCTTCTTGGATCAGGCCCTCGTCGAAGCTTCCGACGCTCCCGTGTGGACACCGGCCTACCGCACCATCAGCGAACTCTTTGCCGAGGCATCCCCCTATACGCTCTGCGACATCATAGAGAGCGTCTGCCGCCTCTATCGTATCTATGCCAGCCATGTCCCAGAACCCCAGACGCTGGATCAGTTCTACAACTGGGGCGAAATACTGCTGTCCGACTTCGACGACATCGACAAGCAGCTCGTGGATGCGCAGAGTCTATTCACCAATATCCGCGACTTGCACGCCCTCGATGACAACTCATATATCACACCCGAGCAGGAGCAAGCTCTGCAGTCCTTCTTCAGCAACTTCTCCCTGGAGCAGAACTCGCAGCTCAAGGAACGCTTTCTGCAACTGTGGGAACACCTGCCGGCTATCTATGCAGACTTAAACGCCTCTATGCGCACCGATGGTCTGCTCTACGAGGGTGCCCTTGAACGTGATGTCATACTGAAGCTTAAAAATAAGAGTTCTATAAGTTCTCTTTGTGACGAAGACAAGACCTATGTCTTCGTGGGCTTCAATGTCCTCAACGCCGTCGAGCAAGCACTTTTCGACGAGCTACAACATCGCAATCAGGCGCTCTTCTATTGGGATTACGACACCTTCTATGTCAATTCCACCGGCACCTCGCACGAAGCAGGCTTCTTCCTGCGTCGCAATCTGGAACGCTACGGCAACGCACTCCCGCCCGAATACTTCGACAACTTCCGCAAACCCAAGCAGTTCACCTTCATTACCACTTCCAGCGAGAATGCTCAGGCACGTTACCTTCCGCAATGGCTCTCTGAGCACCTCACACCGCAGGGAAATCACACGGCCGTTGTTCTATGCAACGAACAGCTCCTGCAACCTGTCCTCCATGCCATCCCGTCAGACGGCACCCCACTCAACGTCACCATGGGTTTCCCGCTTGCCGACACGCCTGTCTATAGTTTCCTCCTGGCGCTCACCGAGATGCAGGCCGAAGGCTACGACGCCTCCGTACAGCGTTTTCGCCAGTCTGCCCTGCGCCGTGTGAAAGCCCATCCATACGCGCAACTTCTCGAGGAAAGTCGTTGGCTGCAAGTGGCGGGGCAGGGGAGTGCCTTACTCACATATCTTCTGGGCATCATCACTGACCTTGCGCCCCATCTCAAGGATGACCTCATCGCCTCGGAGTCTATCTTCCGCGTTTACACTTGTGTAAACCGTCTCATTGACTTGATGTCAGGCAGTCAGCCGCTGCTCGATGTCAATGCGCAGACGTTGACGCGCCTCCTGCGCTCAGTCCTTCGCTCCGAGACAATTCCCTTCCATGGCGAACCCGCCATCGGACTTCAGGTGATGGGAGTCCTCGAAACACGTGCCTTGGACTTTCGCAACATCTTGATGCTCAGCGTTGGCGAAGGCTACCTTCCCAAGAAGGTGGCAGACAGCAGCTTCGTTCCTTACTATCTCCGCGAAGCCTTTGGCCTCACCACGCTCCACCACAAGATAGCCGTATATGCTTACTATTTCTATCGTCTCATCCAGCGTGCCGAGCACGTAACATTTGTCTATAACGAGAGTAACGCCGGCACACGGCAAAACGAGATCTCGCGTTTCCTGCGACAGCTTCTGGCAGAGACAGACTTTCCCATCGAACACCGTGTCCTGCAGGCAGCCAGCTATGCCCCAGGACAGGAGGACATTATCATCCCCAAAACACCCGAATTGATGCTACGCCTGCGTGGATTCTACGACAACCATGGGCGTCAGGGCAAAGACCGCCGCAATCTCTCGCCATCAGCACTGAACACCTACACATCCTGTCCGCTCAAGTTCTACTACCGCTTTGTCGAGGGGATGCGCGTAGATCCCGACCCAGCTGATGGCTTGGATGCCATTCTCTTTGGAGAAGTCTTCCACAAGGCTGCCGAGTTGCTCTACCGCCAGCTTACCTCTGCTGGTGATGTCGTGCGTGCTCAAGACCTTGACCCCTTCCTTGAAATGGAGGGGCAACGTCTGGATCCCTTCGTGCGTCAGGCCTTCCTCGAGGAGTTCTTCCATGATCAGCCCGAAGAGTACCGTGGAATTCTCTTCATTGCGCGTCGTGTCATCAATACCTACCTACTCCAGCTCCTGCGCCACGACCGCCGTCTCGCACCCTTCCGCATCCTGAACCTCGAAGCGCGCAGGTCCAAGACCATCATCATTCATGATATGGAAATAGACCTTGGCGGCATCATCGACCGCCTTGATCTCGTCTCCGATGAGCAAGTGCCTGGCGGACAGGCTGTGCGCGTGGTTGATTATAAGACTGGCGGACGTCCAGAAGCCGTCAGTTCCCTCGATTTGCTCTTTGCCGACAGCGACCAGAAGGCTCACTACTACTTCCAGACACTCCTCTACGCCTCCATCGTTGCAGAACAGCAGTCTTTGCCCGTCACCCCCTGCCTCTTCTACGTTCACCGTTCAGGTGCCGAGGACTACAGTCCTAAGCTTCGCCTCGGAGGACAGTACATTCAGGACATATCACAGCCCCTCACACGCGACGACACCGCCCTCACCCTTAAAGCCGCCTATTGGGAGTGTCTGGAACAACTCATCCTTGACATCTTCAACCAGGACATCCCCTTCACCCAAACCACACGTCTCACCACGTGTGAGAACTGCGACTTCCGCCACCTCTGCGGACGGTAAGCCATTCTAAAACACTCCATGGAGAAAACGACTACGCCCTATAGGGTATTCGCGTTTTCTCCATACCTTTTCGGCCGAAACCCTATAACCTTTTGGCCGATACCCTATACCGTATTGGGCGGATCACCTTGGTGATCCACTCAGAAGAGCAAGGTCTTCAAACTGAAGGAGCAAGGTCTTCTGGTCGAAAGAGTAAGCTCTTCAGGCAGAAGGACAAGACCTTAAAGAAAGAACCCCGCCGTCACACGACAGCGGGGTTCTGGTGTAAGATGTTGAAAGAGACCTTTTACATGAGGTTCTTTATAGTCATTTTCTTAATTATTAATTATCAAATCAAAAGTCATTGTTTCCTCAAAAGTTGATTTTTCGTGAGTTGATTTCCAATTCTCCTCACTCCATTCTGTTGGAGAAAGAATCCTATTACCACATGATATGCTTTTGATGAAATCCCATAAAGGTTTGTGTGGTGGAATAGAAGCACTTATTTCCCAAAATTCTACTTTGAGATATCCGTGACTATGAAGAGTGAAGACTGTGTCGTATATTCCAATGCGATTCTTATCATTATCTTCATAAATGTTATATAAATCCGAGGGAATTAAATCGTTAAATTTTATGGTTACAGTACTATCTGAAGTATTATTTATAGTATAAATAGCAGCTGCCCCCGGATCACACGCGGTTAACAATAGAACAGCAGTTAGGGAAATGAGGGTATGAATATATTTTTTCATTATTTGAAAATGGGAACAGAGTATTAGAGGTTTCAATCCCTTATTACTCTGTTCCCTTAAAAAGGAATTACTTCAACGCTTTGTTCAACATGTAGTAAACCTCGTTGTTGCGGAGGGTCTGCTTGAAGTCAGCGATGTTGGTCTGCTTGTTGATCTTCACATACTCGATGCCCAGCATCTCTGCGAAGTCTTCCCAGTACTCCTCGGTGATGTCATAGGAGAAGGCGCTGTGGTGTGTGCCGCCAGCGAGAATCCATGCAGCAGCACCGATTTCGAAAGTGGGCTGGGGAATCCACAGTGCGCTGGCCACGGGCAGCTTGGGCATGGGCTTCGGCTCGATGCACTCAACCTCCTGTGAGATGAGGCGGAAGCGGTTGCCGAGATCCACGACGGTAGCCTTGATGCCATAGCCGGTCTTGCTGGTGAACACGAGGCGGGCGGTCTGCTGCTTGCGGATACCGATGCCGAGGAAGTGAACCTCGAGCTTGGGCTTGTCCTCGACAGCAATCAGCGGGCAAACCTCAAGCATGTGGCTCTGCAGGCAAGAGCTGCGGTCGCCGGCGAAGTTAAGGGTGTAATCCTCAAGGAAGGAGCAGCCAGTGGGCATGCCCTGCTGGATGACCCAGAGGGTGCGATAGAGGCAGGCAGTCTTCCAGTCGCCTTCGGCACCGAAACCATAGCCTTCAGCCATCAGACGTTGGCTGGCGAGACCGGGAATCTGGTCGAAACCGCAGAAGTTGGGATCGTCGATGTCGGCATCGCCGAGGTCGTCGAAGTTGGTGGTGAAGGCGGTAGCGCCCTCATCCTTCAGCACGCGGCGCAGTGCAATCTCAGCCTTGGCAGCGTTGTGTACCTTCTCCCAATATACCTTCTCGCCGCTCTCGTCAATCTTGATGGTGTAGAGCTTCTTGTACTCCTCAACGAGTGCGTCGGCTTCAGCATCGGTGACCTTCTTGTAGTAGTCCATGAGGCTGCTGACGGGGTAGTAGTCAACATGGTAGCCCAGACGCTGTTCGAACTCTACACGGTCGCCATCGGTGACAGCCACGTTGTTCATGTTCATACCGAACATGAGGCAGCGTACGTTGTGTGCATCAGCCACACCAGCGGCAACGCGAGCCCACACGGCAATCTGCTTCTGTGCCTTCTCATCCTTCCAGTAGCCGCAAACGACCTTACGAGCCACACGCATGCGGGTGCAGATGTGGCCGAACTCGATGTCGCCGTGAGCGCTCTGGTTGAGGTTCATGAAGTCCATGTCGATTTCACCCCAGGGAATTTCGGCGTTGTACTGTGAGTGGAAGTGCAGGAGAGGCTTCTGCAACTGCTGCAGGCCCTTGATCCACATCTTAGCGGGTGAGAAGGTGTGCATCCATGTGATGATACCTACGCACTTCTCATCGTTGTTGGCAGCGAGCATCACCTGCTCCACTTCCTTGCTGGAGTTGGCTGTGCCTTTATAGACAATCTTCACGGGGATGTTGCCGCTCTTATTGAGGCCTTCAACCATTTCCTTGGAGTGAGCGTCAACTGCAATGACTGCGTCACCTCCGTAGAGCAACTGTGCACCAGTTACCCACCAAATCTCAAAGTTTTCAAACATTTCTTAAGGCCCCCCTCTTATCCCCCAAAAGGGGGAAGACCAATAGGGGCAATGGGTCTATAGTTAGTAAATAAGATTAATTGTTCGTTTGTTTCTTTCTCAATTCCAGTCTCACACAGTAGCTCCACGTTCCGAAACCGTACCACCCACTCGACCAGCTTTCGCCTGGACGGAGAGTGATGTCCTGACGGTAATGCTTGTCGATGTAGAGATGCACGGCCTCATCGTCGGCACTTAGAAAATAGAATCTATATGACTGGTAGCCGCCATAGCTGGCGGAGCCCTTTTCCGGCTGCCATGCCGGCGAATTATTCTCGATGAGTTTACTGACGTCGCAAGTATAGACATCGATGCCGCCCATGTCACGTCCGGTCACCTCACATTCTTTAGAGCTTTCTTCCTTGAGGACAAGCTCGTAGTCGTTCCAATTTACCGCCATAGTTGCATATTGTGTTAATAACATTAAATCAGTCCGTTGCGTACTGCGTATTCCCACGCGTCATGGTCTATCTGCTGCATGGTGCGGACGCCATCGGGCAGCTCGCTCACGGGATAAGTGGCCTCTATGGTGCTGATAGTGATGCGGTGTCGCCACTCGCCCTCTTCATACCAGCCCGATGTCCACTCGCCAAAGATGTCGAGCTGGACTTCCTCTTCACCATCGCGCTCCACCTTGAGCCTTACAATGTTACCGGCACCGAGGAACGTGAAACGATAGCTGCCAGCGTAAGGCGAGTGGTAGAAGCCGCCGTGGCGGTTCCACTCAATCTGCTGCCCATCCTTGAGGTCTTTGATGTGCAGTCGCCAGTCGTCGTTGGTGATGGCTTCGTCTTTATGCTGTTTCTCGGCGAAGAGGCGCAGGTCCCATTCTTTCCACTTTGTATCCATAATTGTTCCGGTTTTAAAATTATGCTTTGTTTGAGCGTGCCCGTTATGCAATTAGTGTTTCTGACCTTTCTGACCGTAGTAGGCGTTTGGTCCGTGTTTACGCATGTAGTGCTTCTCGATGAGGAGCGGGTTCATGGTAAGTTCGGGGTTCACGCTGAAGGCGATGAAGGCCATCTTGGCGCATTGCTCCATGACCTTGGCGTTATACACGGCATTGTCGGGAGAGGTACCCCAGGAGAAGGGACCGTGGTTCTTCACGAGCACGGCGGGAGTGTGGTCGGGGTTGATCTTGCGGATGTTCAGGATTTCGTCCACGATAACATTGCCCGTCTCCAACTCATACTGTCCCTCAACCTCTTCCTTTGTCATATCGCGCGTGCACGGGATATCCTTATAGAAATAGTCGGCGTGTGTGGTGCCGATATTGGGAATGTCGCGACCAGCCTGAGCAAAGGCGGTGGCATAGGTGGAGTGGGTGTGGACAACGCCCTGGATGTTGGGGAATGCCTTATATAATATAAGGTGTGTGGGGGTGTCGCTGCTGGGGTTGAGGTCACCCTCAACAACTTTGCCGCTTTCGAGGTCCACGACAACCATGTCGCTGGCCTTCATCTCGTCGTAGCTGACGCCACTGGGCTTAATGACCACAAGACCTTTCTCACGGTCGATGCCTGAGACATTGCCCCAGGTGAAGATAACGAGGCCTTGCTTAACCAAGTCAAGGTTGGCCTTGAATACTTTCTGCTTGAGTTCTTCTAACATGAGATGTATTTACAATTTAATGTTTATAGTTTAAAGTTTAAAGGAGGGCTCAAGAAGTCCTTGTGCGTAAGAAGCTCAAAGGTTTAAAGTTTAAAGACTTGAACCTCCTTGTAAGCCCGTTCGTTGAAACGATAGAGGACGGCTCCACGCTTGGAGTTGACCTTGTCAATTTCTGATGTCTTCTCAATAAAGTGCATCTCATTGACACGCTTGCGGAAATTGCGCTTGTCGATGCTTTCGCCTAAAATAGCTTCATAGAGTTGCTGTAGCTGTGTAAGCGTGAACAGAGGAGGTAGGAGATGAAAACCTACAGGACGTGAAGGAATCAGTGTTCGCAGTCGGCGAAGCGCTACATCCACCATCTCCATGTGGTCGAAAAGCAGGATGGGCAACTTGTTGACATCTTCCCAATAAGCTGAGTTCTGATAGGTCAAATCCATGCTCACCTTCTCAATGTCCACAAGTGCGAAGTATGCGATGGAGATAACGCGACTCCCCGAATCGCGATGTACAGAACCGAATGCACCAACCTGACGCATATAGATATCGTGGAGCCCCGTAAGCTCCTTAAGAACACGCTGGGCGGCATCTTCAATATCTTCGTCGCGGTTGACAAAACCACCCATGAGCGACCACTCACCTTGTCGAGGTTCAAAGGGTCGCTTTTGTAGCAGCAACTTGAGTTTTCCCGCTTGGAAGCCGAAGATGATACAGTCGACCGCCACGTGGAATTTGGGATATTGTTGATAGAATAATGTTGTCATGTAGTTTGTAGTGTCAGTTCCCCTTTTCAAGATCATCAGTAAAATGTTGATAACATCAGGAGTGGAGTAGAAAACTCCGCTCCTGATGTGTATGTATTACCAGAAGTACCAGTAGAAGCAAGCGCAGAGACCCACGACAACAAGAGTGCCGATGATGTCGAAGGCACCCCAGCTCTCCCTGATAGACTTCTTGAAGTCGGAGGTGAAGGTGATGGCATCTATCTGTTCCTGGCTGGGAGCCGGCGTGAACAGGGAAACAGCATAGATGAACACAAGCAGGAATACAAGCAGCCAGCACTCGAAGACGAGCCAGTTGGTCTGCCAGAACCAAGCGGTATAATCCCAGAATGAACCATCCATCGTGGCACGACCCGTGTCAGTGATGACATTGGTGACAAGACGCAGCATTCCGATGAGGAAACCAACGATCATGGTGTATTCACCAGCCTTCGGCGTTACTCTCTTACTGAGGATGCCACATGCGAAGACAACTGCCATTGCAGGAGCCAACAGCGACTGAATACCCTGGAGATAGTTGTACAGCGTGTCCATACCCATCATTATAGGCAGCCATGCGAAGCCGAGAATCACGACAACGACAGTGGCGATACGGCCTGTGAGCACATAGTGAGCCTCGCTCAAGCCCTGCTTCAGAGGCTTGTAAAAATCTTCCACAAAGAGAGTGGCGCAGCTGTTGAAGAAAGCTGCCAGAGAAGCTACGAGGGCGCAAATGAAACCGATGGTGACGATACCCTTGATACCTGCGGGCAACACCTGTTGAACCATAATGGCAAAGGCTGCGTCGGTCTCGCTCAGGTCGAAGGTTCCCTTCTCAGCCAGGGCAGCGGCTATCATACCAGGAATGAGGAACATGAAACAAGGCAGCACCTTGAAGAAACCGGCTGCAATAGTGCCACGACGAGCACGCTTCATCACCTCTGCATTGTCCTCACCAGGGACCTGACCGAGCACACGCTGAACAATGTGCTGGTCGGTGCACCAGTACCAGAAACCGATGATGCAGGCGCCCAGGAATACCACGAAGCCCGGGTACTCCTGATACATGGAGTCGCCTTCTTCCCAGTGGAACATGTGCGTAGTGCCGTAGCCGTTGTTGAGCTGACCGCAGTAGTCCATCATGCTAGTCCAACCTTCGACTATGCTGCCACCGCCCAGAGTTGCGAGACCCAAGAACAGAACCAGGAAGGAACCGATGATGAGGATAGGTGTCTGGATAGAGGAAAGTGTCATCACACCCTTCATGCCACCAAAAACGGTGAACACGGCAGTGATGAGAATCAAGCCAATAGCGCCGTACCAGAAGTTTAGGCCCCAAAGGTACTTGAAGAAGATACCACCCGTCAAGGCTGTCACACTCACTTTTGTAAGGATGTAAGCCACCAATGTAATAACGGAGAGCCAGTAGCCTGTACGCTTGGTGTAACGGAATTTGAGGAAATCTGGCATCGTAATGATTTTACCCATCTTGTTGATCAGCAACTGATAGAAGGGAACGAAGAGCCAGCCAAGGATGAGGATCATCCAACCCTGCATCTCCCAGTGGGCCATACCCACACCGCTCTTAGCGCCAGTGCCGGCGAGACCTACGAGGTGCTCGGAACCGATGTTGGCAGCAAAGATTGCCATACCAATGACGTACCAAGGTTCGCCCTTACCAAAGAGGTAAGCACTTGAGTCTTCGCCTTTCTGAGCTTTCTTGTCCTTGACAATAGCATGATATACTGCCCATATCACGCCAACGAGGCCGATGGCGAGAACCGCCCAGTCGAGCCAAATGAATTCAGTTGAATTCCAATTCATAAATGGAGCCCCCCTCTTATCCCCCAAAGGGGAAGACCATATAGGGGTTTGGGTCTATTGTTACTAATAATTATTTTTCGTTTTCGAGTAGTCCATTTTCTACCATATGAGAAGAGTAGGAGGGGCGTATTATCTTCTTTGCTTCCAGAGTTTAGTCATATCCTCAAGCGTCTTGCCCTTGGTCTCGGGAACGAGCTTCCAGACAAAGAGGGCGGCGAGGATACAGATGATGCCGTAGAGGCCATAGGTGAACCAGTGACCGAAGTCATCGCCTTCTGTGAGATGCATATTGAACATCGGCACAAAGGAACTGGAGACAATGAAGTTGAAAATCCACTGGAAAGCTACAGCAATGGCGACGGCACCACCGCGTATCGTATTGGGGAAGATCTCTGCAATGAGAACCCAGGTAATGGGTCCCCATGAGAACATGAAGGAAGCGGCATAAACCATGATGGAAGCTGCAGTGACGAATTCCAAGCCTTCGTGTCCAAAGGTGATGGCTACGCCGAACGCTCCAATGGCCATACCCAAGGATCCCCAAATGAGTAGCGGTTTACGGCCCCATTTCTCAACAGTAAAGATTGCCACAAGCGTGAAGAGGATGTTTACCACACCCATGAAGACTGTGATAATCATCGGGTTCTCCATTCCCATGTCGCCGAAGATGCGGGGGGCGTAGTAGAGGACGGCATTGATACCTACAGCCTGTTGGAAAACGCTGAGCATAATACCGACGAAGATGCACATGGCACCGTAGGTCATTAGTTTCTCGGTCTTCACAACCATCGTGTCCTTGATGTCCTGAAGAATCTGAGCGGCCTTGACGCTGCCGTTGATCCTAGCAAGAATACGCTGTGCCACATCATCACGACCGATGCTAACCAGATAGCGTGGCGTCTCAGGAACGAAGCAGATGAGAAGGGCGAAGAGTCCTGCGGGAACCGCTTCGGAGCCAAACATATAGCGCCATCCCGTGGTGACAGTCCACTGTGCAGCAGGAGTGATGGCGGCAATGCCCTTGCCCATCTCTTCAACCAATGGCTGAATGTGGTCGCCCAGTATGAAGAAGTTCACGAAATATACCACCAACTGACCAAAGATGATGGCAAACTGGTTCCAGGATACGAGCATTCCACGAATCTCAGAGGGCGCTACCTCACCAATATACATGGGGCAGATAGCAGAAGCCAAGCCTACGCCGATACCGCCGATGATACGATAAATGTTGAAGGTGATAAGCAGGGAGAACGTAGGAGTGCCGTATTCAAAGAACAAGAATTCGGGCTGCATACTGCCCAACGCGGAGATGAAGAACAGCAGTCCCGCAATGATGAGTGAACGCTTGCGGCCAAGGTTGGTTGCTAAGAAACCGGAGAGTGCTGAGCCGATGATGCAACCAATCAGTGCCGATGCCGAGGTAAAACCATGCCAACCGTCGGTGTAAGCAAAGTCCTTAGCCTCCATGAAGAAAGCCTGCAGGCCCTTCTCGGCGCCCGAGATGACCGCCGTGTCATATCCGAAGAGTAGTCCTCCGAGGACGGCAACCATTACGATGCCAATAAGATACCCTACACTACCTTTGTCGTTTTGTACCATAATTGTCAACAGTGTTGGTCAATTATTTAACAGAGAACTTATAAGCGCAGTGGCTGCGATATGTCTCGTCGGGTTTCAGGTTGGCAGTAGGCCATTCGGGATGGTGAGGTGTGTCGGGGTATTTTTGGCTTTCCAGACATACGCTGACATGCTTCGGGTACTTGACACCGTGTTTGCGAAGGATGTTGGCATCGCGACCTACACCCTGGAAGTTACCTGTATAGACTTGGATACCAGGCTCATTGGTAAACACCTCGAGGAAGATACCCGTTTCGGGGCTGTAAAGGCTGGCAGCCACCTGCGTGTCATCACCGCGATAGGTGTCCATATCATAAGTATTCAGGCAGAAGTTGTGATCCACGCCGCCTGCATTCTTGATCTGATCGAAGGTCGTGTCGTTGATAATCTCGTCCAGTGCACAGGGGGTGCGGAAGTCAAACGGAGTACCCTCTACAGGAGCAATCTCGCCCGTGGGAATATAAATGAGGTCCGAAGGTGTGAAGTTGTCGGCGTTCACATAGAGAACCATATTGGTGCCTTCGCGGGAAAAGTCGCCATTGAGGTTGAAGTAGCTGTGGTTGGTCTGGTTGATGACAGTTTCCTTCGTTGTCGTAGCTTCCCATGTAATGTCGAGGGTGTTGTCATCGGTCAGTGTGTAGGTGGTGATGGCTGTCACTTCACCAGGGAAGCCGTTATCGCCATCGGGGCTGACGATAGTCAACTTTAGTGTCCGGTCATCAATTTGCTCCGCATCATAAACCTGATACTGCCAGCCCGTGGGACCGCCGTGAAGGGTGTTTGTGCCATCGTTGGCAACGAGCTCATAAGTTACGTCACCCACGGAGAAAGAGTGGTTAGCAATGCGGTTGGCGTAGCGACCGATGCTGGCACCGTAATCGCTGGGTGAGTTAACGGCATCGGCATACTGCTTGACGTTGTCATAACCCAAGACAACATCCGTCATTTTACCGTTGCGGTCAGGAACCATGATACTGACGACACGTCCACCGAAGTTGGTGATGCAAACTTCCATGCCAGAGTCATTCTTCAACGTGTAGAGGGCGGTGACTTTTCCATTGATGGTGTCAGAGAACTGCTCGGGATCGAGTCCGCTGAGCGTGGGTTCCACGGTGGCTGGCTTTTGCTCATTACAAGCTGCCATGAGTACAATGGCTGCTGCCATCGAAACAAAACCTTTCACGATAGTCTTCATGATTGTGAGTGTTGTTAGTTTATTAATAGTGATTGATTTTTCTTTTTGGTACGATGAAAAAGGGCATTCATGTCCCTAATTCGCCTCAAAGATAGTGCTTTTTTATTTAAGTAGTGTCATTTTCACACTTTTTTTTTCAATTTGCGTGGTGTTTTTTTTGAAAAAGTACAATTTAGTAGCCGTTTGAACATAAAATGGAGCCCTGAAACGACTTCAGGACTCCATAATAAGAGGTGTAAGACAGGGATTACTTAACA
The DNA here is from genome assembly GCA_902779845.1 of uncultured Bacteroidales bacterium. Taxonomy (GTDB): domain Bacteria; phylum Bacteroidota; class Bacteroidia; order Bacteroidales; family Bacteroidaceae; genus Physcousia. The sequence goes on along the minus strand of CACZCZ010000012.1, from coordinate 56,765 downwards.
GAGCTTGCGAGCACCATCGCCGATGACAACATCAATGATCACGGGTTCCTTGCCAAACTTAGCCTTGAACTGCTCCTTGGCAGCCTTCACAAAACTGTCATAGTAGTGCTCGTCAACGAGGTTGATGGTGCAGCCGCCGAAACCGCCGCCCATGATACGTGAACCAGTCACGCCCTGCTCCTTGGCGATGTCATTGAGGAAGTCGAGTTCTTCGCAGCTGACCTCGTATTCCTTGCTCAGGCCGTAGTGAGTCTCGTACATCATCTTACCGACGGTCTCGTAATCGCCCTTCTCCAGAGCATCGCAGACAGCCAGCACACGCTCGCGCTCGCCAATGACGTAGCGTGCACGCTTGTAGTCCTCCTCACTAATTTTTGCTTTCACCTCGTCGAGCTGCTCGTAGCTGGCATCGCGCAGGCTCTCCACCTCGGGATGAATCTCGTGGATAGCGGCGGCAGCGCGCTCGCAGCTCAGACGACGGTCATTGTAGGGAGAACCTACGAGGGCGTGCTTTACGTTGCTGTTCACCAGCACGAGCTTGTAGCCCTTCGGGTTCCAGGGGAAGTAAGCCACTTCACCGCTACGGCAGTCCATGCGCATCAGATGACCGGCCTTGCCAAGGCAGGAGATAGCCTGATCCATGATGCCGCAGTTTACACCGATGTACTTGTGCTCGGTACGCTGTCCAACCTTTGCCAGCTCCAAGCGGTCAATTTTGTTGTCGCCAAAGAGATCGTTCAAGCCGAATGCAAAGCAGCTTTCGAGAGCGGCTGAAGAGCTCATGCCTGCGCCAAGGGGCACATCACCAGCAAATGCAGCGTTGAAACCCTCAACGGGAACACCCAGCGCCATCATCTCGCGGCATACGCCGAAGATGTAGCGAGCCCAAGTAGCCTTGGGGCCTGCGGGATCGTCGAGAGAGAACTGCACGCGGTCCTTCAGGTCAATAGAGTAAACATCCACATTGCGAGAGCCGTTGGGCTTGATTTCAGCAATCATGCCCTGCTCCACGGCGCCAGGGAACACAAAACCGTTATTATAGTCAGTGTGCTCACCGATGAGGTTGATACGGCCGGGAGCAGCATAAACACTTCCTGTGCTACCATCGAAATGCTTGATGAAGCGACTGCGAACGTCTTCAATTGTAAGTTTCATAATTATAAGGCCCCCCTCTTATCCCCCAAGGGGGGAAGACCAAATAGGGGCTTGGGTCTTTGTTGATATTTTGAATAGTTGTAGTTTACAGATTGTACACCTCACGTTTTTTGTGGGAGAGGCTTAATCAACAGGAATGTCGGTGTTGACATTCTTGTGACCGATAAGGGCGTAATAAAGGATATAGACTGCGCAGAGCAGGGGCACCCAGTAGGAGATGAGGTAGCTGCCTGTCCAGTCTGCAACGAGACCCTGAATGGCCACCATGATAGCGAAGCCCACCACCATTGTCATGAACGCGCCGGAGGCGATAGCGGTGTATTTGCCTAGACCTTCCGTGGCAAGGTTGAAGATGCCACCCCACATCACGCTGGCACAGAGGCCGACGAGCAGGAAGCAGAAGATACCCACGGGAACGTTACCCCAAAGGATAGCCATATTCGTGTAGTCGATACCGGGTACGCTCACGGCCACTGTGGTGGGAAGATAGATACCTGCCAGAAGCAGGATGATGGCGAGACCGCTGACGAAGGTTATCATTGCCTTGGTGCTGACCTTACCACCCACGCTGGCACCAATGAAACGACCGATGAGCATGAAGAGGAAGTAGATGGATCCCAGCGTACCAACATAACCGGCGTCCATGGCGAGACCTGGGGTCGCAGCGTCTGTAGCAGCTGTTAGATACTGGAGGATGAAACCTGGGATACCCATCTCAATGCCACCATAGAGACCGATGGCCAGAATGCCAAGGTTGAAGTGGCGGAAGGAGAAGGCGCTATGAGGATCTTTCTCGCCGTCCTTCTTCTCCACGGGCTGCTGGGGTTCTTCTATTTTGGTGAAGAAGATGACGATGAAGGCAATCACGAAGATAGCCAGCGCAATCATCAGGGCAGGGGTAGCATCGGAAATCTTTGCCTTGGCGGCATCGCCGATGAGCGCACCCATAATGATATAGACAGCAACAGCAGCCGTGGAGTTAAACACGCCACCAGTCTGGATGAGCTGGTTACCCTTGTTACCGCCACCGCCAAGGATGTTCAGCATAGGATTCACAACAGTGTTGAGGATACACATACAGCATCCGGAGATGAGTGCGCCGCAGAGATAAACTGCCATACCACCCCAACCGGAAAGCCACTGTACGAGGATACCAGTGATACCCACCAGCAAGCCAATGAGCGCTGTACGTTTGTAGCCCCACTTCTGAATCATCATACCAGCGGGAAAGCCCATGATCAGGTAGGCACCGAAGTTACCGTAGTTACCAATCATAGCCATAAAGTTGGTAGTACCGAATTGGTTTTTCACGATGACACCCATGGGCGAACACAGGTTCGTCACAAAGGCAATCATGGCAAAGAGGGCAATCATCACAATGATTGCTCCCCATTGTTTTTGTTGATTACTCATAATTTGTTAATTGGTATGTATATAAGTGATTTCTCTTAATGTTACTTCTCGACGCCGAACTTATATATTGTAGTTTGCGTATATTCCTCACAGGGAGCCAGGACAACACCGGGGAAGTAAGGACGATTGGGGCTGTCTGGGAAGTGCTGTGCCTCGAAACAGATGGAGGAACGACGGGGGAAGGTTGCACCGTGCTGGCCGGGATAACCAGTCGCCCAGTTATCGGTATAGACTTGTACGCCTGGCTCGGTCGTATAGACCTCCATCGTGCGACCCGTGTGTGGATCGAATATCTTAGCTGCATAGCTAAGCTCACCAGGCTGGCGCTTGTTGAGCACGAAGCAGTGGTCGTAGCCAGCACCGTTACGGGTCTGCTCGTCGTCAGCATCAATCTGGTCTCCAACGGCGTGCATCGTTGTGAAGTCGAAAGGAGTCCCTTTCACCGCACGGATCTCGCCAGTCGGAATACTGGTGTCATCAATGGGCACGAAGAAGTCTGCATTGATATGGCACTGCAAGTCCATGATGTCGGGCGTGGGATTAGCGATGCCCGAGATGGAGAAGAAACCGTGGTTTGTGAGATTGATGATGGTCTTCTTATCCGTTGTGGCCTTGTAGTCGATAACCAATTCGTTATCATCTGTCCAACGATAGACGACCGTTATGTCGAGGTTGCCGGGGAAACCTTCCTCTCCGTCCGGCGAGAAATAATGGAGGGAAAGTGTTTGAGCGTCCTTCTGTTCTGCATCCCAGACGCGGGCATGATAGCCTGTTGGACCGCCGTGTAAGTGGTTGGGACCGTTGTTGATGGCGAGGTTGTACTCTTTGCCATCGAGGGTGAACTTACCTTTGCAGATGCGGTTGCCATAGCGACCAATCAACGTGGAGAGGAATGGCTCGGGACTTTCTACTACACCCTTGATGGTGTCATGCCCTTGAATGACGTTGGCAATCTTGCCGTTTTTGTCGGGAACCATGATGGCAACGAGTGCGCCACCATAATTGGTGATGCAAACCTCATTTCCAACCTTGTTGACGAGGGTGAACAAATCGGTCTGTTTCCCTTGGATAGTGGACTGAAAATCTTCACGTTTCAGCCCCGAAAGTTTGCTTACTTCCATAGGTAAATGATTTTGAATTGAACAATCATACCGCAAATTAAGTCAAAAAGTTCGAGCGAACCAAGTCTTTTTGCAAAAAGAAACGTAAAAAATGCTTAAATCATCCTTAACATGCATTTTCTTGCCTTTCTTTCTTGGGCTATTAGTCAAGAAACTGTAACTTTGCACAGTTTTTTGTAAATAGAAGGAAAATAGTCCTGTTTATGCCTAAGATATCAGTCCGCGGTTATGAAATGCCGGCTTCCCCGATTCGCAAGTTGGCCCCTCTTGCCAATGCTGCAAAGCAGCGTGGCATCCATGTATATCATCTTAATATTGGTCAGCCCGACCTGCCCACGCCTCCGGCAGCCCTCAATGCCATTCGGAACATCGACCGTACTATCCTCGAGTATTCCCCTTCTCAGGGCTATCTAAGCTATCGCGAGAAGTTAGTTGATTACTACGCAAAGTATAAAATCGATGTCACGCCCGATGACATCATCATCACCAGTGGCGGTTCCGAGGCCGTTCTTTTCGCTTTCCTCTCATGTTTGAATCCTGGCGACGAGATTATTGTGCCTGAGCCAGCTTACGCCAACTATATGGCGTTTGCCATCTCAGCAGGTGCTGTCATCCGCACGGTCACCACAACCATTGAGGAGGGATTCTCACTGCCCAAAGTGGAGAAGTTTGAGGAGCTTATCAACGAGCGCACGCGTGCGATACTTATATGTAATCCTAATAACCCGACAGGATACCTCTACACACGTCGAGAAATGAACCAGATTCGTGACCTCGTAAAGAAGTATGACCTCTATCTCTTCTCCGACGAAGTTTATCGCGAATTCATCTACACGGGTTCTCCCTATATTTCTGCCTGCCATCTAGAAGGCATCGAACAGAATGTAGTGCTTATCGATTCCGTGTCGAAGCGCTACAGCGAGTGTGGTATTCGCATTGGTGCTTTGATTACGAAAAACGAGGAGGTGCGTAAGGCTGTTATGAAATTCTGTCAAGCTCGTCTCTCCCCCCCGCTCATCGGACAAATTGCAGCAGAGGCTTCGCTCGACGAGGGCGACGAGTACTCTCGCGAGGTCTATGACGAATATGTTGAACGTCGCAAATGCCTTATCGATGGTCTGAATCGCATTCCAGGCGTCTATAGTCCCATCCCCATGGGCGCGTTTTACACGGTGGCCAAGTTGCCTGTCGAGGATGCCGAAGACTTCTGTGCCTGGTGCCTACGCGACTTCAACTACGAGGGTGAGACCGTCATGATGGCACCTGCAGCGGGTTTCTATACCACTCCAGGATTGGGCCGCAATGAAGTTCGTCTGGCCTATGTCTTGAAGAAGGAAGACCTTACGCGTGCCCTCTTTGTCCTCAGCAAGGCACTTGAGGCATATCCTGGCAGAAAAGAGTAATATGAGTTTTGAACTCTCCATAGCCCGCCGATTGTATGGCCATCGCGATGAAGGCCGTCGGCTATCTCGACCTGCGGTGCGCATTGCCATGTGGGGTGTTGCCGTGGGACTGGCTGTGATGATTCTCTCTGTGGGCATCATCATTGGGTTTAAGCGTGAGATACGTCAGAAGGTCATAGGCTTTGGAGGCCACATTGAGGTCATCAACTATCGTAGCCTTTACAGTGCAGAGGCACAGCCGATAGTTGTCAACGACACGCTCATGAAACGCCTGTCCGCATTGGAGGGCGTACAGCATGTGCAGCGCTTTGTCACCAAGACTGGAATGCTGAAAACCGACGCAAACTTCAAGGGCGTTATATTCCGTGGTGCTGCTCAAGAATACGACACCACTTTTCTGTCCGCGCACCTGTGTGAAGGGCGCATGCCCCGTTTTTCTGCTACTCAGGTAAGCAACGAAATTCTCATCTCCTCCTTGATGTCTAAAGAACTGGGGCTTCACGCTGGCGATAAAGTATTCGCATACTTTTTCTCAAAACAGGTGAAAGCGCGGAGATTCCTTATTTCCGGCATCTACGAGACACATCTCAAGGAATTTGACAACGCACTCGTCTTCACCGACATGGCAACCACGCAACGCCTGAATGAATGGCGTGCAGATCAATGTGCCGGTGCTGAGCTGATGATCGATGATTTCAGTCGCTTGGAAGAGCGCACAAATCTGGTCCGTCAAATAGTGAATCGCACCACGGACATCGATGAGAATCCATACAGCACCCATGCCATCACAGAGCTATATCCCAGCCTCTTCTCATGGCTCAAACTCTTAGATACCAATGTCTATGTCATCCTGTTGCTTATGATTGGTCTGAGCCTGTTCACGATGACGGCTGGTCTGCTGATTATCATACTCGAGCGCGTCAATTTCATCGCTGTGATGAAATCGCTAGGCGCCTCCGACACTCAGGTGCGGCACATCTTTTTGCATTTTGCAGCGATGTTGATAGGGCAGGGGTTAATCTGGGGCAATGTCCTCGGCATTGGTCTATCGTTATTACAGCAGCATTTCGGCCTTGTCCGTCTGGACCCTTCCATCTACTACGTGACCACGGTTCCCATCGATTTGCAATGGTGGTGGATTCTGTTGTTGAACATCGCCACGCTGCTGATCACACTCCTCGTACTTATTGTGCCTAGCCACCTGGTATCTAGAATTCACCCAGCTCAGGTGATGCGTTTTGAGTGAACACGGAAGGACGCAAATAGGCACGGAGAAAACGGAAAGGTTTGTCTATTCATTAATAATAAACAAGAAGATATGGAAAATGTTATGTTGTCCGTCAAGGAATTGGAAGATCGTCTCATCGACCTAGCCTTTGCCGAGGATATCGGCGATGGCGACCACACCACATTGTGCTGTATCCCCGCTGACGCGATGGGCAAGAGCAAGTTGCTTATCAAGGAGGAAGGCATCATAGCTGGTATCGAGGTGGCTAAGGAGGTGTTCCATCGCTTCGACCCCGAGATGCAGGTGGAGGTGTTCATCCAGGATGGCACTCATGTCAAGCCCGGTGATGTCGCCATGATTGTCACGGGCAGGGTGCAGAGTTTGTTACAAACAGAACGCCTAATGCTCAATATCATGCAGCGTATGTCAGGCATCGCCACCATGACCAACAAGTATGTGAAGCGTCTTGAAGGCACCAAGACTCGCGTCCTCGACACACGCAAGACCACGCCCGGAATGCGTATGCTAGAGAAGGCAGCTGTAAAGATTGGCGGCGGCGTGAACCATCGCATCGGACTTTTTGACATGATACTCCTCAAGGACAATCATGTGGACTTCGCCGGTGGCATTGAGAATGCCATCAATCGTTGCCACGAGTACCTGAAAGCCAAAGGTAAGGACCTGAAGATAGAAATCGAAGTTCGCAACTTCGACGAGCTTAACCGTGTACTCGCCATGGGTGGCGTGGATCGCATCATGCTTGATAACTTCACGCCCGCTGACACCAGGAAGGCCGTAGAGCTCATTGCAGGACGATATGAGACCGAGTCCAGCGGGGGGATCACATTCGACACGCTTCGCGACTATGCCGAATGCGGCGTCGATTTCATCTCGGTCGGTGCTCTCACACACAGCGTGAAAGGCTTGGATATGAGTTTCAAAGCCTGCTGAAAACATGAAAAAGGCGGAATGAGAAGTGAAAGATATAAGTTTCATGATGCCACTCTGGGGTGGTCTGCTTTTGGGGCTTTCCTCAAAAGTAAATCTTATTATTCACTTTTCACTCTTTCATTTTTCATTCTACTGACTTTTAGCGTTGAAGCGTTAAGTCAGAAGACTATCTACGTGGAGCGTGACCTGAAGGAGGTCACCGTCAAGCCTAAGAAGCAGCGCTATAAGCGTAAAGGTAATCCTGCCGTGGAGCTGATGCGTAAGGTCATTGATGCCAAGAGCAGCCACTCTCTGGAGCAGAATGATTTCGTCAGCTACTACAAGTACCAGCGCATCACCACCGGCTTCGACAATATCTCGCAGGAGAAGGCCGACTCCATGAAAATCCTGCAGCGGCCGCTGCTGAAGCAGCAAGTGGAGTACTGCCCGCAGACGGACAAATACATCCTGCCCCTGCACTACATGGAGACGGTTACGCATCACCTCTGGCGCCGCGAGCCCAAACAGGAACGCAACTACGTCCTGGGCACCAACAGCGAAGGCGTCACGGACCTCCTACCTATCGGCGACGAGGTGAACACCGTAGTGCAGAGTATCTTCACCGACATCAACATCTACGACGATGTCATCCCGTTCCTCGAGCGTCGCTTCACCAGCCCATTGTCTTCGCGCGCGGCCATCACCTTCTTCCAGTTCTTCATCGAGGACACCCTCGTGGTGGATGACAAGCCTTGCATCCAGCTGAGTTTCGTGCCCCAAAACCCACAGGACTTCGGCTTCAGCGGGCGCCTGTGGATCCTGAACGACAGCACCTACCGCGTGCACAAAGGTCTGCTGAAGCTGCCGCTGCGCTCCAGCGTCAACTACATCACCGACCTGGCCATCGAACAGCGCTTCACCGACTTACCCAACGGTCAGCGTGTGCTGCAGACCGACGACCTCTTCGCCGAGTTGGCAGTCATCAAGGGCAACCGCGCCGCCTTCGTGCATCGCGCCACCAACTACACCCAGATTTCCACTGACTCCATCCCTGACGAAGCCCTCCGCAAAAGCGACATTCTGCGCGAGGGCACGGCCAAGATCGACGACCCCGCCTTCTGGGCGCAGCATCGTGTGGACACCCTTTCGAAGGCTGAGAGCCAGCTGCAGAATGCTATGAACACCCTGCAGCAGCTGCGCGGCGCTGGCGTCATCCTCTATGCCGTTCGTGCCATCATCAACAACTATTTCGAGACCTCGCGCTACACCAATCAGAGCAAGATAGACATCGGTCCCGTGATGTCTATGTACTCCAACAACTTCATCGACGGTCCACGCGCGCGTCTTGGTTTCCAGACCACCGCCAAGCTCTTCCCCAAACTCTTCTTCAAGGCCTATGGCGCCTATGGTTTCCGCAGCAAGAACTGGTACGGTATGGGCGAAATAGAGTACTCCTTCCTGCGCAAGGAACAGTCGCCCCATGAGTTCCCTCGCCACAGCATCACGGCCCAGTTCCGGCAGGATGTCTTCAGCCCCGCTGACATGATGTGGCAGAACGGGCGCGACAAGGACAACGTGTGGACCAGCTTCAAGACACAGGACGTCACTCACATGATGTTCCAGCGCCACGCCTTGCTGCGCTACGAGGTGGAGACCAACAACCACATTGATTTCAAGCTCCAGGCCAAGCACGCCCGCATCACCCCTTGCGGTGACCTTTTCTACCGCCGCCTCGACGGTGAGATGGTGGAGCATCTCTACACCTCCGACGTGATGCTGTCCGTCCGCTGGGCACCCGGCGAGGAAGTCATCAACTCCAAGCAGCGCCGCCACTACGTCCACCACAACAACCCCATTTTCACGATCTCCCATACCTTCGGCATCAAAGGCGTCCTTGGCAGCCAGTACAACTACAACGTCACCGAGGTGACCGCCTACAAGCGCATCTGGCTGAACTCCTATGGCCGCATCAGCCTCAATCTGCGTGGTGCCGTGCAGTGGAACCGTGTTCCCTTCCCGTTGTTGCTCATGCCCGTGGCCAACAACTCCTACATCATCACGCGCGACATGTTCTGCATGATCAACAACCTGGAGTTTGTCAATGACCGCTACCTCTCCTTCCAGGCCGAGTGGGACCTCTCCGGCAAGCTCTTCAACCGCATCCCACTGCTCAAGAAACTCAAGCTGCGCGAGGTCATCGGCTTCAAAGCCCTCTACGGCCACCTCTCCGACAAGAACAACCCCGCCCTGCACCCCGGTGACCACGACCTATTCGAGATGCCCTCGCGCGATGGACAGACAATTGTTCACGAGATGGGTAATGTGCCCTATATGGAACTCAACGTAGGCATCCACAACATCCTGAAAGTCCTCCGCATCGACTACGTCTATCGCATCAATTACCACGATTTCCCGGGTGTTAAGAAACACGGTGTCCGCTTCGCCCTCGAATTCGATTTCTGATTACTTTTCTTCCACAAACGCCTGAATGCGGGAAAGCTCCCTCTCAGCCAGTTCGCGGCCAAGGGCATAGGTCTCGCGCATCCGGCTACGGCTGTGCGAAAGATGTCCTATGGGTAGTGTATGCTCCGGGCACAGAATAAGTGTGTTGCCTGCAGCCTGCTGTTCAGCGATATAACGCAATTCCGCGTTGTACATCTCGTGTCGCCGTTCCCAGACATCCAGGAGAACGGGGTAGCGGCGCAGCATGCGACGGATCAACCAGAGGTGCCTCAGGGGCGTCTTCTGGTAGTCCGCAGGTTGCGTCAGAATGACCACATTACGTTCAAAGCCCTGTTGCTGGAAGTATTGCAGGGGTATGGAGTCAGCGATGCCACCATCAAGCAGCTGGTGCCCTCCGATGGTCACGATCCTCGAGACGATGGGCATTGCCGAGGATGCCAGAATCCAGTCCAACATCTCCTTGCAGAAGCTGTCGAAACACTGATAGACAGGCTCGCCGCTGTCCACGTCGGTAGCCACTACGTGGAATTCCATCGGGTTGTGGTCGAAAGCTTCCACATCAAACCGATCCAGTTGCAAGGGTAGGGTATAGTATGCGAAGCGCGGCCCGAAGATGCCTCCTGTAGTCAGCAGCGACCACAGACTGCAGTAGCGCAGGTCATGGGCATAGCGCAAGTTGTAACGCAGCACACGTCCTGCCTGACCGCTCTTGTAGTTACAGCCGAAGCATGCACCTGCCGACACGCCTACCACACCATCGAACGTCACGCCGTGTTCCATGAGCACATCCATAACGCCGGCAGAGAAAAGCCCTCGCAAGGCTCCTCCTTCTAACACCAATCCTGTCTTCATAATCCTTTTCTGTATTTCTGCTGCCAAAGGTACGCATTATTTCTGAACCATCACCAACAAAGCGCCATTTTTTCGGCCTTTACCTTTTCCAAAAGTAACAAACATGCTAGAAAATCACCCATATTTTGGGGAGAACAGAAAATAATAGACAGCTGCGTCCATCAATTTTCAATCCTTTAAGGACTTGATGTAATCGATGAAGGTACGGTAGGGTGGACAGGTTCGAAGAAGAGATAGGTTGCCGACAAGGATGAACTGATGGCGGGCACGCGTGATGGCGACATTTAGCTTTCGGTCGAGAAGAAAGGGCTTGACCGAAGGGGTAGCCACAAGGGCGGTTGTTTCGATGGGCTGTGAGAGGATGGGGAGTTGCCAGGGAGCTGAGACGGTGGTGGAGAAGAGGATGATGTCTCGCTGCGAACCTTGGTAGCGTTCTACGGTGTCAATGGTGATGGTCTCGTAGTCTGGAATACAGCGGGCTGCGAGGGCACGGCGTATCTGCGTAATCTGCCCGCGGAAGGGGACAATAATGCCCAGCGTCATGCTCGTCGCTGCGTTTGACAGAGCGGACATGATACTAGCTACAATGTCGGCAACACAGTCTGCCTCGGCTGCATTACTCTTGGCGGTGCAACGGTCGGGCGAGGCTGGGACATCGTAGGCTACGAGTCGTGCTGCGGTGGCAGCGGTGAAGGGTAGGGGGCCGCGCTGATGGGGGAGTGGAACGGCAGTAAGCTGGCCGTCGTAGTAGTTGGCATTGACAAAGGCGGCAATGTCCTCATGCATTCTGCCCTGACGATGTAGAAGCCCCACGGCCTGTGGAACGCCCATGCGTATGGCGAGGGAGTGGAGACGCTCAAAGAGGGAACGGCGACAGTCTGTGATGCCGGCAGCACGCAACCCCTCGTCTGCCACGGCAGACTCTGCTGGTGACTGCGCCACGACGGCCGGCAACTGCTTGTGGTCGCCAATGAGGATGAACTTGTCTATGGCAAGGTGACCGTGAGCATCGACTGCACAGAAGAGGGGCAGGAGATGGGGTTCCAGCGCTTGGGAGGCTTCATCTATGATGGCTGCGTGGAAATGGCGAAGCAGGAAGAGCTCGGGCAGCGAGGACAGCGACGCAATGGTACCAACGATGATGGGGACTTGCTGTAGGAGTTGGCGGACAGCATCGCGAGTGGGATAGCAATCCACGAGTTGCGTGAGAAGGTGATGGCGATGCTCTGGCGCACAGGAGAGTTCGGGGCCTAAGCGCACGAAATCAGCAGCAACGTCAGCAAGCATGGAGCAAATCTCATCGACAGCACGATTGGTGAAAGCAGTCAGGAGTAGCGCAGCGCCGTGGGTTTCTACAGTGGCAAGGAATTCTAGCACCATTTGGCGCAGTGCCACTGTGGTCTTTCCTGTGCCGGGAGGCCCAACGAGAAGGAAGTAGTCCTTGGCCTGACGTGCACGGAGGACGATGTCGCGGAGGCGAGCATCGGCAACTGCAAGACTTAATGTAGCTGTTTCATCAAACTGCGGAGCACGCTGACCAAGTAATAGCTGTTGGCGCGATAATTCAATTGAGAGAAAAGCATAGAGTCCGCGATAGAGGACAGCGTAGCCACTGTCTGCATGAGCGGGTTCGATGGCATAGAGCATGTCGGGACGGAACTGCTGTTCGTCGCGCTGTGGGAAGCGAAGACGGAGGGTCAGGGACGTCGGCGAGAAGTGTTCGATGATGCATGAAGTGTAAAAGTCAGCAGGCTGACGCTGGCAATCGACGTGCTGGGCATAGAGCATTACCATGTCGCCGACACGAAAGTTGGATGACTCGTCAATGGCGGTGGTGACGGCTTCAATGGCTACCACACCGGCAGTGGTCACAAGGGGTGTGATGTGGAGGTCGGGGATGATGCGCCCAGCATTCTGCTTTGCGGCTGTTGTTGTGCGCCAAGTGTCAGCAAAGCCACCATGTCCTGCTGGCATATTAACACCCTCGACGCCGGTCTTGGCCAAGAACTGCTCGCGCTCCACGAAGGCCAGCATCGTGAAAAAGTAGCTGCGAGCGAGGATGGGAGCACAGTTGATGGTGCTGAGGAAACGCAGGATGGGTGGCCTCAAGTAGCTCTCATAGAATCGGTCATGGACACCAATGACATTGAAATGTGACTCGGTCAGTGCTTCAAAGAGTCGGGCCGGGGCAGTGCGTAGCAGATGTTCCAGGTGAACAATGCCGTTGCGAACAGCAATGGCACGGTGGATATCATTGCGCCCGAGGTGGATGTCCATAAGGTGAGGATAGCGTGCGTAGAAGAGGAGAGTGGTGACCTGAGCATAGGGCAAGTCCTCGTTGTAGTAGAGAGATTCTTTGTAGAGCGCCATCTGCATGGCATGCTCGTAGCGGTAATGCTCGTCGCGCTCGGCCTTGCCGGACTTTAGTTCCACGACGGTGCGATGGTCGCTGCTCATCATATCCATACGTCCTTGTATGCCAAGGGCTTCGCACAGGAAAGCGGACTCCAATGAAGCTGCTGCTGGCAAGCGGTGCTGAACGGTTGTGTGGATGTTCTCAAAAAGCGTGTGACACTGGTCTGAGAAGTCCTGGCCGATGCCCTCTGTGGTGGCGAAGTGCAAGGCATCGGTGCGAAACGACTTGCGCAGTGAGGCGCGGAAGAGGTCTTCGGGTGCGGTCTGTGGTGAGGCGTTCACACAGTCGTCAAGGAACTGGTTGGCCACATTACCCAAGAGAATGGCAGCACTGGTTGTGGCTGGAGTGAACTTCTGAAGGAGGTGCATTGCTGGCGCGTCGCCGTGGTGCGTGAAGCAGCGGCAGATGGCCGTTACATCGACCAGGAAATCTGGGTCAAGTACGATATGCTGTGGCAGTAGAGTGCCGTCAGCATGCTCCTCTGAGAGGAGAAGATTGAGCTGGGCTCCCTTGAAGAGATAGGCCGTAGGGATGAGGTTGGGGTTGGCAACTCGACGTTCGCCGGCGATGATGGTGTCGTCGGTCCAGCTGTCAACTTTGATGCGCAGTTTCTTCAACATCGCGTTTACTGGAGGCTGTCATTAAGGAACTCTGTACGCGAGCGCACGCGCGAGGGTTTCGAACTGGAAGACGCAGGCTGGCGACCGGTGGAGTGGGGGTGAGCCACTCCGCGATAGGCAGCCCATCGGTTGTGAATCTGACGCACATAATCCACTGTCTCTTCGCCACGTAGGTAGCCAAATTTCACGAGGGGGTTGCGATAGGTGGAGGGCGAGGCGAGTGCTAGCACATAGGGTTCCACCTCGCTCCAACGCTGTGCCGAGCGGCCTGCAGCCTGTGCCAGCGTCATGGCATCACGAATGTGTCCGGCACCTCCGTTGTAGGCTGCCAGCACGAAATTGATGCGCTCGTATGGATTGGCGACGTCGGAGAAGGAACCGTTCAGCTGCGAGAGATAGCGTGCGGCAGCTTCGATATTGCGAGCAGGGTCATAAAGGTCTGCACGCGAGAGTCCCAGGCGTTCGCCCGTAGAGGGCATAATCTGCATGAGACCGCAGGCTCCTGCCCACGACAGCGCCTGCGGGTCGAAGCCGGACTCCTGGTAGCATTGTGCTGCCAGCAGACGCCAATCCCACCCGATGCGCTGTGCAGCACGAATAAAATGTTCGTCGTAGTGACTGATGGTACCATTTTGTCGTGAGAGCATGGCAGGCCGCATGCTGCGGCGAACACGGTTGGCAGGTGCTTTGCGGGCTTGCTCGGCGGCCAGCATCTGCTGGCGCAAAGCAGGCTTCCACCAGCGCTGTACAGCCTCCACAAGTTGCGAAGACGCTGTGCGGGCTACCCAGCCGTTGGGCAGGAGGCTGCAGTCTGCAGTCAGGCGGACGCTGTCCATGTCCAGCGCGATGAGATCAACCTCGCCGGAGGAGAGACGCTGTAGCAGTTGCGCCGTATCCGAAGCCATCTCCATGCGCAAACGGGCGCCAATGCTGTTGGCGAATGCCTGTGCCAAAGAGAACTCAAGACCGAAGCCCTGACCACGGTATTCGTAGTAGGTGTCAGGGCCGGAGAGTGTTACGGCAATCAGCTCACCGGCAGCCTGAACATCAGAGAGGTCGTAGGCTTCCCCTGCAGCACCATCATCGGCAGGCCCGAACATCACGGACTGAGAAGCTCTGTTCTCCTGACGACATGCTACGAGGGTCAGCCAGGAGAACAGAGCAACCAGAGATAGAAGGCTGTGACGCTTCAAGGTTTCAGCCGATGAATGATATATGTCCGCATGATGTCGATGGCCTGCTGGTTCTCGCCGCCTTGCGGGATGATCAGATCTGCATAGCGCTTAGTAGGTTCTATGAACTCCAGGTGCATGGGCTTGAGGACATCAATGTAGCGGTCCATCACCATCTGTGCCGTGCGCCCGCGTTCTGCCATATCACGACTGATGACGCGAATCAGTCGGTCGTCGGGGTCGGCATCAACGAAGATCTTCAAGTCCATGAGGTCGCGCAGTTCCTTGCGACAAAGCGCCATAATGCCTTCGATGATGATGACTTCGCAAGGTTCAATGTGAATGGTCTCAGGCATACGGTTGCTCTCGATGTAGGAATAAGTGGGTTGCTCGATGGCGTTGCCGTTGCGCAACTCGTTAATCTGATGAATCAACAGCTTCCAGTCGAAAGCGTTGGGGTGGTCGAAATTGATCTTCCGACGCTCTTCCATAGGCACACCCGTATTGTCGTTGTAATAAGAGTCTTGCGGAATCACTGCAATCTGAGAACCAGGCAGGGACTCGACAATCTTTCGAACAACGGTGGTCTTGCCAGAACCTGTGCCACCTGCTATGCCGATGATGTACATGGGTATTTTTGTTTAAAGTTTAAGGCTTAAAGTGGTGAGTTTAAAGTTTAAGGATTAGCGTACGAGAACCTTTTTGCCGTTCACGATGTAGATGCCACGCGTCACTGCCACCTGAGCGTTGGCATCGCGCTGGACATAAAGATGCCGGATGAGTCGGCCGTCGGCAGCAAATATCTGCACATCCTGGCCTTCGCCTGCAGCTGTGATGCCGATAACGCCCTTGCCGCCCATCACCTGAATGTCAGCATGAGCGACAGCCTTGGGCTTGCTGATGCCAACGGTCTCACCTTGAGCCTGTGCGAAACGGCTGACTTCGTCGGCCGTAAGGAAGAGCCATCGCTGTGTCGTGGAGGCATCGGCGTGGTTGAAACTGGCACTTGAAGCGCCCGTTGCAGTGGCATTCAAGGCGTTGTGTCCATTGGCCGTGACAGTCCAGAAGGAGGTGCCGGCGAATGTGAAGTCTTCATAGGTTGTCTTGTTACGTGAGCCCAGCAACTGGAAACTGGCATTCGATGCCGAGGAGGCAGCTGTGGCGGAACCAGAACTCATGGAGAGATACTTGCCCGTGGCAACGTTAATGAAAGTGTAGTAGCAGGTGGCAGGGTTGAACTTGATGTACCAGGCACAGGAGTCGTTGGCGAAGGCCTCGTCGGCTTTCATCTCCTCGAAACGGATGTTCGTGGCCGTCTTTTGGCGCAGATAGGATGTGGCCAGACCGCGTGTTGTAGCCTCGTTCTTGATATAGTACTTGGTTTCATCATCCTGAGCGAAGGAGTATCCCGGCGTGAGGAAGGCCTGTCCGGAATGCGTGATGCCATCTTCTGATAAGGCTTCCACCAGCAAGGCATTGGCACGGTAGAGAATCGGACTCCCAGAGTCCTCACCGGCACCATTGATACCATAGGGCCACATGTGCTGGTTGTCACCATGGAGCTTGGCCGAAGGATTATTATCCAAGAACTGAATGACACGATCCACACGAGGTCCGAGCCAGTCGCCACGGTCTCCGTTGGTGCGATAGATGGAATTCGTCCAGTCGGTATAAGGCACCATCCCTAAGCCATGAGCGCCTTCGTGGAGGATGGTTCCTGTTCGCTGACAACCTTCATTCTGACTCACGCTCATGTAGCCTCCATAGCTACATTCAGCAGTACCCGAACCAGCACCGGCACCATACTTATAATGCGCACTGAGGAAGAAATCCTGGATGCCACCGATGTTGTTCCACATCCAAACGGCATCCTCGCAGGCAGCATAAATACGCTTATTGGTCGCTTCATCGCCCTCGTTGCCATAGCTGAAACGAACGTTTCCCAACGGGCGTGTCGGCACCTTCAGTACATCGCCGTAAGAGAGCTGGTAGCCAGAGGATATGGCATAAGCGCGAACATAATAGACAGTGGCAGGGTCGAGTTCCTGCATTGCATAGATGTCGCCGTTGTTGTCATAGACGGTTGTGGAACGGTTGTCGAAGATAGTGGGGTAGGGCTCCTCGCTCCAGCAGAAGCCTTTCTCCTTGGCTGTAGTGCCTGAGAAAGAGGCACGTCCGAATATCTCGGTAGCGCCCTGAACAGCACTTAATGTCTTGACGGTCAGAGGCGTTCCTGTAGCATTCTGAATGCGGTTGTAGAGCACGGCATTGTCCAGTCCTTCCTTGGCAGCCGACATTTCATCGGGCGTTGCGTTCTCATTGTCGCGGATGCTCACAGCCAACGTGATGGCTTCCTGCAGTTCGGCTTTTCCTTTAGTGGCAGATTCCTTGTTCAGCTGAGTGTTAGCCGTTGTAATAGAGCTGTTTAGAGCCTTCCACGCTTTATTGCTGGCGTCGGCTTCGTCATATTGCAGCTGAAGACGGTTCATGATCAGATAGACATTCTCGTCGGATTCCAGTTTCAGGAGTTCTACAGCATCGTCGTAAGCATCCTGCAGTGAGGCACGATAGACAGCTGCCATATCCTTGGTTAGCAACGACTTAGATTTAGTCACCAAGGTCTTCAAGGACTTCAGCGCATCCATATTATCCTTTGCAATTCCGTGTCTTTCAGCGAGTTCGAAGGCATATCCCTGCAGCGTTTCTGCAGGCGTTGTCTCTGTAGCTTCCTTGGCAGCTGCAATGGCATTTTCCAGGTTGAATTTGATGGTAGGCTGTAAGCCGGCATAGGATGCTTTCTCTGAAGTCGCAATGGTTGCCTCAGCGTTCGTCACAGCCGTCTGCAGCAGCGTGAGATCAGGACTCACGTAAGTCAGACGGAAGTTGTCAACACAAATCCAGTTGCCAGTGGCATTGACAGCTTTGAAGCCAATTTTGACATCGGTGCCAGGCGTCGAGAACGAAACAGCATAATCAGCGGCAGCCTTTACCGTTGTATTTGTGCTTCCGACATAGACGCTTGCGCCCGTCTGATCTACAGCACTGCTTTGCTGTATGTTCTGTGCAGCAGCCGTCAGAACATAGTTACCTGCGGGCAGATTGCTGAGCGTCTGCTGAACGGCAGCAGAACCTACCGAACCACTTGACGTCCATTTCTCTAAAAAATACTTTCCTGCAACCCGTGAAAAATTGCCATTATCTGCACGGTTCAGATTACTGACAGTCCAGCCGTCTGTGCCGTGCTCAAAACTCGGGTTCAAAATGAAAGTCGTCACATCAGTTTCATCAGCGCGAACGACATTCAATAAACCGCTCATGCTCAAAGCCAATAAACCGGTGAAGAAGTATGATTTTCTCATATCATTTACTTAGTTAGTTAATTCTTTGCGGCAAAAGTACACGTTTTAATTGACCCGACCAACTTTTCTGAAAGAAAAACTACGCAAATCATCAAAAACAATCATCAGGAGAGGCATGACAAATCATCAGGGTAGACATAATCATCCATCAGTGTGGCCATCATCATCCATAACTGAAAGATAGGGCCTACTATTTTTCCACATCCTATTAAACATAACACTGGTTAGCTCAAAATAGAATAATACCTTTAAAGAAGGAATATTTGGTTGTTTCCAAACTTGTAGGCTCGTTAACCTAAAATGGTGAACTTTGCAAAACGAAGGAGCAATTGTTTGTTTCCGACATTGTCGAATGCTACAGTGGCTTTGGCATCAATGCCAGTCCCAGAGAGCGCAGTAATGGTGCCTTGACCAAAGCGTATGTGTTCAATGCGTGTTCCCACCTGAAGTGTTCCGGCAGCTGTCTGTGTCTGCGAGACTGCTTGTTCTTGAGCTGCAGCGGGACGAGCGCCTACGAAAGACGTTCTGGCGCTGCTGAATGATGTCCGTGAACTGCTTGATGATGTTGGTGAACTTGTTGATGAACCACGAGTGGTGCTGTGCGTTGGTGTAAAAGAAGATTTCGTGCGCTGTGGTTGCGTCCAGTCGTCGTCAAACGACAATCTGGCGAAGCTACGCGGACGTGCGGGTGCTGACGTTTCGTTTTCTTGTTTCACGAAGCGCGCATCGATGTCGTTCAGGAAACTGCTGGGCACACAGAATTCGCTCTTGCCATAGCGATAACGGTTCTGTGCGTAAGTGAGATAACAAAGTTCCTCAGCACGTGTGAGAGCCACGTAGAACAGGCGGCGTTCTTCTTCCATCTCGCGTGGCGACGAAGACGCCATCTGATTGGGAAACAGGTTTTCTTCCATTCCCACGATGAATACAGCCTTGAATTCCAATCCCTTAGCAGCATGGATTGTCATCAGAGACACCTTTTCCGTCTGATCATCATCGCTTTCGTCGAGGTCGCTGATTAGTGCCACTTCCTGCAGATAGTGCGTCATAAAGATGCGGTCACTCCCCTCTTCCTCTCCCCTATCATCAACAAATTGTTGTATGCCGTCCATCAGTTCCTGCAGGTTTTCTTGCCTTGAAATATCCTCTGGCTCGTGCCCA
This sequence comes from uncultured Bacteroidales bacterium, assembly GCA_902779845.1. GTDB lineage: Bacteria > Bacteroidota > Bacteroidia > Bacteroidales > Bacteroidaceae > Physcousia. Next base: position 37,472 of record CACZCZ010000012.1, on the reverse strand, counting down.
CTAAAGATGTCTTTCATGACACCTGATTCTTGTGCAATACGCTTACCAAGGACAGCTGCATCATCTTGATTTACAGCACTTCTAAATCCTTCTATCAGTTGTACAAAGGCGTATATCTTAGCCTCAGTACCACGATTCAGCCCCACGTTATATGCTGCAGGATTCGAGAGCACCTGCCACACGCTGATGCCTTGTTCCGAAGCCGCTGTGAGCACCTTCTGCACGGTCGTTTGTCCGATGCCTCGTGCAGGATAGTTGATAACACGCTTGATAGCCTCCTCATCGTTGGGATTCACCGCCAGACGGAAGTAAGCAATCATGTCTTTAATCTCCTTGCGTTGATAGAACGAGAGGCCCCCATAGATGCGGTACGGAATATCCTGCTTGCGGAAGGCTTCTTCGAAGGTGCGGCTCTGGGCGTTGGTGCGATAAAGAATGGCGATGTCATCCCATGGAATATGGTCGTAGTTGTTGAGGTTCAACACTTTACGCGCTACGCCAGCAGCCTCTTCCAGGTCACTGTAGAAACTGTAGATGTGTATGGGATCCCCTTTGCTCTTCTCAGAATAAACCTCCTTGTAGATTTGTCCTCTGTTGTGCTTGATGACGCTGTTGGCAGCGCCCACGATGTTCTGCGTTGAACGGTAGTTGCGTTCCAGTTTAAAGAGTCGTGAGCCTTGGTATAACTTTTGGAAGCTGAGGATGTTGTCGATGTTGGCTCCACGAAAGCTATAAATGCTCTGGGCATCGTCGCCGACCACGCAAACCTTCTGCTTGTGCTGTGTCAACTGCCACACGATGGCGTGTTGGGCGTAGTTCGTGTCCTGGTACTCATCCACAAGCACGAACTCGAAACGGTCCTCGTATTTGGCCAGGATTTCAGGGTAGTGTGCAAAGAGCAGATACGTGTAAAGCAGGATGTCATCGAAGTCGAGGGCATCAGCCTGTCGGCATCGAGCCCAATAACGCCTATAGATTTCCCCTGTAGCCGGAATCTTACTGGCCTGATCTGCTTTGTAGAGCTGCGGATCGCTTTGGTACTGCGCAGGCAGAATCAAGCGATTCTTGGCTGCTGAGATATGACTGAGAACGGTGCCGGGCTTATACACTTTCTCATCAAGCTGCATCTCACGCACAATCGTCTTGATGAGACTTTTGCTGTCGGCAGCGTCATAGATGGTGAAATCCGAACTGAACTTGATGGCTTCGTGTTCCACGCGCAGGATTCGTGCAAAGATGCTGTGGAAGGTTCCCATCCACAGACGCTGTGCCTGCTCGCCACCCACCTGCTGCGCAATGCGCTGCTTCATCTCATCGGCAGCCTTGTTGGTGAAGGTCAGCGCCAGGATGCCCCACGGTGCCATCCCCTGGCTGAGCAGGTAGGCAATCTTATAGGTCAGCACACGCGTCTTACCCGACCCCGCTCCTGCAATCACCAGCGACGGTCCGTCGAGATATTCCACCGCCTCACGCTGAGCAGGATTCAGTTCATGAAGATTTATCATATATGACTATCTAACGTAGAATACTCACCACCAACAAAACCTACTCATCATCAGCTTTCAGGGAGTCGAGATCGATGATACGCAGCTGCAACGCTCTTACAACCAGACGTGTTGCGTTGACGCCACTACGCTCGTTTTCAGGGAAGAGACGGTTGATGAGATCCACCTGACGCTTCTCCAGGCTCTTGACGCCGAAGGGCATCCCCTTTAGGCCTGCAATCATGTCCTTGGTGTAGCCCAGCGCCAGATGGCGCAGGAAACGCTCGTCGTACTCGTCGATGTCAAAGTCAATGACAGCGTCAGTGCGACGTGTCTCGTTGATCACGCTCTTCTTAAAGCGTGCCACGATTTTCTCAAGAATCGGTTCGTTGAAGACCAGACGCTTGCCGCTCATGACCTGTCGCACATCGTTGCGTGTGAGCAGTTCCCCTGTCTTCAGGATGATGCCGTCGGCGCCTGCCGTCAGCACATCCACCCAGAGGCGTTCGTTGAGAATCTCGCCTGTGAAGATCAGCACCTTCACATCAGGATATCGCGTGTGCACCTGTCGGCAGATATCCACGCCCACCGTTGTGGAACCGCCCAGCCCCAAATCCAGGAGCAAGAGGTCCGGCAGCTGCTGCCGCATCAGCGACCAGAGCTCGCTTTCGTTCATGGCAGTGCCCAGGATTTCGGCTTCAGGGATATCCGATCGGAAGATTTCTTCTGTGCCCTTGAGCTCTAACTTCACGTCTTCTACAATAATGACTTTAAACGGTTCCATATATGATGTTTTTTCGTTTAGCGTTTAATGCTTAGGAGTATCTTTCAATGTTTCAATGTTTCAATGTTTCAATCTTCAACCAATCAGTGGCAGTGTGAACCACAAAGCGTGCCCTTCGTCGAGTGCTTCGGCTGCGATGCGACAGCCAGGATGTCCCAGGAACGTGTCGTGTTCGCGTATAATCTGCTTGGCCACGAGGAGCGGTATGGCTTGTTCATGAGGCATAAAGAGCTCCTGCAGCGCCTCTGGTGTGAGCGTCAGGAACGGGTTGCTGAGCGTGAAGCGGGCAAAGGAGCCGTCGATGGCTGCCGTCAGCTGCAGGGGCAGGTGTTCCAGGTTACCACTCCCCTGCCCTTTCGTCAAGGAGATTTCAGCTTCCAGGAGCATCTCTATCAGCATCTGCAGCAGGTCGGGGTCGCCTCGGAACTGATTCGTTCCCAGACGATTGTCTATTTCCAGCATTGTGTCCACCTGTGCCTTTCGGGCTATGACCTGACAGCGTTGGGGCAGTGCTGCCAGGAAATCCTCGGGGGCAATGTTGCGACGACGGAAGTTGAGCGCTTCCGACTGCCGCACAGCCTGTTCGCTCAAGAGCGAATGAACCTCCTTGTAGTAATCCACCGTCTCGCTGAGCGTGTCCAGCAGCGAGGGCGTTGCCGTCGTATCGTCTGACAGGCGCACCGCCAGCTGCTGAATGCGGCCCGGGTAGTACATCGTCTCATGCTTGATGGTGGAGAGACAGTTGTCTATAATCTGGTTCTGCACATGCAGTCGTTCCTCTTCGTAGAGTCGCCGATTGTACTCATCCTCAGCCAGTTCGATGTCAGCCTCGCGCTGTTGGCGCTCAGCCTCCTTGACTTGTTGCAGTTGTTGTAGCTGCTGTTCGTTCAGTTTTTTCATCGTCTTACGGAACTTCGTGCGAGGCCGCAGCCACAGGAAATAGAACGACAGGAGGCTCGTCAGGATCAACATCACCAGCAGCACCAATCCGATGCGGTCACGTTCATGGTCGCGGTCGGTCTGTTCGCAGAAGGCTTCGAGCGTCGGGTCTTGGTTCGTCAGTTTATAGAGTCTGGTGTAGGTGCGATTGTTGAAGCGGTACAGCGGCCAGTCGTGCAGTGCCAGTGCTGCTACGGCGATTTCATTGCGCAGTCCCAGCAGCAGTGAGTAGTCCATCGGTTCCTGACGTTGCCACCAGAGAATCTCCAACGGCTCCAGTCCCGTATCAGTTAGCGACAGACGCTCGTGGGTGTTGCGATGGTGTGTTACGTGGTTGCGGCTGATGACCTTGAAAGCGCTGTCAGCGTAGGCGATGGCGTCAGCATAGCGACCGCTCACATTGCAATTATAGACGGAGTCTGCAAGGGCATAGACCTGTGACGTCTGGCGTGAGTTGTCGTGCGATGCCTTGATCTGTGCCACCATGTTCTCGGGCAGCGCCCACAGGAGCAAGGCCACGATCACAGCTTCCACCACGCGCGGCAGTCGGAACCAGAATCGGCTCCCCTCTCCTATGCTGCTGTCGATGCCCATCTGGCATACGCGGAACAGCGGATTCGTCTTGCGGTATTTCTCTATGATGCCCTTGCAGTTCATCAGCCCGAATCCGAATCCTTTCTCGCTCTTCTCTTCTTCGCCAATCTTGGAGGCATCATAAACCTTGTGTGTCAGAATGAGTTCGATGTCCTCTTGCGTGAGGCCTACGCCCGTGTCCTGCACGGAGAGTTCCACGAAGGCAGCGCCGTCCTCCTCGTCGGCCATTGCGCTGATGCTGACGGTGCCCCCCTCGGGCGTGAACTTGCGTGCGTTGTCTGCCAGCGTGTTCAGCATGAACAGTGTCAGAGCGCGATCGGCCTTGACGCAGAGTTCCGTGGGTTCTATGCAGAGCTCCAGCCCTTTCTGCTCATAGGCAAAATGGCTCTTTGAGAGACTGTCGAAGAGCGGCTGCAGGGAGAACGACGAGATGTGCAAGCTCAGCTGCCCCTGCTCCATCTGAATCCAGTCTGTCAGCAAGTCGTTGTAGCGGGTGATCTGGTCTGTGAGCTCTCCGATATATGTCAGTGAGGCTGTGTCGGGTGTGGCCTGTTTCTTCATGCGCTGCACCTCATGAATAATGCGGTCGAGGAAGGGGACAATGCCCATCACCAACTGCAGTTTGGCACGTTTCTCCACATTCAGGCGTTTGTCGCGCAACAGTCGTAGCTCTGTGGCAGCCTGCTGTTCCTGCAGCGTCTCCTGCGCCTCCATCTGTTGCTGCTGCAGGGCGTCGGCCGTCGTCTGTATCTCATGCAGCCGTTGCTGCAGCTGGCGTTCGTCTGAGACACGATGGCGGCGCCATGTGCGAACTAGGAGATAGACCAGCAGACATGTGAAAGCTGCCATCGTCACGATGATGATGAGCATCAGCCGCTGACGGTCGCTGCGTATTTTCAGCTGTTCCACGCGGCTCTCCAGTTCAGCATCCTCGCGCGTGTCTGCCAGCAAGTCCAGATAGGCATTGCGGTTGAAGTCGCTTTCGGCTTTCATGTCGAGGGCGCTGTAGGCCACCGACATCTGTTCGCGAATGTTGGCAATCCACATCGGCACCGTCTTCTGATGGGTGTTCATCTGCCAGTCCACGCACTCCAGTGCGCAGTCGAAATAGCTGATGGCCTCAGGATAGTTGCCTGCGGCAAAGGACAGTTCCCCCAGCGTGCGCAGGGCATTGGCCTTTTGGTACAGGTCGTCGTAGCTCACGAAAGTCGTCAATGCCGTCTCTGCCATCTGCATCGCAGGGTTCTCCGTGCCGAAACTCGTCTCCAGCACGTGCACAACCTCGGGCTGTCGCTTCCTGACAATCTCCAGGCGTGCAGAGTCCGCGAAGAGCGTGGCCAGCGATTGCTCGGCGTTGGCCTCGAAGAAGAGGTAGCCGTCGCGACGCGACACCCAGAAGCACTGCAGCAGGTAGTCGAACTCCTCGTTGGCCACGGCGACGGGGTCATGCTGGCGGCTGAGTCCGCCTGAGCCTCGCATATAACTGTAGTAGAGCCACTGTGCCGTGTCGCTGGCCAGCAGGCAGAAGGGCTCGGCGGCGTCGATTTCCTCGATGGCGCGTTCCTGTTGGTCGAGGTAGTAGAAATAGGTGGAAGCGACGATGTGCATGTCACCGCTGCCGTACTCCAGGCGGCGACGCCGGTGTGGCGACAGCATGCGTTTGCGCGACGTGAATTTGGAGAGATACTGCTGGGCTTGCGTTCGATGGCGGAAGAAGGCGAGGTTGTCGCTGGTACGCTGTGCCACGCGCATCTGTGTCACGTCAGCCACCAAACGCTCGATGGGGTCTGACGTCAGCGCTTCCACCTGCAGTGTCAGTTGCAGCGTGCTGTCGAAGTCCATCTTTTGCAGGCGCTCAAACGACAAGTGGTTCAGCGCCTCGGCTTCGCCTTCGACGTAGCTGATGCGGCGTGCCTCCTCCAGCGCCAGCGTAGCCCATTTCCTCACGGAGTCCACCTGTCTGTAGTGCCAGCGATAGGCAATCTCGTTCAAGGAATCTACGCGCTGCTCGGCGACACCCGTAGATGCCTTACGTCCCGTGCAGCTCACGAACAGAGCTGCGCAGGCGAGAACCCAGAGGTGTGCTGCTTTCAACTCTTCTTTTTCTTCAGGATTCTGTCGATTTCGTCGAACTCCTTACCCATGTTCAGGTGCAGGTAGATGCGATAAAGCGCTGGTGCCCAGCGCTCCTGGTCGTCGGGTGTCAGCTTTCGAACCTGCTCCATCGGCTGTCGTGCCAGCTGATAGAGTTTGCGTAGGGTGGCCTGGTCTTTGCGGAACTGCGGATTCTTCAGGTCTGTGCAGGCTGTATCGGCGAAAGCCGTTGCGATGTTCAGCGCTGCTATACCTTTATTATAATATGCGTTCACGTGATCGGGTGCCAGCGCCAGACACGAGTCGCAGGCGCTGATGGCCTCGCTGTCGCGATGTAGCTTCAGGAGCATCAGGCTCTTGGCATACCAGAAGAGCGCCACCGTGTCTGCCACTTGTGTCATGGAGTCGGCCAGCGCGAGTCCCTCTTCCCACTGTGATGTCCGCGTGTAGTAGTTGAGCAGATGTGTGAAGAAGAACTGGTTGTTGGCGTAGGAGCGTATGCCCTCGTGCAAGGCATCCAGCCATCGTGTCGTGTCGCCCTTGTTCTCCCATGCCCTCGCCACATATTCTTGCACGAGGTCGCTGCGCTGTCCGGCACGTTTGGCCCGTTCGGCATGTTTGAGAACACCGTTGATGTTCCCCTCCTTCTGTGCTGAGAAGACAGCCAGATAGGATGTCATCGGCACCTGCACGTCCTTCTCCTGCAGAGAGTCCTGCGCGAAGATCGGATGACCGGCAGCATTGAGGTAGGCATCGAAGTAGTCGTAGGCTTTTTGTGTCTGTCCGTGCTGATAGTACCACTTGCCGCCCGTGAGCAGGTTGCTGCGGTAGGGAGCCAGCTTCTCGCGATAGCGGCGACGTCCGGAAAGGTCCACCTTCCCTTTTTCGTTGGGCTGTGCACCCACGCTGTCCGCCATGGTCACGAGCGTGAAGATGTCGCGTATGGAACTGAAGAAGACCACCGTGTCATACGGCTTCTTCAGGTAGAGCTTCACGTTCTCCGCTTCGTTCACGGCCTCGCTGCACTCCGCGGCCAGCAGGAGACACTCGACACGTTTCTTGTGTCGAGTCTCCGGCTTGGCAGCTTCGGCGAGCAGGCTCTGGCGCCACTTCTCAAGTTGCTCGCGTTTCTGCGGCCTCTTGAGTCCGTCCTTGACGGTGCGTGTGATTTTCTCCGCCAGAACAGGCGTGCTCAGCACGATAAAAACTATGAATAGGATTTTTTTCATTCAAGCAGTTTGTCCATTTCCGCCTGCTTAGCTTTGTTGCCTATGATGTAATAGACGGTGGAGAGGCGGCCTGCCCACTTGTGAGGATTGTCGGGTTCCAGTTCCTTGACCTTCAAGAAGTAAGGCTCAGCCTTGGCATAGGCAGCCTTCACGGGCTTCACGGCCTCCTTGAACTGGGCGTCGGTCATCTTCTTGCCGCTGAGGGCTTCGTTGATGTCGTAGCCATGGTTGCTCCAGCATACGCCGGCGTTGAAGTAGGCATCAGAGTATTCGGGATCTGTCTCGATGGCCTTGTCAAAGAAGACGATGGCCTCCTCGTACTTCTTGTCGTTCATCAGCACCAGGCCCTTGGCATAGTTGCCCAGCTTGCTGTTGGGGTCGGCAGCGATGATGTCGTCGGCGAAGGACTGTGCCTCGGCGCTCTTGCCCTTGTTGAAGTAGTAAGCCATCACGTTCTGTGCCACGCCTTCATTGGCAGAGGGGTCTTCGAGCACGATTTCGCGGCCCACCTTCAGCCACTGCACGGTGTCGCCCGCTTCATACAGGGCAGCCAGATAGAGCTGGTTCACCTGGCTCTTCTCCTGGGTGTATTCACGGGCCTTGGGGATGAACTCGTTGAAGGCCTTGTAGTCCTTGGCGAAGTAGGCGCAGAGGCATGTGAAGTAGGCAATCTGCGGTGTCATCTCGTCGGCGGCCAGCGTCTCTGCGTCGGCACCGAGGATGGTGTAGGTCTGGGGATAGCTCATCCAACGGCGGAAGGCGTCGAGGGCCTTGGCGTGCTGACCGTTCTGGAAGAACATCTGACCGCAGAAGGCGATGTACTGGCGGAAGCGGATGACATCAATCTTGTTGATGTTCGTGTAGGGGTCTTTGTCGCCCTTCAGGCCCAGGGTCTGCGTTGCCTTGTAGCACTCCTCCATGGCATCCAGAGCCTTGTAGATGTACTCTGCGAGGGCTGCGGTGTCCGTGGGCTGCTTCTGGATGACGTTGTCGAGCAGCGGTGCGAACTTGAACTTATAGAGCTGTGCCTGGATATCCCATGCGTTGGCCAGTTCCTTCTTCGTCTCGGGGCTGGTGAAGGTGGGCTGCAGCATGTCCAGACATTCCTGCATCTTCTGGTTCATCTGTGCTGTTTCCTTCTCTGTGCGCTCGTGGTTGGCCACGAGATTCTGGACTTCATCTTTCAGGTCGCGAGCCTTGCGCACGACTTTGTCCTGTGCAACAGCCGTTCCGGCCACTGCGAACAATGCTACTGCAAATAAGATTTTTTTCATTAGTTTATTAGTTTAAAAGTTTAAATTCGATTTTTCAATCTTTCTTCTCTTAGACAGACCGGGGGCTTGAAGGTTTACTGCTGGTCGTCGCGGTCCAGGGTCACCGTCTGCCCGTCGCTCATTTCTGTGGGCTCAGGGATCTCCTTGGCACGTGCTTCTTCGGGCAGTTCTTCCTCTTCCTCGTCCTCCGTGGTGGGAACGATGCAGACGTTGGCGATCACGTCGCCGCGCTTCTGCAGTTCGATGAGTTTCACGCCCTGTGTGGCACGACCCTGAATCTTGATGTCTTCGAGGTGCATGCGCAGTGTCACGCCGCTCTTGTTGATGATCATCAGGTCCTCGTCATTGGTGACACTCTTGATGGCCATGAGCAGGCCCGTCTTCTCCGTGACTTCCAGCGTCTTCACGCCCTTGCCGCCACGGTTGGTGATGCGGTAGTCCTCGACATCGGAGCGCTTGCCATAGCCCTTTTCGCTGACCACCAGGATGGTCTCCTCCTCGGGCTTATCGACCACCACCATGCCGACGACTTCGTTGCCTTCGCCCTCGAGGGTGATGCCGCGTACGCCAGTGGAGTTACGTCCCATCGCGCGTACCGTATTCTCATTGAAGCGCACAGCACGACCCATCTTCGAGGCGATGACCACTTCGTTCTCGCCGTTGGTCAGTGCCACATCCACCACGCGGTCGCCCTCGTTGATGTTGATGGCGATGACGCCGTTCGTGCGCGGACGGCTGTAGTTGGCCAGCGACGTCTTCTTGATGGTGCCCTCGCGTGTGCAGAACAGCACATAGTGGCTCTCGTTGAAGTCCTTGTCGTTGAGCTTCCTGATGTAGAGGCATGCGTTGATGCTGTCATCGGGCTCTATGTTGAGCATGTTCTGGATGGCGCGACCCTTCGAGGCCTTGTTGCCTTCGGGGATGTCATAGACCTTCAGCCAGTAGCAGCGACCCTTCTGCGTGAAGAACAGCATCGTGTTGTGCATCGTGGCACGATAGATGTGTTCGATGAAGTCGCCGTCGCGTGTGGCAGAACCCTTGGCGCCCACGCCGGCACGGCCCTGAGCACGGAACTCAGCCAGCTGTGTGCGCTTGATATATCCGAGGTGCGAGATGGTGATGACCACTTCATCATCAGCGTAGAAGTCCTCGGGGTTGAATTCTTCACTTGAATACACAATCTCGCTGCGACGGGGATCGCCAAAGCGCTCCTTCACCTCGATGAGCTCGTCCTTGATGACCTTCCAGCAGAGGGTGTCGTCGGTGAGGATCTGGTTGTAGTATTCTATCTTCTTCATCAGCTCGTCGTACTCGGCGTGCAGCTTCTCCTGCTGCAGGCCTGTGAGCTGTGCCAGACGCATATCCACGATGGCCTTCGACTGCAGCTCGTCCAACTTGAAGCGCTCCTCCAAGCGTTTGCGGGCCTCTTCGGGTGTCTTGCTGGTCTTGATGATCTGCACCACCTCGTCGATGTTGTCGCTGGCGATGATCAGGCCCTCCAGGATGTGTGCACGCTCCTCGGCCTTGCGCTTGTCGTACTCCGTGCGGCGGATGACCACCTCGTGGCGATGCTCCACGAAGCACTGAATCATGTCGCGCAGCGTCATCAGCTTCGGACGTCCGTTCACCAGTGCGATGCTGTTCACGGAGAACGAGGTCTGCAGCTGTGTCATCTTGAACAGCTTGTTCAGCACCACGTTGGCGTTGAAGTCGCGCTTCACATCGATGACGATGCGCATGCCCTCGCGGTCGCTCTCGTCGTTGGCATTGGAGATGCCCTCGATCTTGTGCTCGTTCACCAGGTCGGCGATGCTCTTGATGAGCTCAGCCTTGTTCACGCCGTAGGGAATCTCGCTCACCACGATCTTGTCGTGCTGCTCGCCCGGCTCAATCTCGGCACGAGCACGCATCACCACGCGGCCGCGGCCTGTCTCATAGGCCTCGCGCACGCCCTGCATACCATAGATGAACGCGCCCGTGGGGAAGTCGGGAGCCGGGATAAAGTGCATCAGGCCCTCCACGTCGATCTCGGGGTTGTCGATGTAGGCGATACAGCCGTCGATGCACTCGCCCAGGTTGTGGGTCGGGATGTTCGTGGCCATACCCACGGCAATACCCGTGGCACCGTTCACCAGCAGGTTCGGGAACAGCGTAGGCAGCACGCTGGGCTCCTTCTCCTTGCCGTCGAAGTTATCGACCATGTCCACTGTCTCCTTCTCCAGGTCCTGCATCATGGCCTCGCCCATCGATGCCAGACGTGCCTCGGTGTAACGCATGGCAGCGGGGCTGTCGCCATCCACGGAGCCGAAGTTACCCTGACCATCGACAAGCGTATAACGCATGTTCCAGTCCTGTGCCAAACGCACCATGGCAAAATAGACACTGCTGTCGCCGTGGGGGTGATAGTGACCGAGCACATTACCTACGGTGCGGGCGCACTTGCGGTAGTCTCTGTCATGGGTGTTGCCATCCACGCGCATACCATAGAGAATACGACGGTGTACGGGTTTGAAGCCGTCGCGAGCATCGGGCAGCGCACGTGCCACGATGACGGACATCGAGTAGTCGAGGAACGAGCTCCGCATCTCGCGCTCGATGTCCACTTTGATAATTCTGTCTTCTGAATCTTGCATAATATATATAAAATGTAAACTATTTTCCTTCTTGGTAAAACCGTTTCTTGCGTTAGAGGGCAAATTTCGCGCCTTTTTGGGCTTTTTCCCTTTAAAAAGCGCACAAAAGTACTACTTTTCCCCCACCCCGCAAAATCTTTAACGCTAAAAGTCGTTAACGCCGTCCTATTTATGCAAGCTACTTATAGATCTTTGATACTTTTCCGTTATCCACGACGATATTCACGCCCTGTGAGAGGTGTTGTTGGCGGATTCCGTCGGGCGAATAGATCGTTTTCTCATTGTGCGTTCTTTCACTTCTCACGTCATGGATGCCCACCGCATCATTCAGTTCCTGTTGCAGCGTCTTGAGGTTCGAGGTGAAGCCAACATAGCTGATGACAGAACGCCCCTGACTGTTCGTGGAGGTGAGACCAAACACGGTCTCGCCGGTCAGCTCATAGCCCGCGTTCTCATCTACTGCCCACGACACCATCACACGTCCGTCCTTCAGTGTTCGAATGTCCGACGGATTCACGATATTCACCCAGCGTCCGTTGATGAACCAGAGTTGCGAGTCCTCCTTCGTCTTCGACACCTCCGTAGCAACAGCCACCAGATACTTCATCCCCGGCGCCATGTATTTCTGCTCCTTGTATCTGAGGGCGATGTTCTGATTGCCTTTCTTGGTAATCGTGATGGTGTTGTTCTTGCTGCTGTAGCTGATGTCAGAGGCTGCGAGACGATCCGTAACGCGGTTGCGATACCACTCCACGGCTTTCCACTCGTAGAGGTTCGAGGGAATGGACGCATCAACGCCGACACTGGTCTTGTGTTCCGTTCCCAAGGCATCGGTATAGGAGATTTGTATGTCGGTCTGTCCCACCTTCTGCCCGGCGCGGATGATACCGTCGCGGACGGTTGCGATGTCTGTGTCGCTGCTCTCACATACGGCATCGAGTGTGACATATTGCGTTGTGCCGTCAACATACTTAGCCTGCACGGCAAAGGTCTTGCTCTGTCCCAGATAGAGGTTGACGGTGGCAGGTGTTGCCTGGATGGAGGCCACGGCGGCGTTCTCCTCTGTCACGAGGTTGCTGTTGTCGATGTGAACGTTTACTTCGCTGCCATCGTATGTCACTTCCTTGCTGTAACGCGCCGACTGCTGAATCCCCAGACCTACGTGGTTTGCAGCATCTACGAGAACGAAGCGGAAGGTACGGTTCTGCAACATCCCGTCGAAGGCTCCGCTGCGGGCACCGATGGTGAGCGTCTGCGTTGCGTCATCCCACGTGAAAGGAATCTCCGTGAAGCGCCCTGCTTCGTAGTTGTAGTTGTCGCGCTCGTCCTCATAGAGCGTAAAGGTTCCGTCGGCACCGGGATAGATGCGGATCTCCAGGTTATCCCAGTTGCTCTGCGAGCTGTATTGTGTATCCGGACCCCAAGGCAGGATGGTACCTTGACGCACATAGAGCGGCATCAGCGCCAGGCTGACATCGCGCGTCACCTTCTTTCCTCCTTCGTGTTCCTCACCGGTCCAGACATCAATCCATTTTGTATTTTTTGGCAGATATACGCTGCGCTTCGTGGCCTGTGCCTGCAAGACAGGTGCCACGAGGATGTCGCGACCGAACATGAACTGATCCTTCAGCGAGAGTGCTGTAGCGTCCTGTGGGAAGGCGATGCCCATCGCCCGCATAAAGGAATAGCCGTCGGCGTGAACACGTCGTGCAGTACTATATATATAAGGTATAAGGGCGTAGCGCAGGTGGATATAGCGGTTGATGACGTCGTAGTAGCTCTCGCCCTCATTGCCGAACTGGTAGATGGCGCGGTCTGTGCCAGAGCCGTGACTGCGCATGATCGTGCAGAAAGTGCCGAACTGAATCCATCGGCAGTAGAGCTCGTTGTAGGTGTCCTGACCCGGTCCTTGATAGGCTCCATTAAAGAAACCTCCGATGTCGCTGTTCCAGCTGGGGACACCGCAGGCGGAATAGTTCAGTGCCGCAGGAATCTGATTGGCCAGCGTCTCCCACGACGCGGTGATGTCGCCGCTCCAGGTGCCTGCGCCGTAGCGTTGCATCCCAAGGAACCCCGAGCGCGTCATAATCATCACGCGCTTGGCCTCGGTCGGTGCATCCTTCTGTGCCCGATGGCCGTCATAGACACCGCTGGCGTGCATGAGCGGGAAGACATTACGCAGTGAACGCCATGTATGCTGACTCTCCAGCGACAACGGGTTCAGCGTGGCATTGTCCTCGTCGTCCTTCTCCAGTACCACGAAATCATTGGTAGTCTCCCACTCCTCGCCGCCCTGATAATGGTCGGGCTCCGATGAGTCCACCCAGTAGGCATCAACGCCCTTGCTGACCAACCCCTCCCAGAGGCACTGCCAGTAGTAGTTGCGTGCCGACTTCTGATAGGGACTATAGATAGCTACACCGGAGCTGGGCGGATAGGTCGTCGTCATGATCTCACTGCCCTGCTTCATCAGCTGGTTGTGCTCCTTGAAGTGTTTGTACTGCTTCGTGTCGGGGCCGAAGTTCGCCCAGAACGAAATCAGCAGATGGGCACCGTCGTCGTGCAGTCCGTTGATCATCTTGGAATAGGTGGTCTTGAACTGTGGATTTAGGAACTCCATCGCATTCCACATATTGTTGTCGCCCCAGTACTGCCAGTCTTGTACTACACAATCGATAGGCACCTGCAGCGAGCGGTACTTCTGCATGACGCCCAGCGTCTCCGTAGCACTCTGGTAGCGTTCCTTGCTCTGGAAGTAGCCGTAGGTCCACAGCGGAACCATCGTGGCCTGCCCCGTCAGTTCACGAATACGTCGGACGACATCGTCGCCATCCGTCTCGGAGCCCACCAGCACATAGTAATCGACGGCATGTGCGGCCTCCGTCTTGAAGGTGGCGCCCGATGAGCTGTTGTCGCTGAAGTCGCAGGGACCGTACAGATCCCAGTACAGACCGTAACCCCTTGTCGAGTGGAAGAAAGGCATCCACACAGACATATTGTTTTGCACCATGTGGCTGTAGCTCTTGTTGCGATGGTTCAGCGCTCCGTCCTGCACTTGCCCGAAGCCGTAGATAGCCTCGTTCGTGGTGAGTTTGAACGACTGCGCAACATTGTACGGGTCTATGGTGTGTGAGGAGCGCTTGGTGAACGTCGCCTTCGCACGTTCTTTGATCAGCACGGTGCCGTCGGGACGGAAGAAACTGAGCAGGCCGCTCTGCTTCGTACACGTCACCATCACGCGGTCTGTCAGCAGCGTATCCGCCGTGCTTCCCTCCCGCTTCACGGGGTTCACCGCCTGCGGCGTCATCGTCACCACCACCTTGGGGTCAGACTTGCCCAGAACGTCTGCCGCCTGATACTTCGTCACGCGGACAATCTCAGGCGAATAGAACGTGATTTCCGTCACCACGCCACCTACGGTGAGCGTGTAGTCTTGTGCACTTGCCGGCATCAGCGTTGCCGCCATCAGTGCCAAAAGCATCCTCTTTTTCATTTCTTTTTGATATTTTTCTCTGCAAAAATACGAATAAGTGAGGAATGTACAAAATAAAATCATGTAAGTTTCGCATTCTTAACAAAAAAAAAGGGCATTCGAAAACCTTAATTTTAGAAAGAGACCGGCCACCATGGCCTGTTTTGGTGCTTCAATATCTCGCCAATCACATGAATGGAACATAAATCTGTCATAAATCTGAACCGAACTGTTTTTGCCTAAAATCACTCTGTTTTATAGAATTTTATCTCCAAATTCGCATTTTTATCGAATTTGGAAGCAAAATACACGCATATAACTCTAAATATGAGATATGATGCACTTTAGTACACGCAGGCACGCGGTAACGCGGTAACGCGGTAACATTTAGTGGTGGAGGAATGATAGATGAAGGGAGCTGAAGGGGGGGATGAAATTTTATTATTATATATTATATAATATTCAAATATTATATAATATATAATAATAAGTATCATTTCTCTCTTTTGTTACCTTGTAATTCAGAATTGCAAATGTTACCGCGTTACCGCGTTACCGCGACGAATGAAAAAGCCGTGATTTATGTAAATAAGAAGACCAAGGTCTTAAGCGCGTAAGACCTTGCTCTTAAGCCCCAAAGACCATGGTCTTCTTATTTTCTTTCCTTTTGACAGAGCAAAGGTACGAAAATATTGACACACTCAAAATATTTCTCGAATTTTTTTACAAAATTTTCATAGCGTCCCATGATGCGTTGCGCGTTGCAGCGTTGCAGTTGAAAACACAGAGTAGGGGTAGGTCAAAATTTCGCCCTACTCTATATTATATATAAATTATATATAATATAGAGTAGAACCATTTTCACCCCTTTGCAATACCTTCTCATGGACTGCAACGGTGCAACGGTGCAACGCCATTATTTTTTTAGCAGCGTGTCTTTTCCTATATATAGTTGACCCCTTTCAGGCCCTGTTTTTTTACCTTTTCCTATCCATACGGAAAATGTTGACACTCTCCTCCGGCATTGGTTGCGCTGTTGTGGCCCTTGCTGCTGGTGTCTGATTGTATTGTTAACGGCGGCAAAGATGCACATTTTTTGCACTTTTTCCCCTGATGAGACGTTTTCCGCTATTTATGAGACATTATCTTTGTGACGCGTATTATATAACGCGCTACCTTTGCGCCCAATTTTGAATAATTACCAATAAAACAACTAATTTTATGAGAAAAATTCTACTCTTATCTGTCTCCTTGCTCCTATTAGGAGTGGGGGGGGCAACTTCTGTTAAAGCGGAAAAGACTTATTGGTCACCAAGTTCACCTTGGTCTGGTGCTAATTGTAAATGGACTCCGGCAACAAACACCTTTTCATGGGAAGGTACAAATAATGTTGTTAGAGCTATTCCGACTGGATTTACAGGTGATTTAAGTGCATATACCGCGTTTTATGCCACGGTCTCAGATTTTAAAGGCGAAGGAGTCGACCATCTATACCTTAAGGTTAACTGCACTGGAGGTGTTGAAAAGACAGTCAATCTGTCAAAGGGTAAAAATGCCATCTATCTTTCGGATCTGTTTGCTAATCCTGCTGCAGTGACTACTTTTGAACTCTGGGGACCTAAATCAACAGATACTGATTGTTCAGCAGTGCTTACCGATGTATATGTTGCTGCAGGTCCTTTTCGTGAGACAGCTAACACAACTGAACTCATGACAGAGGGCTGTACATTTTCAGATGTGCCTTCTTATGTTTCTATTCTGACAGAGAAAGATTACGACAAAGTCTTTGATATCCCGTATAACTATACTAGGGATGGATGGGAAAAGATTACGATTGTATTTGAGGAAGCTTCTGATATAAATCTTTTGTTAATGAAGGCCCCTGGTAATTATGATAATTTTGTTTATTTTAGTGGCAAAACAGAGTATACACTAAATATGTTAGAGGATGGTCATAATCGGACTAGTTGGGAAAACATTATTTTATATAGTGGCGGTGGAAAGGTTTCTAAAAATATTAAGATTAAGAGGATATATTTCTCCAAAGGCTCTGGTGGATCACTTGAGACAGAAGATATTGATATTACAAGTGACCTGGGCTCAACGAATACACCAACGATTGAAACAAAAAAAGCTGCAACTGCAGTGGGAGACAAGGCCTTTGAAATCACTGGTGTTGAAGTTGATGGTTATGATGACCTTGTATTGACATTTAGTTCTCCAACAGAGGGTACATGGACTATCACATATGATGCAACAAGTGAGAATATACCCGCTGGAAGTACGTCCTACTCTGTAGATGTAAGCGCTCTTTCAACCATTAGCACATTGACCCTGAGTGTTGGAGCTGGTGATTTCCCCCGTTTTAGCAACTTTGAAGAGGTGACCTTACAATATAAAGATTTTGTAACGATGGATGCTACAGCCAACGACGCAATCTTTTCATTTGACAAGATTGCGACTGGATATGATTCTGAGACTAAGCTATTAACTAAAGGCGGTTGGAATTTTGAGACTCCTGTGGATCTTCGTAATTGGATGTATCTCGTTATAACAACCGCTCAATCTTGTCAGGAGGGAAGCACTAAAGTAACAATATCCGATAATGGCGGCCATTCATTCACTAAAGAAGCCAACCAATACGATGGCAGCAAATTTAGACATATGTCATTTGATGCCTTCAATAATGAGAATGCTCTTGTCTTAGATTTATATCATCTCGCAAGTTTAGGATTAGATTTGGAGCATGTAAAATCGCTCATTCTAGATGGTTATTATGGCGGTGGTGATGCCAATAGATACCTCTCAAATGTATATGTGACCAACTATTTGAATACTACTTTTACGCCAAATGGCCCTTATGACTCATATCATGTTGGTGATTGCGAGCGTGCATATAGTGCTATTGGGAAATTTGGAACCATTTGTCTGCCCTATAAAGCATCTGTATCAGGCGCATTAGTTTACAGTATAGCTAACAAGAATGCATCTGGTGTTTCGTTAGAAAGGGTCGATGGTCTCCTTGAAGCTGGTAAACCATATTTCTACATGTCATATGATGAAGTTGGAAGAAGAGGCTCGGATCCGTTGGCACAAAACGTTCAATTCTTCCGTGCAGATTGGCAAGCTGATGTCGTTTCACCCATTGCCAACAATGGCCTCATTGGAACCTTCTCAGAGATTACAGCTCCGGACGGAGCAAACTATCTCATCTTGAGTAACAACAAGCTTTACAATACTGAGGGTGCGACAGGTGACGATGCTGTCATTGTCGGTGCAAACAAGGCATATATTGACAAGACTGCTATTTCCGACCTCGGTGTAGCTGTAAAAGCGTTCATTTCGTTCGGCGATGATGCCACTAAAATCAACGCAGTGGAAAATGAACAATTGTCATTGGGCGATGCTGAGATTTATAATCTCGCAGGTCAGCGCATGAGTAAGCTTCAGCGCGGTATCAATATCGTTAATGGTAAGAAAGTGCTTGTTAAGTAAATCTCTAATTCTCTAATTCTTGACTGTTATGAAAAAGAAATATATAGCACCTACAACGAGTTCGATTTCTATCAACGTCTGCCAGATTGTATGTACCTCCCTTACTGAAGAAGGCAATGCAAAAGAAAATGGCATTAAATCTGCCGACTCCAAAAGCTCTGGCAACTGGAATCTCTGGGATGATGACGAAGAATAAGCATCATTGAACAAAAGGTTGATTATAACACAGTGTAGTAATTTGTGTTAGTTAGTTGTGAAGCCTCGCGAGCATTGCCCGCGGGGCTTCTTTTTGTGTCATTTTGAAGTTAGAGCCGGGATGGGTTCTCAGCACACAAGGCGTGCGCCATCAGATTCAGCGATTGGCAATAGCTGAGAACGTGTTGCCACCAACGTTGACATGAAAATGCGGCCGCAGCCAATCTGGGCATTGCCGTTTCATCAGCAGTCGGCGGGGATTGTCGGCCAGATAATGCAGCCAGCGTTCCAGCTGCCCTGCGCGCAGGAGCAGGCGGTCGTTGTAGCCGCTGGCAAACAGCAGTCCATGCTCGCGGTCATAAGCCTCCCGTGGCGGTCGTGGTCGCACGTCAGTTGCAGGGGGCTCTACGGCTTCTGTCTGACCGTTTTCCGTGGGGCGTGGCAATGCCACAGCAGACCGAGCTCCTTGTCCGAGCACCAGCGCCCGGTAGTCCTTGTTACAGCCCGCCTTGAAGCCTGATATCATCTGGCCCAGATGGTGCGCTGTCTGCTCATGCACAAAGAGAATGCCATGCAGGTGGTCTGGCATCAGCTGGCAGGCTAGCACCTCCACCTGAGCATAGCGCTGAGCGATAGCATAGAAGTTCTCCTGAACGCGCACTCCCAATGGCGAAGGAATCGTACGCGGCGCCGACGCGCTCCCTTCTGGAGCTCGAGCCTACTATAACCACAAAGATACACTAAAGTTCTGTGAGATCTGTGTTATCTGTGTGATATTAGAGGCCCTTTTTTTGCTGATGAGACGTTTTTCGCTATTTATGCAACATAATTTTTGTGTAACAACTCCCCTCTCCCATTAACTTTGCATCCAAAATCATCAAAATTTAAACTAAAAACTAAATCTTTTATGAGAAAATTTACAAAATTATTCCTCACTGCGGCGCTGCTGATAGTCGGAGTGGGAACGGCGAATGCTGGTAAATACCACGCATCACTGAGCAAAGACTGGTATTGCGCTACTTCTTGGAACTCTGGGACTAGTACCATGTCTTGGACAGGGGTCTGGGCACCGCCATCAGGCGAATTCGGAAGCTATTATTTCATCAATACTGGACTTCCCTCTGGAGACATCACTTCTTACACCAAGTTTCACGCCACGCTTGCGAGTTTCAGTGATAATGTAAATCATATATGGCTTCGCATCAAACAGGGCGACAACAACTATGCTGATGCAAAGTTGTTTGCCGGTGAGAATAATATAGACCTTGCGGCTCTTGCCGCTGCTAATCCAGGGGTTGACTTTACTAAAGTAACCGACATCACGCTTTGGGGCGCCCGGGAAGCTTTGGAAGAAAAGACAATCGATGGTGAACATCCAGCCTCTGTAGTCATCACGAATGTTTATCTGTATAAGCCTACAGATGTGGTTATTTGTACAGGATTTGGAGATGCCGTAACTTCTCTTGACTACATTACAGATGGAGGCAAGTTCATCATCAGTGACAATGGCGCAAAAGCTATTTACTACACGGGAAACCAAGACTATAAGAATTCAGCTTATGCTCTTGTTCCTAATGACTCCTATTTCTATATGAAATTGGAGAAAATTGATGATTCCGGTGTTGAAGGGGACAATATTTACAGAATACGTATTCAGAATGGTGATGGCACAGACTATCCTCATGGTATTAGTGGCGGTTCGTACGTAAATATTACCAGCTGGGGCTCTATGTTCTCTGGAACTTCTGCTTCAGGTGCAAATAAAGGTTATGGCGTTGATGGTGAGAACTGGGGCCTCTGGTATGTTTCATACGATGCAGAAAAAGGTTTCTCATTCCAGAATGTTGGTCGTGAGAAATGGATGAAAGTAGATGGCACATCAGATGATCAGAAATATTTAAAGCTTTACAAGTCTCTTGGCTTTACTGTGAACTCCGAACTTGACCCCATAGATGAGAATGTTGAAATCACCGTTGATGCGGAGACTCGAAATTATCAGCTCTATGTTCCGGTTAATGCGACGGCAAATTGTCCTTTAGTGATTTCGCTGCATGGTGCTAATGGAGCAAGTACAAACTATAGCCCGTTCAAAAAGGGCGTGGCTGATGTAGAGGGTTGCATTGTGGTATATCCTCAAGGTAAGGTAACGGACTTCCCCATTGGCTTCGGCGGCTCTACGACTGGCTGGACAGCCTCTGGCGAGGATAACTTTGATGTTGATTTTATTAAGGCGGTTATCGAGGATGTTGCGTCGAAGTACGAGATTGACCGCAAGCGCATCTACTGCTGCGGTTTCTCCAATGGCGGTATGATGACCTACGCTCTGAGCAATACTTGTAGCGATGAAATCGCAGCTTTTGCAAGTATCAGCGGCTATCCTATCAATGAGTTCCACCTGCGTCACACTGGCGCTCGTCCTGTCCCCTTCCTGCATATTCACGGCAAGGCTGATGACTTCGTGTTGTATTCTAAGATGCCTACGATCGTTGATGAGATGGTGGCTCGTCTTGGCGCTAATCCTGTACCTACATCGAATACGGTAAGCGGCAAGTACACCAAGAATGTTTATGAGGCTGGCGACGGTAGCTTCCAATACGTTTATTATGAAGTTGACGGAATGGGTCACCAAGACTATACTACCAACACAGAAGACGGGAACTCTGCGCAAACCATGTGGAACTTCTTCGAACAATATACACTTGACTCGTCTTGTGACGAGACGCTGAAGTGGGCTCCTCGCATTGAAGAGGCAGGTTTTGCTCCTGCCAGTCACGGATGGACGGTGAACGATGGCACTACGCTGTTGCAGTTCGGCGGTGCTCAGTACACCGTAGATAATAAGAATGTCTATCATTCGCTTCAGTTAGATAACGGTGAATATAAGCTCTGCTTCAATTCTACAGGAGCTGCCGTTAGTATGGGTGTGCAGATTCAGAAACTGACAAGTCCGAATACGATTGTGCTCGATGAAACCGTCAATGTAGGTGAAAACGCCGTGTTGCCTTTCGAGGTTACTGATGGCTGGGGTGAGTACCAGCTGTCATTCACACGCCCCTCTGAAAGCGATGCTATTACGATTAGCGATGTAGCTGTCAGGGATGGTAGTTGGACAGGAGGGGAGGAAACCGCAGCTGAAAAAGGAATAAAAACTCCGCTTCTTCTGTTAAAGGATGGAGAGATTAACACTGCAGATTTTACGGTCACACCTGTTACACCAAGTACATTGACTACAGAAAATCTGTATGGTGCTACATTTACTACATTAAAAGGCAGCCCGTGTAATACGTTCCAATATAAGAAGTTGGATGTGAGTAAATATGATAAGGCAGTCATCAAATTTGGTGAACCAATAGCCGATGCAGATCAATGGGCTATAAACCTTCCGGATGGCTCTCATCCCAGTCTTTCTAAGGGGATTACTGAATATGAGGTAGATTTAACGGGTGTAGACACATACGATGATTTCACCGTTTTTTCATGGTGGTCCTCTGGTAAATCCATCACCATCTCTGAGGTTTATCTCTATACTGATAAATATGTTGTTCAACGTCAGGAACAGACTGTTTATAATTTAGGCTCAGCCTTGAGTCTTTCTTCCATCGTATCAGGTGAAACTTTAGTTTCCATTTCCTCAGGTGGAAACATCATGTATGGTACTCATGCAGACAATCAGATTTATGCTAAAGCTGTTAAAGATGCCATGAGTGCTGTGAAGGCCAGAGGTTCTAATGAATCTACGTATCGTTTCCGTATCTCTGAATCAACAGATGACGGTGTGACATATCCTGATGGTGTAACTACTCTTTATAAGATTCGGGCTTATAAAGGAGACGGCTCTGTGGTTTATACTGGACCTTGGGGCGGTGATGGCTTCGTAGCTGACCTGGATTGGACATACAATGTTCATAGTGATGGTAATGATTATGCTTGTTACTATGCTATCACAGCTGTTGGCGGCAAAGACAACACCTACAAAATAACATCATACAAGAAGGATGGTACCAAAGTTCGTGACAATATCTATGGTAAATCAGAATGGACTTTCAATGTTGTGTCCGAGGATCTAGACTATGTTGATGTCTGGGTTGAGATTCCTACCTTGTCATTTAATGAGAACGGCTATGCTACTACTAGCTATGAAAGTATGACAACAACAGGTGGCTTATCATTCAATTCCGCGACAGGTGTTCTCAGCACCGATGGAACTGCAGGAACGCTGTCTCTAGAATTCTATGAACCTGTAGATTTGAAATATCTGAAAACATATAATGTAAATCGTAGTGGTAATGATGCTATTGTTGACAGGGTTAAATTCTATGATGCTGACGACAATTTGATTAACACATGGAATGGTAACAGATTGGGAAATAGCGGATTGGATAATAACGCCACGAATGCTTTCATAAACAACAATCCTGTCAAGAAGCTGGTATGGGAATCAGATGCAAGTAAATCTACCGACTTGAAACTGACCATAACAGAAATTACTTGGCAACTGAAGACCATGTCTTGTCTAAAAGCAGGTGAAACACAATTGAATAGTTTGGCATACCAGAAAATGAATGGTGATGCAACTTCACCTACATGGAACGTGAAAACATCTACAGACACTTACTATGGAACTGGTACAGGTGATGCAGCTGTTAGTTATACGAACCTTTCGAGCTATAATGAACTTCGTATTTATCGTGATGATAATACAGGGTTCCGAGCATTCTTCATTAATGCCGCAGGAACAAACGTAAATGCGATTAATCAAGAGAATTTGGCTTCTACATGGAATGCAGAAGGAAAGTATTGGTCAATTGATTTGAGCAAAGTAGAGAAGTATGGCGAAATTATAGCATTGCAAGGTATTAAATCTGCCGGATGGGGTCAAAATAACATAGTTAACAATATTGCTGTGTATGCAACTCCTGGCGCCAATGCTCCGAAATATGTTCTCGCTGGTTCTGGCTTCCAGCTTGCTGAAACAGAAGCTGCTCTTGCTGATGCAACTGCTACAGCCATTGATGCAACAGGTGTAACGGGTATTACTACTAACTCAGAGGCTGGTAGAACGTTGTTGACAAGCGCTAATCCGAACTGTCTGTTCCTTGGAACTACTGGCAATGGTGGTTTGGCAAACACACAAAATGTGATTACTTCCGGCACTTGCGCCAACCTCGTCCTCACGGACAACTACCCCTTCCAGGCTCCTGAAGACTTCACGGCTACAGCTGCCAGCTATAGCACCACGATCAATACGACTGCTCAATGCGGCACGCTCTGCCTGCCCTTTGCGGCTACCATTCCTGGCGGCGTGACAGCTTATACGCTGAGCTATGTCAGTGGCAATGATGCTGCTACGCTGACGCCTGTGGAAACCACGATTCCTGCCAATACGCCCGTACTGCTCAACGGTAGCGGTGCCGCAACGTTTACTGGTTCTGGTGCTGTTGACGCTGATGCCACGAATGTCAGTGGCGCTCTGACAGGCGTGTTTGCAAATACAGTTGTACCTCTTAACAGTTATGTGCTGCAGAATGGTGCCAGCGGCATTGGTTTCTATAAAGTCGCCTCTGACATCACCGCCAAGCCCTTCCGCGCTTACCTGACAGGCGAATTTGCCGGTTCCAAGGACTTCCTGTCCTTCAACTTCGATAAGCCTACGGCTATCAGCCAGGTTCAGGGTTCAGGGTTCAAGGTTCAGGATTCTGAGATATTCAACGTCGCTGGTCAGCGCCTGAGCAAGCTCCAGAAGGGCTTGAACATCGTGAATGGTAAGAAAGTAATGGTTAAGTAAAGCCCCCCTGGCGGAAAGGACAATTATACAATTAAAACTGAAAGAATTATGAAAAAGAAATATATTTCTCCGGCAACATCTATCATGGCCGTTCAGGCACAGCAGCACATGCTTGTTGGCAGCAGAGTCTTCGACGAAAGTGCGGATAGTGGGCTCGATGTCCTCACAACTGAGAAGGGTGACTGGGACATCTGGGGCGGCAGCTCTGATGACTATGACGACGAATATTAATGCATGAAATAAAACAAAGACTGTAGTTAGTTATTTGTGTGTATTAGTTGTGTGGCCTCGCAGGGATTTTCCTTGCGGGGCTTTTATTTTCCTTATATAATGGTGGTGAGACGTTTTCCTATAGGATTAGATACAAAACGAAATGGGGCGTTTCTGCTTTTTGTCGTATCTTTGCAGAGCAAAAAGGATAAAACAACCAAAAAGAATACAAAAATGAAGAAGATTCTCAATCGCATCTGCCTGGTCCTTCTGCTGTTAGTGGCTGGACTGCAACTCTCGGCTCAAGAGCGCCGTCCCATTGACAACCGCCATCCGCTGTGGCTCGTACACATCGACGTGTGGAACTCTGCCGACCCCCAGAAGATCATCGACCTGATTCCTGCTGACATCAAGCCATACGTCTGCATGAACCTGTCGCTGTCTTGCCAGTTTGACACGAAGACGGGCCAGTACCGTATGCCTCGCTATGCCGTGAGGACCTACAAGTCGTGGGCATCGGTGTGCCAGCAGAACGGCATGTGGTTCTGCTGCCAGCCTGCCTCCGGCGGCCACACTCACATCCAGGACGACGACCTGGAGACCTTTGAATACTTCTTCAAGACCTACCCCAACTTCCTCGGATGGAACTACGCCGAGCAGTTCTGGGGCTTCGGCGAAGCCGGCGACAAGAGCTCCACGACGACAGCCAGCCGCTGGGCGCTGTTTGCCAAGCTGGTGGAGATGTCGCACAAGTACGGCGGCTTCCTCACCGTGAGCTGGTGCGGCGGTATCTATCACTTCAACACCGACCCCATCGCGGAGCTGAAGCTGGAGCCGCGCTTCCTGGAAGCTTGTAAGAAGTACCCCGAAGCCATCCTCTTCCTCTACAAATACACCCACGCCAGCAGCTTCTACAACAACGAGAGCGTCTGCTGGGGACCTTTCATCAGCGGCCTGACCACCAACTACGGTGTCCGCTATGACAACTGTGGATGGAACGACACCATGAGCAAACTCATGGGCGAGAACAAATGCAAGTATCCGGGCAGCGCCGGCATCGCAACGGTGATGGAGCAGACGTGCGTCAACGGCGGCGCCGTGTGGGACGGCCCTGAGCTCATCTGGACAGAGGACTTCCAGAACCTGAGCGACACGCAGAGCAGCGACGGCTACACACGCCGCAACTGGGGCACCTTCGCCAACTTCAAGGGTATCTGGATGGATATGTGGCGCCGCATCATCGACGGCTCGATGTACATCCCCTCGCGACAGGAGGTGGTGGAGAAGACGAAGGTGGTGATTGTGCACAACACAGCCGACGACTTCAAGGTGCCCGATGCGCTCTACAACGGCCTCTACCTGCAGACCGACCCCGCCAACCAAAAGAAAGAGGGCGCCTGGGCTTACGGTCAGTGGCAGAACAACCTCTGCTACTTCAAATCTACGGGCCGCTATGGTGCCATCCCCATGGTGACAGGTCTCTATGACGACCTGGCTAAGAGCATCCCCGTGCAGGTGAACAAGAGTGCCTACAGCACTCGCTGGAGCACCCAGACCAAGAAGGTCAACGAATTCAACAACCTCTATCCGCAGGTGTCGGAGGGCGACCTCTACGTGAACCGCTTCCACAACCAGTTGGTGACCTATACACCCTACACCTACCTGAACACCAAGAAGTCGGCACAGGCCACCATACCCTTGCAGTACAACACCTGCGAATCGCTGAATCTGACCCTCAGCGAGCTCGCCAGCGCCCTCGTACGCGAATATGCCGACCACCTCGACTTCTACCTGAACAACTACCGCAGCGACAGCACCACGGCACAGACCGACGTAATCCTCATCAACGGCGTGACGGCACAGCCCTCTGTGAAGCTGACAAAGCCCTCGACGGGCGCTACGGCTCACGTGGCCACCATCGACAGCGAGAGCTACGATGCCGAGAGCCAGACCTACACCATCAACGTGAAGCACATGGGACCGGCCATCCTGAGTGTGGAGTGCTCCGGCGCTGCCACAGACCGCCTCACGGACATCTTGCCCTCCGAAGCGCTGGAGCAGCCCAAGCAGCCCGAACCCTTCAAGGGGCCCATCACCATCGAGGCTGAGAACATGGACCGCAAGAGTGTCAACATCGCCCTCACCCATTCCGGCTGGTGGGCTTCGGATCTCTTTGACTTCGCAGGCATGGGCTATGCCGAGATGCAGGCCAGCACAAGCAGCGCACTCTACCATCAGCTGAAGCTCACTGAGGAGCAGGCCGGAGAGTACAACATCGTCATCCGCTACTGCAACAGCAGCAAGGCCGGACAGATGCGCGTCTCCGTGAACAGCAAGTCGCAGACGGTGCGCTTCGAGAAGGTGGACAAGAACGACTGGCGCGAGGCCATCGTGACGGTCAACCTGAAGGCCGGCACCAACAAATTCTACCTGACGAACACCGCTGCCATCAAGATGTTCATCGACCAGATTACCTACGAGCCAGCAGGCACAGAACGCCCGAAGTACACCGTCGCCGTGCGCGAAGCGGACTTCGGCAGCGTCAGCGCTGATGTCGAGGAGGCCGCAGCCGGACAGACGGTGACGCTGACAGCCACTGCCGAAGGCGGCTACGGCCTGAAGGCGCTGAAGCTGGTCAACTCCGTCTTCTACACCGAGGACCGCACCATTGACTTCGAGCCTGGCTCCGATGTGGTGACCTTCACGATGCCGGATGACAACGTCGTCATACAGCCTGTGTTCTACGACCAGTGTGCCGAATATGAACTTGACTTCACCAATGTCGCTGCAGGCGCCCTCCCCGAGGGCTGGCGCACCACCGACGGCAGCAGCGTCCGCAACTACCCCTCGCAGAACTCCAGCGGTCCGCGCACCATGACTGGTCTCGTTGGCTATCAGGGCAAGGCGCTCTACTGGCGTACCACCAGCGCTGACTTCGGCAATCAGACGGCATACCGCCTGAATCTGGTGCCCGGCGAGTATGAGCTCATCTTCGCCATGGCTGCCTGGAAGGGCACGCCGACTTATCAGGCTGCCATCCTGAACACCAGCGGCACAGCCATCGCCACCTCATCCACGCTGACAGCACGCCCCAACATCAACGGCAACGGCGCAGGCGACATCTCCTCTGCCACACGCCAGTCCCTGAAGTTCACGGTGACCAAGGCCGGCAACTACATCATCCAGTTTAAGGAGGTAGGCAGCGGCATGCAGGAATTCCTGCTGGCTGAGTGTCGCATCAGAAACCTCGACAAGGTCGTCGGCATCGACGGCATCGATGTCGCAGAGCACAGCCCGCAGGGCATCTACACCACATCGGGTCTTCGCATCCAGCAACTGCAGCGCGGCCTGAATATCATCGTAGGCAACGACGGCAAGAGCCGCAAGGTCATCGTGAAATAAATGTTATGAAACGTAAGCTTTTAGCCCTCTGCTGGCTACTCGTCATGAGCGCTTCCGCCAAGGTCACGGCACAGACCGTGAACCTGGCGGAGGCGACCATCGTCTATGACAACGCCGACGCCCCGCTGGTGAAGCACATGGCAACGGTGCTGGCCGACGACATAGAACGTGTGGCAGGCTCGCGGCCGAAGATCAGCACACTGCACGAGGGAGGCCCCTGCATCGCCATCGGAACGGTGGAGCGCACAGGGCGCCACAGCGAACTGCAAGGCACGTGGGAACGCTACGCCATCGACACGAAGGAGGACTGCCTGTGCATCACGGGCTCCGACCCGCGAGGACTGGCCTACGGCATCTTCCACGTCAGCGAAGCCATTGGCGTGAGTCCTTGGTACTGGTTCGCCGACATACCCGCTGACAAGCACAACCGTCGCGTCTTTGCCTATGCCGAGGACTGCGTCAGCGCATCGCCGACCATCAAGTACCGTGGCATCTTCATCAACGATGAGGACTGGGGCATGAAGACATGGGCGGCAGAGAACTACGAGAAGGAGCTGGGCGACATCGGCCCTAAGACCTACGACCGTGTCTGTGAACTCATCCTGCGACTGAAAGGCAACATGCTGGCGCCGGCCATGCACCCCTGCACAGGTGCCTTCTACAGCCATCCCGAGAGCCAGCGCATGGCGGACAAATGGGGCATCATGATTACCACCAGCCACTGCGAGCCCCTGCTGTTCAACAACGCTGCCAAATCTGAATGGGACAAGGCGCGCGACGGCGAATGGAACTACGAGACCAACAGCTCCACCATCATCAGGAAACTCGACAGCCGTATTCGCGAGACGGCGCAGTACGACAACATCTACACCATGGGCATGCGAGGCCTGCACGACGAGGCCATGAAAGGCAGCAAAGACCCCAAGAAGCGTGCCAGTACACTGGAGAAGGTCATCGCCAAGCAGCGGGCTATCCTGAAGAAATACAAGAAACAGAAGGCCGAAGAGCTGCCGCAGATCTTCGTCCCCTACAAGGAGGCGCTGGACATCTATGATGCCGGGCTGCGCGTGCCTGAGGATATCACGCTGGTGTGGCCCGATGACAACTACGGCTACATGAAGCGCATCAGCAATGCTGCCGAACAGCAGCGCAGCGGACACAGCGGCGTCTATTACCACATCTCATACCTCGGCACACCCCATGACTACCTCTGGATTCCCAGCACAGCACCACAGCTGATGTACGAGGAACTGCGAAAGGCCTACAACGCAGGCGCCGACCGCTACTGGCTGCTGAACGTGGGTGACATCAAGCCCTTGGAGATGCAGATGCAGCAGTTCTTTGACATGGCCTACGACTTCGGAGCCTTCACCTACGACAATGTCAACGCCTACCAGCCTGCCTTCCTCACCCGCCTCTTCGGCAAGAACGCTGGACACTCTGCGCTGCCCGGCGAAACGCTGGATCCTGCGAGGGCTTTCACCTATATCCTCGACACCTACTACCGTCTGGCTTGGAACCGCAAGCCGGAGTACATGGGCTACGAGATTGAGTGGGACTCCACCTACACGCATCTCTACGATGGCAATTTCTCCTTCGAGACGGGCACGGCACAGAAACGCCTCGCGGACTACGAGGCCATCTGCTTTGCCTACGACGCCATCGAGCGCGAGGTGGCCGAGGAGCTGCGCCCTGCCCTCTTCGAGATGCTGGGCTATGCCGTACACTCGGCCTACCAGATGAACCGCAAGTTCCTGTATGCCCAGCGCAACCACGAGACGGGCAACAGCGTCTATGCTGAGATGTCTCGCGATGCCTGTCGCCAGATTGAGCGCCTGCGCGAACGCTACAACACGCAGCTCAACGGCAAGTGGAACCAGATGATGTCCGCAGTGCCCCCTGGCTATACGGCACTCTACCACAAGATGCCGGAATATGTCAATGCACCCACCGATGCTTACCGTCTGCCCGACTTCTGGCGCTACCCCGAACTGCCCAACAAAATCGACCTCACCACGCTCAACGTAGAGGCTCCTTTCCGTCTGCTCCAGGGCATCGGCACGGATTGGGTGGCGTTGCAGATGGGCGAAGCGATAGGAATGAAAAGTGAGGACGTGAAAAATGGAAAATTAAATATACCCATTCCCAGTTTTCAAGGGGCATCGTCCATTACTCTCTGCCTCTCCGTCATCCCTGTATGGCCTGTCTCCACGGACTGCAGCAACCGCTTCGCTGTCAGCGTAGATGGTGGCGAGCGTGTGGTGTGCGAGAACACCTTTAAGGAATGGGGACAGGCGTGGAAGAAGCAGGTACTGGAGAACCGCAAGGATTTCCTGGTGACGCTGCCCTTAGACACCACACGCCTAGACCACATCCTCACACTCACCATCATCGACCCGGGTCAGATGATCCAGAAAATCACCTTTGAATAGAACACACCACACAATAAAATGAGACGCTTCTCTCCTGTTCTCGTAGCCGCATTCCTGGCCACAACCGCTGCGGCACAACCCAAGTTCTCGCAGCCGCACGGCCTCTATGACGGCGGAACGCTTGTCGTCAACATCACCAGCGACTCCGGCGCTGACATCCACTACACCACCGACGGCAGCACGCCGACGGCAGCCAGTCGTCTGTATTCAACGCCGCTGACCGTCACCAGGACCACCATCCTGCGTGCTGTGGAAGTGGTGGGAGACAGCATCTCACCTGTTGCCACGGCCAGTTACATCTTTGTCCACTCGGTCCTCTCGCAACCCAATAACCCCACAGGCTACCCCACGGAATGGGGCGCTTATTGCCAGATTGCAGGTACGGCCATCGCGGACTACGAGATGGACCCTGAGATGACCTCCGATGCCACGCTGCGGCCACAGATCATCGAAGGCCTCAGACAGCTGCCTATCCTCAGCATCGTCTCGGACAAGGACAACTTCTTCAGCAAAGAGAGGGACGAGGAACGGGGCGGCATATACATCTTCACGGGACCGCCCGTGGGCGACGGCACAGGACACGGCTGGACACGCCCGGCCAGCGTGGAGCTCTTCGGAGGTCCGCAGGAGCACGACTACAGCGGCGGCTGTGGCGTGCGTCTGCATGGCGGCCACGGCCGTCTGGCAGAGAAGAATCCCAAGCACTCGTTCCGTCTCGTCTTCAAGAAGGAGTACGGCAAGAAGACGATGAAATACCCCGTCTTCGGCGAGGACGAGCCGGCACAGTTCGACCAACTGGTGGTGCGCTGTCATTTCGGCTACACATGGTACCACTGGGACAACACCAACCGCCAGAGAGCACAATATACGCGCGATGTATGGACACGCCGCATGCAGCGGAAGATGGGAGACACCAGCGTCAACGCCCTCTACGTGCATCTCTTCCTGAACGGGATGTACTGGGGACTCTACAACATCTCTGAGCGCGTGGATGACCAGTTTGGAAAGAACCATCTGGGAGCCGACAAGAGCGACATCGACGTCATCAAGGTAGAAGAGGACGGTGGCAACCACATCGAAGCCAGCGAGGGAACGATGGAAGCGTGGAACCAGATGTTGGCAACGGCAGCAGCCGTGGGCAGCGACCCCGACGATGAAGCCTATGCACGACTGGACACGCTCCTGGACATCGACCACTTCATCGACTACATGATTATCAACCAGTATGGAGGCAACACAGACTGGGACCATCACAACTGGTATGCCATCCGTCGCCATAACAACGAGGAGAGCGTGAGCGAGGGCTTCCGCTTCCTGTGCTGGGACAGCGAGTTGGTTCTGCTCAACGTCAACGAAAACCTCGCCGACGGCTCACCGAATAACGGCATCCCCACTACCCTATTCCGACAGCTGCTGCACAACGATGACTTCGCACGCCGCTATGTCCGCCGTGCCAAGCAACTGCTCTCCGACGACGGCCTGCTCGGCGAGACATCTGTGGTGGAAGTCTGGGACAGCCTCTACAACACCATCGACAAAGCGCTCTACGACGAGGCAGCACGATGGGGCGACTATCGCCGCGATGTTCACCCATGGCAGTCGCGCGGACAGCTTTACACCGTGGAAGACTTCTACCTGCCTGAGCGCAACCGTCTGCTCACAACCTATTTCCCCTATCGCACAGACATCGTCCTCAACCAGATTCTGGCCCACGTGGACATCGACGACTTCGAGGCTCCGGACGACTGGTTGCTCATGGCCTCAGATATGTTCTATGACTGGGACGGCACAGATGGCGATGCCCAGGCTGTGGGCAACTGCCGCGATGCTGAGGTGCACCTGAAGTCGATTCTCTCAGGAGGCGGCGTGGTGGCTGGTCTCAGCTCTGTCAGCGAATATAAATATGCCGACATCACGGAATATGACAAACTGGTCATCCGAGGCTCCGGCAACCTGCGCATCCTCGTCAACCGACAGAACAACCAGGAGCGCACATGGAAGGAGCTGCAAGTCAGCGTCAACGAGAACAGCCCCTACTGGGACAGCGAATACGGATGTCTCATCATCCCCCTGACAGACCTGAAGGACAGGCTTAACAACAAAGGTGCTGCCCACGACGAGGATTACATCCACCTGAATGCCATCAAGGTGAACTGGAATGCCAGCGCCCTCGTGAAAGCCGTCTATCTCGTGCCGAAGTCTGATGACACCTCCATCGCCGCCAACAACTTCCGCAGCATCAATGACGGACGCTACTACAACCTGAGCGGTCAAGTGGTTGACCGTCCCACCAAGGGTATATATATAAGGAACGGGAAGAAAATCGTTGTCAAGTAAAAACTTATGAAATATACAACCATTATGAAACACTCCTTCTGTTTACTCCTGCTGCTCCTTGCAGGACTGATGTCTGTGAAAGCAGACAACATCGTGGTTGACGGCACCACACGCTCGTACAATGTCTATGCGCCCAGCAACCTCGGCGAGAACCGTCCGCTGCTCATCTTCTGTCACGGCTACAACCAAGATGCCAACTGGATGCAGAACAGCGAGTTCAAGAATGAGACGGTGAGTATGGAAGCCGTCTGCGACACGGCAAAGTTCGTGGTTGTCTTCCCCAACGGCATCAACAAAGCATGGGACACCAGCGGCGACCGCGACATTAACTTCGTTAAGGCCATCATCGACAAGATGGTGACGCAGCACAAGATCGACCGCAACCGCGTCTATCTCGGCGGCTTCTCCATGGGCGGAATGTTCACCTACCATGCCATGAACCGCATCCCCGACCTCATCGCTGCCTTCGCGCCTGTCAGCGGCTACCCCATGGGTGGTGCCTCGGCGGGCGCCAACGTGCGACCACTGCCGATCCTGCACATCCATGGCACAGGCGATGCCACCTGCGGCTTCAGCGGCGTGCAGCCTGCGTTGAATGTGTGGATCAACCACAATGGCTGCCCCACGACAGCCAGGGTGAAGACCAGCTACAACGGCTTCGGCGGCGCTAAGCTCCACATCTGGGGACCAGGCAACGACGGCGTGGAAGTGCGACTGCTGGAACTCGCCGACAAAGGCCACTGGATCTGCAAGGAACCGCAGGTATATACGGGCAAGGAAATCTGGAACTTCTGCAAGAACTACACGCTGAACAAGACCACGCCCAACGTCAGCATCACTGCTCCGAAGGCTGGCCTGAAATACATCTGCTATGCCCCCTCCGGCGAAGCTTTCTTTCCTGACATCACCATCACAGCCAACGCCGATGACCCCAATGGGACCGTTGAGAAGGTGGAGTTCTACGATGACAAGACGTTGCTGGCCACCTGCACTGCCAAGCCCTACAAGGCTATGCTCACCGATGTCAAGAAGGGCAAGCACACGCTGAAGGTTGTGGCCACGGACAACGACGGCGAGACGAGCTCTGCCACCGTGGAGGTCACGATGCAGGCCCCGTTAGCGGCCGTCACCTTCTCCTCCTTCAGCGAGGCCGGTGCCATCCCCGCTGGGTGGACGACCTATGACAGCAGCGAACGCCGCACAGGCTACAGCAGCGGTTACAACCAGGGCTGCCGCGTGCTGGAGTTCACAGGGACACCCCGTGGACTCGGCACCGGCCTTTACTTTCGCAACATCAACGGAAGAGCCAAACAGGGCTGGGCCAAATTCGGGCTGGCCGATGCCGGCACTACGCTGACGCTGACGCCCGGACAATACTTGTTGCGCTACAAGATCTGCAACTGGAATATGCCCGACTTCGGCGCCGTGGACGTTTGCATCGAGAAGCGCTCAGGCGGCTCTTGCGTTGCCAAGCAGACTTATACCCCAGACGTCAACATCGGCAATTCAGCCTCCAACAGCTTCGGCAATCTGACACAGCAGGCCTTTGAGTTTGAAATCACCGAAGAAGCCATCTACACCATCGCCTTCTACTCTGCAGCATCGGAATGGAGCGACTGCATCATCGGACAGCTTTCCCTGATTGCCAAGAGCTACACCCCTACTGGCATCAGCGCCACACCCACGGAGCAGGCGGCACACACTTCAGCCGCTGGCACCTATGACCTCAGTGGCCGCATCATCAAACATCCCTCCGACAACCGCCAACTTCCCAAAGGCATTTATATCCAGAACGGCAGGAAATACATCATCAAATAAGATGACAACCCATATCATGCCTGTTCTTATCGATTTTCTCACCTATGAGAAACACTTTTCTCACCTATGAGAAACAATTTTCTCACAAGTGAGAAAACAATTTGCCACCAGTGGCAAAAACCAACAGATCTTGCTCTTGCGGCAGGAAGATATTACTCTTACAGCAAGAAGATTTTACTCTTACAGCAGGAAGATCTTACTCTTACGACTGGAGGTCATACACACTGGAAACTCATGGACTCACAGCAAGCATACCATGCAATCATCCCAGCCCTTATTCGTGTGAAATGTTAAACAGATGTTAAAACCTACACCTTTTCGGCCAACCTACACTCTAACCTACACCAGCTTAACCAATTTATACTCTGACGATTAACCATCAATGGTGTAGGAGTGTAGGTTTTTTTAGCAAAATCTCTTACGCGCACGCGCGCGAACCTATTTGTAGTTTTACGTTGAGGATTGAGCGCATTGTGTGCATCCATGTTTTGGAGGGAATTTGTGCTAATCAAGTGATTGCTTTTCCGTAGCCTCGCTGATGGCATCATCATAGCCTGTCAATGCGGCAAAAGGAGCAAACTGAGCAGCCCTTTGCATCATTGACATCTGTGGATGCTTCTTCGAAACAGGATGTGGCAGGTTGATG
This sequence comes from uncultured Bacteroidales bacterium, assembly GCA_902779845.1. GTDB lineage: Bacteria > Bacteroidota > Bacteroidia > Bacteroidales > Bacteroidaceae > Physcousia. The sequence goes on along the minus strand of CACZCZ010000012.1, from coordinate 2,649 downwards.
ATGTCTTCGTAGTTGTCCATAAATGGTAAATCGTCAAATTGTCAAATTGTCAAATTGTCAAATCATCCTACGCTTTATGTCCTCCTATTTGTGAGTTGCGATCTTTGGCTGTTGCCCCTTCGGTAAAGCTCACACCACGTAGGATGGCATTCTTGCCGAAACGTGATTTGATGGCCAACTGTGCAGCCTGCAACCGACGTTCCTTATTCAATGCATCTTCCTCTTTCTGGTGGCGCTGTGCCTCGGCCTCGTAATCCGTGAAGAGGTCGAGTTGTTCAGGCGCTGGATTTACGTTGGCCTGCGTCTCAGGCACCACGTGATTTGTGACCAATGTGATGCGCCGGATGAGGAGGTCCGGATTGGTGATGCGCTCATAGAGGCGTACTGCTGCATCCGTAATCAGCGTGGAGGATGAAGTCTGTCGTGACAGGTTCTCTGTCCCATGCGCAGATTTGGGCACTGTACGTCCGTAGTAGTCTGCCGTCACAGGACCTGTATAGCGTGCTTTGCGCTCGGGGTCGGTCAGGTTCACCGTGTCGTAGTTGATGGTCAGCACCAGTTGGTCTGCCACCAGTTGTTTCGAAAAGAGACTAAGCGCCATGGCATCTGCCATCTCCTGCAGAACAACCTTCGCCTTGGCCCATTCATAGGGCTCCTGCAGCACCTGGCTGTTGCTGAAGGAGTTCGTCTCAGGACGGTAGGCCTTGATATAATCGATGGTACACGGTTCCCACCCCCAGGCATGATCGATGAGCAGCGCAGCACTCACGCCAAACAGTCGGTAGAAGAAGTCTTCGTTCTGTAGGGACATCCTTGCTATCTGTCCCATGGTGGTGATGCCATACTGCGCCAACTTCGCAGCAATGCCCCGCCCTACTCGCCAGAAGGCTGTCAGCGGACGATGGTTCCAGAGCGTGCGACGGTAGCTCATCTCATCAAGCTCTGCAATGCGAACACCATCCTTGTCGGCCTCCACGTGCTTGGCCACAATATCCATAGCCACCTTGGCCAGATACATGTTTGTGCCGATGCCTGCTGTGGCAGTGATGCCTGTAGTGGCCAGCACATCGCGAATCATCCGGATGGCCAGTTCATGCGGTGTCACCTTATAGATTCCAAGATAGGCTGTCACATCGATGAAGACCTCATCGATGCTATAGACATGAATATCCTCAGATGAGACATACTTCAGATAGGTCTTATAGACTTGCGTGCTGACTTCTATGTAGTGAGCCATACGCGGCGGCGCCACGATATAGTCCAGTTCCCAGTCGGGATGTGTCTTCAGTTGGGTGTCGTCTGACGACTTGCCAGCGAAATGCCATCCTGCATTACTCAGCCTCTCGTAGTTGACCTCCTTCACTCGCTGCACGACTTCAAACAATCGAGCCCGTCCACCGATGCCATACGCTTTCATGGATGGCGAGACGGCCAGACAGATGGTCTTGTCGGTGCGGCTCCTGTCAGCCACGACGAGGTTCGTGGTCAGCGGATCAAGTCCTCTGGCCACGCACTCCACCGAAGCATAGAAGGACTTCAGGTCAATGGCTATGTAAGTGCGGTCAGACATTCTTTAGGAGAAAGCATCCCGCTGCCAGACGACAGCGGGATGCTTCCTGTTATTTGACTTTGGCTACACTCGGCCATTTGAGAGCAAGCTCTCTTGGCGCTCACTAACCGCCAAAGTTGTCGAAGCGGATCATGTCGTCTTCGACGCCGAGGGAGTGCAGGAGGTCGAGGACGGTCTTGGCCATCATTGGAGGACCGCAGAGGTAGTACTCGCAGTCTTCGGGTGCCTCGTGTGCCTTGAGGTAGGTGTCGCCCATGACGGGAGCCACGAAGCCCGGGGTGTACTTGATTCCAGCTGCATCGGCCTTGGGATCGGGACGGTCGAGAGCGAGGTGGAAGTGGAAGTTGGGGAAGTCCTTCTCGAGCTGCAGGAAGTCGTCGAGGAAAGGAATCTCTTCCAGCGCACGGGCACCATAGAAGTAGTGCATGGGGCGCTTGCGGTCTTCGTCCTTCACGCCGTGGCCCTTGAGCATGTGCATGATCTGAGCACGCAGGGGAGCCATACCGGCACCACCGCCGACCCAAATCATCTCACGGCCTGTGCCGTACTGCGGACGGAACTCACCGTAAGGGCCGCTCATGATGACCTTGTCACCGGGCTTGAGGCTGAAGATGTACGAAGAGGCGATACCCGGGTTGACATCCATGAAGCCGGGGCCTTGCTCCTTCGGCTTGAAGGGAGGCGTGGCGATACGGACGTTGAGGGTGATGATGTCGCCCTCGTCGGGATAGTTGGCCATGGAGTAAGCACGGATGGTGGGTTCGGGGTTCTTACACTTGAGCGGGAAGAGGCCGAACTTCTCCCATGCGGGCAGATAGGTGTCGCCGATGAGGGACTTGTCGAAGTCCTTGTCGTAGTCGATGCAGTCGAAAGCAGGGATCTTGATCTGAGCGTAGGAGCCGGGCTCGAAGTCCATGTGCTCGCCAGCAGGCAGAGCCACCTTGTACTCCTTGATGAACGTTGCCACGTTCTTGTTGCCGATAACGGTGCACTCCCACTCCTTGACGCCGAGGACGCTGTCGGGCACTTTGATGCCGAGGTCGCCCTTGACCTTGCACTGGCAGCCGAGGCGCCAGTGG
>CACZCZ010000011.1 GCA_902779845.1 uncultured Bacteroidales bacterium | reverse complement strand
AAGACGGGTAACAAGGCCCGCGTGGAGCAGTTGAGCGAACGACAGGAGGAATTGCGACAGCAAGACGACACCATCAGCGAAATATATCGCACGCTGTTCCTCAACAAAACCAACCTATATCAGGCGCTGGGCGACTATCGCCACGCCTTTGAGGCTGCCACGCGTGCTGCCATCATTCAGGACAGCCTCGTGGCACGAGAGCGCGACAGCAAGGCTGAAGAGTATGAGGTAATGTTTAAGACACAGGAGGCTGAGATGGCTCTGAAGGAGAAAGAGGCCAGCGAGCGCATACTCCTTATTATTATTATAGCTCTCGTCACCATACTTGTTCTGGCTGCACTCTTACTTTGGCGCATCATCGTGGACAGACACCGACTGAACGAACGCAACCGCGACCTGTATGTCACCATACAACAGATGCTGGAAAAGGAGAAAGAAGCGGAAGAGGCTCTGGAAGAGATTCCTGAGACGGCTCTGTCGAGCACCCAACAGCTGTATCAGCGCATCGTCAGACTGATGAAGGAACAGAAACCCTATACCGACAGCAACATGAATCGCGAAAGTATGGCGCTGATGCTGGGCACCAACTACAATCTGGTGGCTGATGCCATACGCGAATGTACCAAAGGACAATCCATCGGCGACTTCATAGAAGACTGGCGACTGCGCCATGCCGCACAAATGCTGGTCAAGACGAATGAGTCAATAGGCGTCATCATGGAGGATAGCGGATTCGTCAGCCGAAGCCACTTCAACACCTCGTTTCGAGAGCGGTTCAAGATGACGCCTTCGGAATATCGGAAGGCAATCAGGTAAGAAAGAGTTCAACGGTCTGCGTCGTTAATGGACAAGGACCTTACGGCCGTCCCTAACGTAGATGCCTGGTGTGGTGGGGGCTGCGATGCGCTGGCCTGCAAGGTTGTAGGTGGCAGACTGTTGCGTGTTGAGCGCTGAGAGGGGGTTGCTGATGCCTACTTCTCCCTCGGGGATGAGGGTGACGGTGAAGTTGATGACGGCCAGGTACTTGGAGGCATCGGTGGAGCGCACGATGAAATAGGTGGATCTGCGCAGGATGTCCTTGATGTAGAAGAGGGTGTAGCCGTCGGGGCCGCCGTAGGCGGGCTGAACGGTGGTGCCGTCCTCGGCCGTGAGGGTGAAGTCGTCGGCTGCAGCGCCATTGCTCCACTGCTGAGCCTGAAGGGTGTAGCTGCTGATGAGGTAGCCGTCGGGGGCCGTGAGGGTGAGTCTCTCATCGCGGTTGGCCTCTACTACCTTATAAGCGAGATTGTAGTAGCCGTTCCAGCCGGTGTAACGGTCGAAGGTACCTGCGGACTTGGTGAGGGTGAGTCCGGCGATGGGGTTGGCGGGGCTGGTGGATGTCCAGATGTTACGCCCGCTGGTGTTGTCGATGTCCCATTTCCCCAGGGAGGTCTCCATGGTGTTCTCATAGACAATCTTCACCACGTTGGACGGCTCGGGCTGGGAGTCTGTGAGTTCCACGGGATAGAAAGCCCAGTCGTTGTTGCCGTTCAGGGAGGTGGGGACGCTGGTGCCCCATCCCACGACAGTGGCTTTGGCGTCGCCCTGGCTGTAATCGTTGGCATCGAGGATGTAGCCTGCAGCTGACTGCAAGTAGAAATGGCCATCGGTAGCATTAATCTTCGCTACAACGATGGCCTCCGTAGGGTTTGCGGTAAGGGGTACGTTGGTGCTTTGCTGAATCTTACCGAAGTAGTTGCCAAAGCCGGTTTGAAGGTAGTACTTGCCGTTGGGGGCATCCACGAGGCGCACGAGAAACCGGGCGTTGTCCTCGAGGGCGCTGGAAGGGGGCGTGGCGGTGTTGAAGAGGGTGTGGGTGCCGACGTTTTCCCAGAGGTAGCCACGGCCGTTGCCACGGTTATACATCACGTACCACTGTCCTGTGGTGAGGTCGGCAGCTGCCGAGGAGGACACCTTGAGGGTCTTGCCTTCGAGCTCGGGCAGCGGTGTGGAAGAGAGGGGGCGTGGGATGTCCTCGTCCTCGAAGCGCATGGTCTTCGTGGGGGAGTACACGATGCCGTCGAGAGCCTGGCGACCGTCGGGGGTGGTCAGCACGAAGGTGAACATCCATTTGTTGAGACGGATGCCGCTGGCCGCAACGTAGGGCAGCTTGAGGAACACCTTGTTCCACCCCTGCTGGAGCTGCACGCTGACGGGCTCGCGGGCAGGGAAGTTCTCATTCCCGAGATCGACCTCGGAGTTGATGCTCTTGCCGGAGTTGGTCCATGTGGGGGGCAGGATCTCCTGGCCGTTGAGGTAGATGTGCGAACCCTTGCGGTCCCATTTGCCGGCATCGGGGGCTTTGTCGTTCTCGGAGCGGCCGTAGTTCTGGAACTCGATGAGGGCGCCGGCGGTCTGTGTCTGCGGCGAATAGACATAGGTCCAGGCGTAGGCGGTGGTGTTCAGTTGCGGATCGGTGAAGAAGGAGGGTACGGTGGTGCCCCAGGTGTGGCGCAGATAGATGCCGGCGCCCGTGGCCCACGCTGTGCCGTAGGTGGTGCCATTGTAGGTGAAGGTGGTGGGCAGGATGTCATCCTTGGCTTCCTCGGGCGGGAAGACCATGTCGGGATCGCCGTAGTTGGGGAAGGGGTCGGTGATGCGCCAGCGCACATTGGTCTGTCGGACATAGGGGATGGGCTCGCCGTCGAGCCATGTGTCCTTGTAATAGAGGAAGCGGCGCTCCCAGTCGGCGAACTCGTCGTACTCGCTGCCGATGTTGGGCAGCGTGGCGCCGCCCGTCTCGATGTACTGCTTGCCGCCGCCTATCCAGCCACGCTCGGCGGTGGCCAGGGCGTTGGCATAGAGGCTGTTCTGGCTGATGATGTCGCGCTCGTCGGGTGTCTTGCGGTCGTTCCACAGGGCTGTGATGGCACCGGCCAGCTCGCTGTTGCCCTGCTTGGCGTAGTAGATGTTGCTCTTGTAGATGCCGACGAGGTCGGCAAAGACATCGAAGTGGTTGACGTAGTTGTAGCGGCAGTCGATGTTGGGGAGGCCGCTGATCTTACGGCCCGAGGTGCTCCACATCTCCGTCATGTCGATGTAGGGCAGCGTGGCGGTGCTGATGCTGACGCCGCTGATGGGGTTCCACACGATGCAGCGGCGGCCCAGCGTCTGCTTGATGTACTGCGACATCTCGTTGACGAAGGCGGCGGTGGTGCCGGCCTCATCGGCTCCCATGTGGATGTAGGGGGCAAGGGGGAAGGCGGCAGCCAGCTCGGCCAGCAGCTGCTTCAGGGCGGCACGCCCCTGCTCGCTGCTCATGGTGTAGCCCATGGCATTGGTGAAGGCTGTGGAGTGGCCGGGCATGTCTATCTCGGGGATGATGATGAGGCCGCGCTCGGCAGCGTAAGCCTCCAGTTCGGTGCACTGCTCCTGCGTGTAGTACTGGCCGGCGAAGCGCGTCATCGAGGAGGCGCTGTTGAGCTGCGGAAAGACCTTGGACTCAAAGCGGAAGCCCTGGTTGTCGGTGAGGTGCCAATGGAAGACGTTCACCTTGAAGCGCGACAGCAGGTCGATTTCCTTCTTCAGTTCCTCGAAGCTGATGAAGGAGCGCCCGACATCGTGCATGAAGCCGCGGAGCTTGAAGGCAGGGTAGTCGGTCAACTCCAAACCGTGGATGTAGGCGCCGTCGGTGGCGGCAGCCAGCTGTGCCAGCGTCTGTGCGGCGCGGATGACACCCGTCTTGGAGGCGGCCGTGATATGGATGGTGTTGGCAGAGACGCTGAGCTTGTAGCCTTCGTTGGGGAAGCCGGGGAGCACGTAGTCGAAGGTGCCCAGGGCGGCATCGTCCACCAACTTCACCGTCACCGTAGCCTCGGCCTCGGCAGCGGTCTCGAAGAGGGAAGCCAGGAGCGTCGAGGAGGTGGGGTCGTTGAGGAACACGGGGCGCTGCAGGGAGAACGTCGTGCGCGTCTCCACAACGTCCTGTGGTTTTGGCATCAGCCATTGTGTGGGGAAGCCCGTCGGTTGGGCGCAGACGAGCGCCGTCAGCATGACGGACAGGAGGAGGGTGTGTAAGCGTAAGGTCTTCATAGCTGCGGGAATAAGGAGGTCCTTAGGATGTGGATTGGCCGAGGTAGGCTGCGACAGCCTCGGCACAGCGTTCGCCGTCGATGGCGGCGCTGACGATGCCGCCGGCATAGCCGGCACCCTCGCCACAGGGATAGAGCCCTTCGAGGCGTACGTGGCGGAGAGTGTCGCCGTCGCGAAGGATGCGCACGGGTGCCGAGGTGCGTGTCTCCACGCCGATGACGGTGGCCTCGTTGGTGAGGAAGCCGTGGCTCTTGCGGCCAAAGGCACGGAAGCCTTCCTGCAGGCGCTCGGTGATGAACTTCGGCATCCAGAAATGCAGGGGCGAGGAGACGAGGCCGGGGGCATAGCTGCTCTCGGGCAGGTCGTAAGAGAGACGACCGTTCACGAAGTCAGCCATGCGCTGGGCCGGTGCTGTCTGACGACGGCCGCCCTGCTGCCAGGCGAGACGCTCCAGTTCTTCCTGAAAACGTAGCATGCAGAGGGCATCGCTGTCAGTGGCGGCGATGTCCTCGGGATGTATCTCCACCACCATGCCGGAGTTGCTCCAGCGGCCATTGCGATGGCTGGGACTCATGCCGTTGACGACGACCTGCTCGGGGCCTGTGGCCGCAGGCACCACGAAGCCGCCCGGACACATGCAGAAGGAATAGACACCGCGGCCGCCGCACTGCTGCACGTAGGCATACTCCGCTGCAGGCAGCCACTTGCCGCGACCGGCACGGTTGTGGTACTGAATCTGGTCGATGAGCTGCGAGGGATGTTCCAGACGCACGCCCACGGCGATGCCCTTGGCCTCGATTTCAATGTTGCGCGATGCCAACAGACGATAGACATCGCGGGCGGAATGGCCGGTGGCAAGGATAACGGGGCCGAGGAACTCTCTTTCGTCAGCTGTCCGGCAGCCGATGACCCGGTCATCTTCGATGAGGAGGTCGGTCATCTTCGTCTGGAAATGCACTTCGCCGCCGCAGCTCAGGATGGTGTTGCGCATGTTCTCGATCACGCGCGGCAGACGGTCCGTGCCGATATGGGGATGGGCGTCGGCCAGGATGGTGGTCTGCGCGCCGTGCTGACAGAATACGTTGAGGATCTTCTCCACGGAGCCGCGCTTCTTGGAACGGGTGTAGAGCTTGCCGTCGGAGTAGGCCCCTGCCCCACCCTCGCCGAAGCTGTAGTTGCTCTCGGCATTCACGGTGTGCTCACGCGAGATGCGTGCCAAGTCCTTCTTGCGCTCGTGGACATCCTTGCCACGCTCCACCACAATGGGGCGCAGCCCCAGCTCGATGAGGCGCAGGGCAGCGAACAAACCGCCCGGACCAGCGCCCACGACGATGACCTGCGGACGGCCCTCGACATTGGGGTATTCAGTGCGCTGGAAGGGCTCCTCGGCCATCGGCTCGTCCAGCCAACAGCGCACGGTAAGGTTCACGAAAATCTGACGCTGACGCGCATCGATGCTGCGACGTATCACACGAAAGCCCTGCAGCCGGCGAGCACTGACGCCCTGCTCTTCGACGAGACAGGTGCGAAGCGCCGCATCAGAAGCCGCCACCTGAGGCACTACACGAAGTTGAAAATCCTGTATCATGGCGCAAAGGTAGAGAAAAGAATTAAAAGAGGAGAAGAGAAAAAGAGAAAAAACGATTTAAGAGGGAATAAATATCTCACCTATTCCTTATTTTATATTTCATATTTCATATTTAAGTCCGAAGAAATACGTACCTTTGCAGCGAAAATCACGTCATCAGCGATGAAGAGCTTACTGAAATGGGGTGGCATCGTAGTGGCAACACCGATTGTGCTGGTGCTGCTGGCGGTGGTGTTGCTGTATGTTCCGCCCGTGCAGGACTATGCTGTGCGGCGGGCTACGGCCTATGCCTCGGAGCTGACGGGCTACAGGATTGACGTGAGATGCCTGAGGCTGACACCGCTGCTGAACCTGCGGGTGGAAGACCTCACGATGGCTGACAGCGTGGGCGACACGCTGGTGGCAGCGCGGCAGGCGAAGGTGGAGCTGTCGCTGCGGCACGTGCTCCAGCAGCGCATCGGCGTCAAGGGGCTGTCGCTGACACAGGTGCACGTGGACACCAAAGACCTCATCGCCACACTGCTGCTGCAAGGCTCGCTGCAGGAATTCCGACTGCACGACGAGGTGGACCTGCTGAAGCAGACGGCCGGCATCGACGACCTGATGGCGCGCGGCCTGGACTTGGCACTGACATTCAAGGACACAACCATCGTAGATACCACCGAGAGCAAACCCGTGGACTGGGCTTTCGCCATCACTCACGCCACCATCAGCGATGCCCATGTGCTGCTGAGGAACGACTCGGTGCAGCTGCTGGACCTGGACTCCATCTGTCTGCAAGCCGACAGCCTCGCCCTGGCGCTGGGGCCGGGGCACCTGAGTGCGCCCCGCGTGCAGCTGAAGACGCCGTCCTCGCTCATTCAGGCGTGGACAGAGATGGACTTCAGCGCCTTCACCCCCGGAAGCGGCGGGCACATGGATGTGGGCGTCAAGACAACAGTGTCGAAGGACGACCTGCTGCAGGCAGCGGCGACCTACCTGCCCCAAGGCTTCGCACGAGCCTACCCTGACCGTCCGCTACACCTGGCGCTCACCGCCTCCGGAAATATCGACTCCCTGAAGCTGACACGCGTGGAGGCATCGCTGCCCGGCAGCATCTACTTAGATGCACAGGGCGACATGGGCCATCTGCTGGACAGCACAGGCTTGCAGGGAACCGTAGCCTTCAACGTGCAGACGCAGGATCTGGAGTGGACACGCGCTCTGGCAGGAGGACTGCAGGGTGTGCGACTGCCGCCAATGAGTCTGGCGGGCACGGCCACGGCACAAGGCAGCCGCTACGGTGCCGATGCCGTGCTGCGCGAGGGCAACGGGCTGCTGCACCTGAAGGGCGACATCGACACGGGCTCTCCTCTCACCTACGATGCTACGCTGCAGACCTCACAACTGCAGCTGCGCCACTTCCTGCCATCGATAGCGGCGGGACCGCTGACAGCGAAGGGCACCGTAAAAGGTGCCGGCACCGACTTCATGAGCCGCAGCACACGGCTGGATGCTGAACTGCGGCTGACACAAGCCAGCTATGCCGCCTACGACCTCAACGGCACCACCCTGGAAGCCCGCATCGGCGGCGGACGAGGCCATGCCCGCGTGCAAGCCGACAACAGCCTCATGAACCTGCAGGCCGACTTGGATGCCCTGCTGGCACGCAAGACGGATTTCACCCTGAGCGTAGATCTCGGAAACGCCAACCTGCAGGCCCTCGGCATTGCCGACCACCCGCTGAAGACCGCCTTCTGCCTCCACATCGACGGCACCACAGACTTTGAGCGCCACCACCGTCTGCAGGGACACGTGAACGACATCCTGCTGATGCCCTACGACTCCATCTTCCACCCGGAGGATGTGACGCTGGAAGCGCTGTTGGAGCCCGACACCACCTATGCCTTCGTCAGCAGCGGCGACCTGAGTCTGCGAATGCGGGGACATACGGGCTACGACAAACTGCTGAAACAGCTCAACCATTTCACCGATGAGCTGCAGCGCCAGCTGAAGGAACGCCACATCGACGAAGCAGCCCTCACACGCCGTCTGCCGCAAGTGGACCTGCGTCTGTCATCGGGACAGGAGAACCCGCTGCACGACATCATGGCAGCCATGGGCTATGAGTTCAGCGACCTGCGCTTCGGCATCAATCTGGACCCGCTCATCGGCATCAACGGCGGCGGACATATCCACAGCCTCAACACAGGCGCCATCCTGCTGGACACCATCCGGGCACATATCTATCAGGACAGCACCAGCATCCGTCTGGATGCCCGTGTGGCCAACAACCGACGGAATCCGCAGGTGACCTTCGATGCCCTCCTGAAGGCTCAACTGACAGCTGCCGGTCTGGCCAGCGCACAGCTACAATATTTCGACAACCGCGGGCAGAAAGGTGTGGACCTGGGCGTGGAAGCGAGAATCACAGAGGACACGCTACACATACACCTCAACCCGCTCAGCCCCATCATCGCCTACCGCACCTTCCACATCAACCCCGACAACTACGTGATGCTCACGAAGAGAAACCATGTCGATGCCGACTTGGATCTCATCGCTGACGACGGCACGGGACTGAAGATCTACTCCTCGCCCAACGCCACCGCCCTGCAGGACCTCACACTGAGCATCAACCACCTGAACCTGGGCGAGCTGTCGAGCGTAGTACCTTATCTGCCCAAGCTCAGCGGCTTCCTGCACGGCGACGCACACCTCATCATGGATGAGCAGATGAGCGTGGCCGCAGATATGGAGGTGGATGACCTGCACTACGAGAGTGCGGCACTGGGACAGGTGGGCCTGCAGGCCGTGTATCTGCCCAATGCCGACGGCAGCCACTTTGTTGACGGCAACCTAAGGTATATGGGTATGCCTGTAGCAACATTTACGGGAGAATACCAACCCGAAGGCGACCTCATCAACGTGGAGGCGGCACTGGACCGTCTGCCCTTTGCACTGGCCAACGGCTTCATCCCTGACGGCATGGCACGGTTGGAAGGCGTTGCGGTGGGGAACATCCATGTCGGCGGCACTACGGCGAAGCCGCTGGTAGATGGCGACCTGGTCACCTCGGGACTGCGCATCCTCTCGGACCCCTACAGCCTGCAGTTGCGCGTGGCCGACGACACCATCAGCATACATGGCAGCCAGCTCAACCTGGACCGCATCGCCATCTACTCCAATGGCAAGAACCCCTTCACGATGGACGGCACCATCAACTTCGCCGACCTCGGCAACATCATGCTGGATGCCACCATGAATGCGCAGGACTTCGAACTCATCAACGCCAAGAAGACATCACACTCAGTGGCCTACGGCAAGGTGTATGTGGATTTCAGCTCTTTCGTAAGGGGGACGCTGGATAACCTGCGCATCTTCGGACGCCTGAAGGTGCTGGGCAAGACCAATGTCACCTATATGCTCACCGACTCACCCCTGACGGCCAACGACCAGCTGGCCGACCTCGTGGAGTTCGTAGATTTCAACGACACGCTGTACGTGGAGAAGGTGGAGGAGCGCAAGCCACAGCACATCAACGTGACAATGAGCATCGAGATTGAGGAGGCGACACAGGTACACTGCCTACTCAGCGCCGATGGCAGCAGCTATGTAGATCTCGAAGGCGGCGGCACGCTCATGATGACCTACTCGCCGGAGAAAGACCTGCAGATGAACGGCCGCTACACCATCCACGACGGCACCATCAAATACACGCTGATGGTGATTCCGCTGAAAGAATTCAGCATCAAGAGTGGCAGCTATGCCGAGTTCCACGGACCGTTGTCGAACCCGACGCTGAACCTGAGTGCCTCGGAACGGGTGCGCACCACCATCTCCGAGAACAACCAGCCACGCAGCGTGAACTTTGATGTCGGCCTGAACATCACGCAGACATTGAAGAACCTTGGACTGGAGTTCACCCTCGACGCCCCCGAGGACATGACCATCAGAAACGAACTGGCGGCAATGAGTGCCGAGCAGCGCGGACGTCTGGCGGTGACGATGCTCGCCACAGGAATGTATGTCAACGATGCCGGCGCCAACACCAACAGCGGCGTCACCGGACAGAACGCCCTCAACGCGTTCCTGCAGAGCCAGATCTCCAACATCACCAGCAAGGCGCTGAAGAGCATCGACCTGACCATGGGTGTGGAACAGGGTGTCGGCTCTACGGGCGGTACGACAACGGACTACAGTTTCCGCTTTGCGAAACGTTTCTGGGGAAACCGCATCAGTGTCATTGTGGGCGGCAAGGTGAGTACAGGACAGGATGCCGTGAACACGGGCGAAAGCATCATCGACAACGTCAGCCTCGAATACCGCTTGGACGAAGGTGCCACACGCTACGTGAACGTCTTCTACAACAAGAACTACGAATCGCTCCTCGACGGCGAAGTGACCGAAATGGGCGCCGGCCTTGTCCTACGCCGCAAGACACAACGACTGGGAGAACTGTTCCTGTTTAAGAAACGACCCACCCCCGCCCCCTCCCGTAAAGGAGGGGAGTAGTCCTCGAGAAGTGAAAAATGAAAAGTGACATGTCATACATGAAGGCAATACTCCAAAGGTATATACTCCCCTCCCTCACAGGGAGGGGCAGGGGGGTGGGTCTTCTCTTGCCATTCCTTTTGGCTGCCTGCTCCACCACCTCCCACCTGCCTGAGGGCGAGCAGCTCTATACGGGCATCACGGAGATTGCCTATGGACATAAGGCAGGCAGCAAGAAGGGCACGAAGGCTGATAGCACGGGTGTCATCACCGCTGTCAGCAAGGCCTATGGCACCGTGTCGGACCTGCTACGCGGCAATGTCAAGGAGCAGGACCTGCTGCAATACATGCAACAGAACGACAGCCTCACCAGCGGGCAGCGCGATACGCTACAGCACGCCGCGGAGGTGCTGACAGCGGCCACCGCCACCGCCAAAGAGGAGGTCAGCGCAGCCCTCTCCTATGCCCCCAACAACGCTATCTTCGGCAGCTCCAAAGTGCGATGGGGCATCCCTATCGGACTGTGGGTCTATAACGCCTACGCCGACTCCGAAAGCCGTTTCGGACGTTGGATGAGGAACACCATTGGCACACGGCCACGCACCATCAGCATGGCCAACCCGCAGCTGCGCACACAGGTGGCACGCCAGACGCTGCGCAACTACGGCTTCTTCCACGGCTCGGCCTCCTACGAAGTGCTGACAGAGAAGAAAGACTCCCTGAAGGCGAAGATTGCCTACTCCGTTTATCCAGGCCCGCTCTTCTGTCTGGGCAACATCGAATACCAACGCTTCACGGGACTCACAGACAGCATCGTACAACGCACGATGCCACAGTCCAAGCTCCACACGGGCGATGCCTTCAGCGTGGAGAACCTTGCTGCTGAACGCACACGACTGAGCGAGCTCTTCCGCAACAACGGCTTCTACTACTACCGCCCTGAATACATCACCTTCCGTGCCGACACGCTGCAGACGCCCTACACCGTGCATCTTCAAGTGCGGCCACGTGCTGATATGCCTGTGCAAGCCAAGAACCGTTACTATATGGGGCGCACCCGCATCACCGTGCTGCCCTATGGCAGTCGCGAGATCACCGACAGCGTCGAGCGTCGTAGCATCTCCTACCGATGGGGGAGTGAAGAAGGTTCCAAGAAACCGCCCATCCGCGTCGGCGCCATCCTCCACAACCTCTACTACGAGACAGGTTCCATCTACCGCCAGCGCATGCATGAGCTCATCCAAAGCAAGCTCGCCGGAATGGGGGTGTTCTCCAATATCCAGATGAACTACACACCACGCGACACCTCAGCGACCTGCGACACCCTCGACGTCAACATCTTCGCCATCCTCGACAAACCGTGGGACAGCGAGTTCGAAGCCAAGGTCACCAACAAGAGCAACGGCCTGCTCGGTCCTGGTGTGGGCTGGGGAATGACCAAGCGCAACGCACTGCGCGGTGCCGAGACGGTGAACTTCAAGGTCTATGGCAGCTACGAATGGCAGACAGGTGCCACCGTCGTCGATGCCGGCGAGGACAAGAGTCTGCTGAACTCCTTCGAGCTGGGCGCCTCGATGACGCTGACCTATCCGCGCCTGCAATTCTTTAAACTCCTGCGCAAGCTCAACCGCCGCGCCGAAGCCTCCACAAACTACAAAGTGGATGTCACATGGATGAACCGCGCCAGTTACTTCCGAATGGTGAATTTCGGAGCACGCGTCACCTATACCTACCAACGAGTGCGGCGCTTCAAACACGAGTTCACGCCCCTGCGACTGGACTACACGATGCTCACCCACAAGTCTGCCCGCTTCGACTCCATCATGAATGCCAACCAAGCACTCTACGTGAGTATGCGTGACCAGCTAGTGCCCTCGATGGCGTATAACTTCACCTATAGCCGCCGTTGGCGCAATGGCCACCAGCGCACCATCCTGCTGGGAGCCAAGGAAGCCGGCCACATCATCAACGGCATCTATGCCCTGGCCGGTCGCCCCATCAAGGAGCGCGACAAGCACCTGCTCGGCGTGCCCTTTGCCCAATTCTTCAAGCTCACCGGCGAGTGGCGTGAGACCTTCCCCCTCACCCCCAGGAGTGCCATCGCGGCACGCTTCTATGCCGGCGCCGTTTGGAGCTATCACAACAGCACGATGGCGCCCTATGCCGACCTCTTCAGTGTCGGCGGCGCCAACAGCATCCGCGCCTTCGCCATCCGCAGCATCGGTCCTGGAAGCTACCACCCGGCCAATGGCAAGTGGAGCTATGTGGATCAGGTCGGTAACCTGAAGTTCGAGGCCAATGTGGAGTATCGCTTCCCCATCATCGGCGGTTTGGCAGGAGCCCTTTTCGTGGATGCAGGTAATGTCTGGCTGATGAAAGCCGACCCGGCACGCCCCGGCGGCGACATCGATGCCAAGCGCTTCTTCAAAGAGGTTGCCTTAGGCACGGGACTCGGCCTGCGCTACGACCTCGACTTCCTCGTCCTACGCTTCGACATCGGCGTAGGCATACACGCCCCCTACGACACCGGCCGCAGCAGCTACTACAATATGCGCCGTTTCTGGGACTCCCTGGGTTTCCACATTGCTGTCGGCTACCCCTTCTAATCACCTACCGAAACGCATGACTAAAGACGAACAACAGCTCATCCTGATTGATGTCATCCTGCTCGCTTATCGCTTAGGCTATCTGAAGCATGACGAGGAGTTGACTGCCATGTTGGCAGCAGCACACGCAGCCGATGACCCGATGGGATTCATGACAGCGCTGGAGAACTTCGGTGTGGGGCGACGCTCCAAGCTCTTCTCTTTTGCCGGCAAGATGCTGTCGGCGCCCGCCTTCCACCGCGCACAATACCCCCTGATGTTAGGACTACGCAACGAAGGAGTCGCGGCAGAATCCTTTCTCGGAAGCCAGCAAGTGCTGTTCCTTGTGGAAGGGCTGCTGACAAAGAAACAACGGCCCGTGTTCGCCGAAGACTATTGGTGGTTTGTACATAACCATGAGGACTCCTATCTTGACAGGAAGAAAGGCTGGACGATAGGAGCCTATGCGACGGCACCACAGGATAACGCCTCGGTGTTGGCGCGCTATGAGGAACATCTCAGGCGGCTACAGCATCACTCGAATATGGGTGTGCGTGAGCGCTATAAAACATTTCCCATCGACTTCATCCTGGCTGTTCTGAAACGGGCTTTTCTCTGAAAATGCAGCCGTTTCGCATTTTGTTGACTCAAAGCCGCCTCTTGTTTACCGCTTTTTTTGTACCTTTGCACCCGAAATTCGCAAACAACAACGTAATCTATTGATAATGAAACATATTCTCACACGTCGTTCCATCCGTCAGTACAGCGGGCGCGACATAGAGCCCAAGCTGCTGAATCGTCTGCTCACAGAAGCAGCACGCACACAGACAATGGGGAATCTGCAACTATACAGCGTCGTGGTGACGCGTTCTGTAGAAGGGAAGGCAGCGCTGGCACCAGCGCATTTCAACCAGCCGATGGTTACACAAGCGCCTGTGGTGCTGACCATCTGCGCCGATTTCCGCCGCACCAGCAAGTGGGCAGAATGCCGCAAGGCCAAACCCGGCTACGACAATGCCCTTAGCTTCACGAACGCCGCCACAGATGCGCTGCTCTACACGCAGACATTCTGCAACCTGGCAGAGGACGCCGGGCTCGGGCTGTGCTTTCTGGGCACCACGATATATATGCCGCTGCCCATCATCGAAGCGCTGAAACTGCCAAAGCTGGTGTTCCCCGTTGCCACGCTCACGGTGGGATGGCCTGCTGAGGAACCGCCCTTGAGCGACCGCCTGCCGCTGGAGAGCTTCGTACACCAAGAGAGCTACCACGACCCCACTCCTGCCGACATTGACCGCTTCTACAGCGAGAAGGAGGCGAGACCCGAGAACCAAGAGTTCGTGAGAATCAATAAAAAGGAGACACTGGCACAGATCTTCACAGACATCCGCTACACCAAAAAGGACAACGAGATGATGAGCAAGGGCCTGCTGGCAGCACTACGACACCAAGGCTTCCTAGGAGAGAATAGGACCTGAGGATTTAAAGATTTTTAAAGATTTGAGGATTTAAATACAAAAAAAAATGGTATCCTTCGTCATTAGCTTAGTGGCTCTCTTTCTGGGCTACATGTTCTACAGCCGCGTTGCCGAACATATTTTTGGTCCCGATGATCGCGAGACGCCAGCCATCCGCAAGGCGGACAAGGTCGATTACATCGTGCTGCCCGGTTGGCGTATCTTCATGATCCAGTTCCTGAACATCGCCGGCACCGGACCTATCTTCGGTGCTATCATGGGAATGTGGTTTGGCCCCTCGGCCTACCTATGGATTGTCTTCGGCTGCATCTTCGGCGGTGCCGTACACGATTACGTCAGCGGGATGCTGTCACTGCGCCACGACGGATGCGGCCAGGCCGAACTGACAAGCCTCTACTTAGGCAACAAAGCAGGCAAGGCGATGGTGCTGTTCACAATGATGATGATGGTGCTGGTGGGAGCGTTCTTCGTCTATTGCCCTGCGATTATCCTGTCGGGCATCTGGGGCGATCGTATGATGTGGGTCCTCATCATCTTCCTTTATTATGTAGCTACGACAATGCTGCCCATTGATCAGGTCATCGGCCGCATCTATCCAGCCTTTGCAGTCTCCATGTTGTTCATGGTATTGGCACTGGGCGTGGTGCTGTGTATCAAGCAACCGGCGTTACCTGAGGTGTGGGATGGTCTGCAGAACTGGGGTGCTGAGCGCTTCGGTCTGAAACAGAGCATCTTCCCTGCCCTCTTCGTGACCATAGCCTGCGGCGCCGTAAGCGGGTTCCACGCTACACAGTCACCGATGATGGCACGATGCATGAAGAGCGAGCGGCAGGGACGACCCATCTTTTATGGTGCAATGATTACCGAGGGCGTGGTGGCACTCGTGTGGGCAACCATCTCCAGCTATTTCTTCTTCGCCGACGGATGGAAGGAGGTTTGCACTCCCGCCGTCATTGAGGATTTCCAAGGACAGAGCGCCCTCTCGCTGATTCAGTATTTCGATGCCCCCACAGTGGTGAACATCGTCTGCCATAGCTGGCTGGGCACCTTCGGCAGCATCCTGGCACTGCTGGGTATCGTGGCGGCTCCCATCACAACGGGCGGCAGCTCGTTCCGTGCGGCACGACTCATCCTTGCTGAATCCTTCCATCTCAAGCAGAAAAGCGCACACTCACGCCTGCTGCTGAGCCTGCCTGTCTTTGCCGTGGGCATCGCCCTGCTGGCCTGGCAGATCGGGAATCCATCAGGCTTCGGCACCGTGTGGCAATATGTGGCATGGGGTACACAGCTGATGGCCGCCGTGACACTCTGGGTGTGCACGGTGTATTTCGTACAGAAAAGGAAATGCTATTGGCTGACTTTGGTGCCGGCAATCTTCATGACACTTGTCGTCACCGACTTCTTCCTCACTTCGCCGACAACGCTCGCCTTGCCGTATGTGCCGTCGTTGGTTGCGGCGGCGCTCATCACGCTGGCCGTCACAGTTCACTTCTTCTGGTGGCGACGTCAGTACAGCCGTTAATTTTTCAACTCAGCTTCCAGCGCCTCGATGTGCTGACGCAGTTCGCGATCGGTGGCCAAGCGCTCTGTGATGACCTGACAGGAGTGCACGACGGTGGCGTGGCCACGACGTCCGACAGCCATGCCGATGCGTGTCGTGCTCATGTGCGTCAGTTTCTGGGCCAAGTACATCACAACCTGACGGGCAAGCACCACAGGTGCCTTGCGACTCGATGAAAGGATGTCGCTGCTGTCCTGCGCAAAGTGGTTGCTTGTGTACTCGATAATGCGCTCGATGGTGACGGGGGTAGCCTGACGGCTGATGCCCACGGTGCGACTGATGACACTCTTCGCCAATGCAAGGTCTATCTCAGAATTGTTGACCAGGCTGTAAGCCATCAGCGATGTGACAACACCTTCCAGATCACGAATGCTCTTATCCACCGTCTGCGCGATGTAATCAACGACAGGTGTGGAAATCTGCAAGCCATCGCGACGAATCTTGTGGAACAGGATATCACGGCGCAACGTAGTGTCGGCAGGCTCCAATTCAGCCAGCAGACCCCACTTGAAGCGCGTGAGCAGTCGCTCTTCCATCCCCTGCAAAGCCACCGGCGGGCGGTCGGAAGTCAGGATGAGCTGGCGACCGTTCTGATGCAGGTGATTGAAGATATGGAAGAAAGCAAGCTGTGTCTTCTGCAGCGTTGCGAACTCCTGAATATCATCGATGATGAGGACATCGATGTTCTGATAGAAATTGATGAAGTCGTTGACGGTGTTCTGACGCACACTGTCGGTATATTGAACCTGGAACAGGTGGGCGGAGATGTAGAGGACCCGCAACTCGGGATGCAGTTCCTTCAGACGCAGACCAATCGCATTCACCAAGTGTGTCTTACCGGTGCCGGAGCCTCCATAGATGAAGAGCGGATTGAAGGTGGACTGCTTGGGATTCTGTGCGATGGCAAGACCCACGGTGCGCGGCAGCTTGTTGGACTTGCCTTCGATGAAGTTCTCAAAGGTGTAATCCGGACGCAGCTGTGAGTCTATCTGCTGCAAAGGTCGCGGTGCCTGGTTGACCGGAGCGGCCATTGCCACCCGCGCGGTAGTGGGCTGTGAAGCCTCCAACTCCATGGAGAGATTATTGGTGGCATCAGTCATCACCTTATACATCAAGCGCACGCCCGCGCCATACACGCGCTTGAGGACGACGCTGAGCAGTTTGATGAAATGTTCTTCGATGTACTCGTACACAAAAGGACTGGGCACGCACAACGTCAGCTCCTTCCGTTCCTCGTCGAAACCGAGGGAATGGATGGGGGCAAACCAAGTATTGAACTGCTGCTCTTGGATGTTGTTGCGGATCATCTTCAAGCACTCAGTCCATCTTGCATCTTGTACTGGACGAACGGCTTCCATTCTTTTTGGTAAATACATCTAGCACCGTATGGCGCGAATTGCGTTGCAAAGGTACTACATTTTTTTTTACCCGCCAAATTACCCTCACAGAAAAAGAGATTAAAACGAGGCGTAAAAGACACGTTTTCATGCCCTTGCAAAAACGCCCATAAGAACATTCTTTTTAGCACATTGCATTTTTATATCTCGTTGATACAAAACGACTTGGCTTATTTCCAGCGAGAAATCAGCCAAGTCGTTTCAACGTGCGTAAAGCAACTTAATTTAAGAGGGTTAGCTATTGTGCGTGGGAGTAATGCAAAAAGGAACTTCTTATTTGAAAAATTTTCTGATTGATGTCTTTTTGGCATTCTCCTCATGAAGCGCTATCAGGGTTGCGTTTTCTTCTCTTTTCTACCAAAAACGGAGAAGTGGACGTAGCGTTTGGGATTTGCCTTCAGGTCCTCCACGAGATTGGCAGCACCCGTTACCGTGCGATTGAGATTACCATAGAGAGCGGTGTCGTTCAACAGTAAGCCCACGGTGTTGTCCTTGGAGTTGAGACGCTCGGTCATCTGGTTGACGTTGGCCAGTGCACCATCGACTTTCGACATCGTACCCTGCAGGTCAAGCTGGTTGAGTTTGTCGGTGAGCTGCACGACATTCTGCCCTGCAGTGTCAAAGGTCTTGGCCATCTGCGGAATATCCTTCTCTAAGAGGTTCGTCAGGTTCTGTGAACTGCGGTCGAGGTTTGCGGTCAGGCTTTCGGCATTTGCCAGAATCAGCTGGATGTTGGGGTCGCCCACGACTCTGTTGAGGGTCATCAACAGTGTATCCACCTTGGTGATGGTTTCCTGCAGCTTAGGAATCATCTCGGCAGCACGTGCCATGAGACCATTGTTGTTGGACGAGGGAATGGTGTCGCCCACAGCATAGCGCTCGACAGGGCTACTGCCCATAAGCAGATTCAACGTGCAGCCACCCAGCATGGCCTCATCCAGGACTGCTGTGGTGCCCTGGGGGATTCGCATACCATGTTCCACGGAGATCTCCACGATGACGCCTGAGCCGGGATTGTCATAATCATAGCGGATATCCGAGACAATGCCCACATTATAGCCATCGGCATACACGGGGCTGGACTTTGCCAACGCCTTAGCGTTGCGGAAGTTAATGTAATAGGTATCCTGAACATGGAAGAGGCTGATGCCCTGCAGGAACTTAATGGTAAAAAACAGGAGAACCAAGGCGATGATGCCTGCCAGTCCGATTTTCACTTCGCGTGAGATAGTCATTGCTTGATTGCTTTATATTTCTTGATTGCTTCGTAAATACTCTTGGCCAACTGCTGCACACCTCGGTCACTCGTGAGATATGCCTCTTCGCTGGCGGTGGTGATGTAGCCCAATTCAATGAGACAGGAAGGCATCGAGGTCGCGCGCAGCACGAGGAAGCCAGCCTGATGCACGCCCTTGTCCGGGCGTCCGGCACTGCGGAACTGCTGCTGGATGAAGGAGGCCAGCTTCACACTCTGCTCCATATAAGTGTCCTGCATGAATTCGAAGATAATGTAGGACTCTGCGCTCTTGGGGTCGAAACCTTCATAGCGGTTCTCATAGTCCTTCTCCAACATGATAGCCGCATTCTCACGCTTAGCGACTTCGAGGTTGTCAGCGGCGCGGTGCATACCAAGGGTGTAGGTCTCGGAGCCCTTGCCCTGCGCACCTTTGGGGAGTGCGTTGGTGTGAATGCTCACAAAGAGGTTTGCCTTCGCGCGATTGGCGATAGCGGCGCGCTCGTTGAGTTCCACAAAGACATCGGTCTTACGCGTGTAAACCACCTTCACATCCTTGAGGTTGTCCTCGATGAGCTTACCCAAAGCCAGCGTCACAGCCAGGTTGATGTTCTTCTCTTTTCCTGACTTACCCAGCGCGCCCGGGTCCTTTCCACCATGGCCTGCATCCAGAACAATGGTGAAAGGTTTGTTACCCTGCGCCACCGCTGTTGACCCAATGACCAACAGGAACAGGAACGGGAGAATAAATACCAAACGTCTCATTTCGCGTGCAAAGGTAGTGGAAAACAGGCGATTTGGCAAATAAACAGACTTATTTTTTTACCTTTGGCCGTTTTTTCAAAGATGAAGGCGAACACCGCCCATGACAACGATACCCGGTTGAGGGATATTTCCAAGGTCGTAGTAGGTGCGGTTGGTGAGATTGGTTGCTTCTGCCCACACCTCATAGCGGCGTGCTGTCCAACGCACCTTCAGGTCGAGTGTGGCATAGGGACTATAGGGAACCAGACGCCCCGTAGATTGTGCATTTTCGTAGAGGATGTAATCGCCCATGCGGTCCTGCCAACGGAAATTCCACGAGGCTGTGAGATGCGACCATATCGGATGATCCAACCGCACAACCAGCTTATGCCTCAAGTACTCCATCGCGTAGTTTGACTTATAGACTGCAGCAGCATCGCGACGATGCTGATGAATAAAGGCGTATGCCAGGGAACAGATCCACCCATGTCCATTCGCATAGGAGGCTGACGGGAAGTAGCCAAAGGTGACATGCGCCTGCACGCCCATATTGTCCAAGTCAAAGTTGGCGCTATGGAAAACATCGTCAGCACTGTACATCACCCAGTCTATCAGATTGGTGCCACGGTGATAGAAAGCCTTGACCGTGCTCTGGACATGGAACTTCGGACCTTGCGTCTGGTGTTTCAGGCCCACCTGAAAGCTGTGACTCTCCTCGGCTCTCATCCCTTGGTTGCCTTCGTGGGTAGGACTCTTGTAGTAGAGGTCGGTGAAGGTGGGCAGACGGAATCCCTTGTTATAGGAAGCATAGATGCGCCAGTGTGAAGAAGGCGTGTAGGCCAGGTCGAGGCCAGGATAGAAGCGCAGATGGCTGTCAAAGCGGGTGTTGTAGTTTCCCAAGACACCGATGCTTGCCGTAAAATGAGGCAAGAGAATATTGTGTTCTGCGTTGAAGCTCAGGTTCGTGCGGTTGTCGTGGCGTGTATAATAGAGCTCCTCTCCCGGCACCTTATGCCGTTGCGGGTCATGAAGCGGCTGCCCGAGCGCTGTGCTGTAGATGCCTTCTTCGCGCACCTCGGCGCCGACTGCAGTGCGTCCAGCAGCCCACTGGATGCTGGCAGTGACACGGGCTCCGTAAGCATCGGAGCGGTGGAAGTTCTCACCCGTTCTCTGGTCGCGGATGAGCTCGAAGTTGTCATAGAGCCGATTCCAATAGACTTCGGGCTTCAGCCTCACACGTCCTTTTGTTTCGGCACCAAGGCTGACGATGAGGCGGCGGTTGCACTCGTATTGATTGGGATAGGCGGCACTATAGAAGGTGTTGGCACCATAGCCTTTCTGGCTGTAGCCTGCCTGCAGGTCGATGCTGAAGTCGGGTGCGTCGTAGTAGCCTTGAAAGTATGCGTTGCCCTTCTGGAAGTCTGAGTTGGTGGTGGCGCCATTGGAGCGGAGGTAAGAGGCGGAAAAAGAGGCACCAGCAGACCCGGCAGACCCACCCCCAACCCCTCCCGCTAGGGAGGGGAGGGGCTGGCGCGCAGTGAGCGCTATGCGGGCATCACCACCGAAGGTCATATAGCTGCCGCCTTGCACACCAGCATCACAAGAGAATTGAGGACGTTTGGCCTGGCTACTGTCTTCCCCACCCTTCACTACGCGCCAGCTCCCCCCTCCCTCACGGGAGGGGTTGGGGGTGAGTCTTTTCGTCACAACATTAATCGCCCCCCCGAAGGCAGAGGCACCATAGACACGGGAGGCTGCCCCTTCTAGGATTTCGATGCGCTCGATATCGGAGAGGGTGACGGGGAAGTCTGCTGCTAAATGTCCTGTGTGGGGAGAGCTGATGTTGACGCCGTTCAGCAGAATCGTGATCTGGTCGAACGTGCAACCATTGATGCTGATGTCCGTTTGAATACCAAAGCCGCCACGTTGTCGGACATCAACGCCGACGGCTGATTTCAGGAGGTCATTGACGCTTTGCGCCGCCGATGCTTCGATTTGCTGACGAGTGATGACGGCCA
Source organism: uncultured Bacteroidales bacterium (assembly GCA_902779845.1). Taxonomy (GTDB): domain Bacteria; phylum Bacteroidota; class Bacteroidia; order Bacteroidales; family Bacteroidaceae; genus Physcousia. The sequence continues at coordinate 56,894 of CACZCZ010000011.1, read as the reverse complement.
CAATGCGAGCGCTCTGCAGGGCTGTCAATGGCGCCATCGTGCCAGCCACGGAAACCTCTGCCAGCTCCTTCTCGTTGCCATCGCCCTCGTCGTCGGGATGTGTGCTGACCTGCATCGCCTGCGCCTTGGGGATGTTGACGCTTGAGAGCATCCCCACCGTCAGCACGCCAATGCGCACTTCGCGATGTAGGCTGCTGAAGACGGCATAGCCCTTGCGGCAGAAGCGACGGAAGCACCTCACCCCCACCCCATCACTAAGCAGAGAGGGGTGTGAATAACTTTGCTTACCTGTTGTCATACTTATTGGTTAATATTGATGATATTTTGTATGTACATATTCTACGGCCCCTAAAGTTCCCCTCGCCCTTTGGAGAGGGGTTAGGGGTGAGGTCCGGGAGAGGAGGGGGGAGAGTCTTAATGGAACACGGAGAACAATCCGCCCTCGGGTTTCTTGAAGTAATGATCTAGTTGATTGAAAAGAGACGTGAGCGAGAAGACCACGACGCAGTCGCCAGGCAGGATTTGCGTGCTGCCATTGACGAGGAAGCCTTCACCGTTCCGCACAATACCGCCAATGGTAATGCCCTTCGGTAGCCCCAGTTTCATAACCGGGTGACGCGTCACAAGCGCCCCTTCGCTGACCACGAATTCCGCCACGTCGGCATCTGCGATGGTCAAGCTCTTCACGCTGGTCACGTCAGCGGCCAGCAGCATCTGATAGATATGGCTGGCGGCAATGGCCTTCTTATTGATAATCGTGCCGATGTCCAGTTTCTCGGCCATCGTGATGTACTCTGAGTTTTCCACCAGCGCCACCGTCTTGCGCACACCCATGCGTTTGGCTGCCAAGCAGGCCAGGATGTTGGTCTCGGTCTCTGCCGTGAGGGCGCAGAAAGCCTGTGTCTGCTTGATGCCCTCTTCAAACAGCAACTGCGTGTCACGCCCATCGCCGTTGAACACCATCACGTTGTCATTGTCCAAGAGTTCGGTGAGTTTGTGACAGCGTTCCACATCCTGCTCGATGAGCTTTACGTCTATGAAATCGGGCAAAAGATGACATGTCTGCACGGCGATACGTCCGCCTCCCATCATCATCACCTTCTTCACGTCGGGGTAGCTGTCCTTGCCCACCAACTGCCGAATGCTGGGCACGAATTTCTTGGTCGTCATGAAGTAGGCGATGTCACCCAATTTGAGTTCATCGAAGCCACCGGGGATAATGGTCTCCTCGTCACGTTTGATGGCTACGATGTGGTAGGGCGAGTCGGGTTTACAGAGATCTTTCAGCGGCTGTCCATAGAGGGCGCCTGCCTCTTCGCGGAGCTTGATGCCGAGGATGACAAGAGCACCGCCGTGCACCTCCCACCACTGCCTTGCCCATGAGCGTTGCACGCCAGCCACGATTTCCTTTGCTGCCAGCACTTCGGGATAGATGAGCGAACCGATACCAATGGAGTTAAAGAAGTCGCGGTTGGCGGGCTCCAGGTATTCGGCATTATCGATGCGCGCCACCGTTTTCTTAGCGCCCAGACTGTTTGCCAGCATACAGCACGTCAGGTTCTGTGTCTCTGACGGTGTCACAGCGATGAAGAGGTCTGCCTGCGGTGTGCCGGCTTCCTTGAGACCGTTGATGCTGATAGGCGATACGTTCAGGGTCATCAGATCCAGCCCATCGCTGACCGCAGCCAACTTATTGGCATCGGGGTCCAGCAGAACGATGTCATGATTCTCTTTGGCGAGTAAGGCTGCCACATGGCTGCCAACAGAGCCCGCACCGGCGATAATGATTTTCATATCAGATATTTCTTAATTCCTGCGACATCAATGCCACAGAGCGCGTGAAGTTCTTTCAGAGAGCCGTGTTCCACGAAGGCATCAGGAAGGCCTAACCGCGCCACAGGCGTCGTCACGCCATGATCAGACAGCCACTCCAGGACGGCAGAGCCAAGGCCTCCCGTGCGAACGCCATCTTCCAGTGTCACAATACGCTTGAAGCGTGCCGCCACCTCAGTGAGCAAGCCTTCGTCCAAAGGTTTGAGGAAACGCATGTCATAGTGTGCCACCGAGAGGCCAGGGTGTTCGGCCTCAGCCTGACGGATAGCCTCCTGAGCCACCACGCCCAACGGGCCGATGGACAGCAGTGCCACATCGCGCCCGTCCTTCAGCCGACGGCCCTTGCCGACAGGCACCTCATGCATCTCACATTCCCAGTCGGGCTGCGAACCGCGACCACGGGGATAACGAATCACGAAGGGACCTTTGTCTGGCAGCTGGGCAGTGTACATCAGATGCCGCAGCTCATGCTCGTCCATCGGCGAGGCGATGGTCAGATTGGGGATGGGGCGCAGGTAAGCCAGGTCAAAGGCACCGTGATGTGTGGGGCCGTCCTCGCCCACAAGACCTGCGCGATCCAGACAGAGAACCACGTTGAGACGGGCGATGCACACGTCATGTATAAGATTGTCATAGGCGCGCTGCGCGAATGAACTATAGATGTTGCAGAAGGGGATGAGTCCGTCCTTGGCCATACCACCCGAGAATGTCACGGCGTGTCCCTCAGCAATACCGACATCGTAGGCACGGTCGGGCATCGCCTCCATCATGATATTCATCGAGCAGCCCGTGGGCATCGCAGGCGTTACCCCCACAATGCGGCTATTCGCGCGCGCGAGTTCTAATAATGTATGTCCGAAGACATCTTGGAACTTAGGTGGAAGTCCTGTCTCGTTCGTCTGCAGGAGCTCTCCCGTCTGGGGGTCAAACTTGCCGGGGGCATGCCAGACGGCGCCACCATGTTCTGCCGGCTCGAAGCCCTTGCCCTTGATGGTGTGGATGTGCAGGATCTTGGGACCTTGCATATCCTTGATGACACGCAATGTCCTCACCAGTTCTATGACATCATGTCCATCTGTGGGCCCGAAGTAGCGGATATCCATACCCTCGAAGACATTCTGCTGTCGGTTGATGAGGCTCTTCAGGGAGTTATTGAAACGCAGGATGCTCTTCCTACGTGACTCATTGAGGAAGCCCCATGAGAGCAGTTTCCGCGCTGCCTTGTAGCGGATGCGGTTGTAGGTGGGGTTAATCTGCAGTTCATGCAGCAGGTTCTTCATTCCGCCTACGCTGCGGTCAATGGACATATTATTATCGTTCAGGATGATGAGCACATCGTTGGGCGTGTTGGCAGCGTTGTTCAGACCCTCAAAGGCAAGGCCACCGCTCATGGCTCCATCTCCGATCACAGCCACCACATGACGATCCTCCTCGCCCTTGGTCTTCGCTGCAAGGGCCATGCCGAGTGCAGCGCTGATGGAATTGGACGCATGGCCGCAGGTGAAGGTATCGTACTCACTTTCCGCCGGCGACGGGAAGGGACGCAGGCCATGGAAGTGACGGTTGGTGCAGAAAGCCTCCAGTCGTCCCGTCAGCAGCTTATGCGCATAAGCCTGATGACCGACATCCCACACAATACGGTCGTAAGGCGTTTGATAGACATAGTGCAGCGCCACTGTCAGCTCCACCACGCCGAGGCTCGATGCAAAATGGCCTGGGTTGTCGGCCAGCTCCCGGATGATTTCCTCACGCAATGCCTGGCACACCTCAGGTAGCTGTTCCAGTGGTAACTGGCGCAGGTATGCAGGCTGCTGAATGCGATGCAAAATCGAGGAATTATGATTGCTTATTTCAGACATAGTAAATAAATTCGGTGCAAAGATACATTTAATTTGTGATTTCCGCACGCAAATGACAAATTAAATGTATCTTTGCACCTATGAAACTGATTACACCCGTCGAGATAACCCCTCTCGAACAACCTATCGGCATCCGAAACCACATGGCCTTCATCGGTTCGTGCTTCGCAGATAATATTGGAATGCGAATGCGCCAAAGTGGCCTCGCTGCCCTCGTCAACCCTTTCGGCGTGCTCTTCAATCCGCAGAGCATCCTGCAAGTACTCACACAAGACCCCACCTGCCGCCATCTCTACTTCGAGGACGACGACCACAGATGGCATTGCTGGCTGCTTGACTCACAGTTCAGCGCCACTTCCTTCGAGGCGTGCAAGTCGGCATTCCTGTCGGCACGCGGCAAGCTCTTCAGCTGGAACCCCGATGTCCTAATCATCACCCTCGGCACCAATCGCTACTACGAGCGCATTGACACCAAGCTCATCGTGGGCAACTGCCACAAGCAGCCCATGTCAGAGTTCGTGGAAAAGAACATGACGCTTGCACAGTGTGTAGCCACGCTGGAAACCATCTGCCAGCTCTTCTCTCGCGCGCGTATCATATTTACTGTATCGCCGTATCGCTACGCCAAATATGGGATGCACGAAAACCAACTGTCCAAAGCTACGCTACTGCTGGCGATACACGAGCTGCAACAGAAGTATCCCAAGCAAGTCAGCTACTTCCCTGCCTACGAGATTCAACTCGATGAGCTCCGCGACTACCGCTTCTATGCCCCCGAGATGCTGCACCCCTCACAGCAGGCCATCGACTACATCTGGGAGCGCTTTGCCGAGCGCTACCTGGATGAGACCACGCGCCGCTATCTCTACGACTACGAACCCATTCGCAAAGCCCTGGCACATCGTCCTGAAGACCCGCAGTCGCCGGCCTACCTGCGTTTCCGTGAGCAGACACAGCGACAACTGGGCGAGCTCATGGCCAAGTACAACTTGGAACTGTAACAAAGTGAAAAATGAAAGAGTCATGACCTATTCGATAGAAACCATCACTACACTCATCGGCGCCCACCGCGTGGGCACTGCCGACACCCATATTGACTGGCTGCTCACCGACAGCCGCTCGCTTGTCTTCCCCGAGGAATCTCTGTTCTTCGCCATTCGTACGCAAAAGAACGACGGGCATCGCTACATTGCCGAACTCTACGGCCGCGGTGTCCGCAACTTCGTGGTCAGCCAACTGCCAGAGCAGCCTGCGCCCGATGCCAACTACCTGCAGGTTCCGTCGCCCATGAAGGCGCTGCAACGCCTGGCCGAGCGCCATCGCGAGGAGTTCGACATCCCCGTCATCGGCATCACGGGTTCCAACGGCAAGACCATCGTTAAGGAGTGGCTCTACCAGCTGCTGTCTCCCGACTACAACATCACCCGCTCGCCGCGTTCATGGAACTCACAGATTGGCGTACCGCTTTCCGTATGGCGCCTCTCGGAGCAGACACAACTCGGCATCTTCGAGGCAGGCATCAGCGAACCCGGCGAGATGGGCGCCCTGCAGAGCATCATACAGCCCACCATCGGCATCATCACCCATTTGGGCTCGGCTCACGACGAGAACTTCGGCAATCGCGAGGAGAAATGCCGCGAGAAGCTCCGCCTGTTCCACGATGCACAGGTACTCGTCTATAACGCTGATGACGCCCTCATCACCGAATGCATCGACAAAAGTGGCTTCCAGGGCCTCCGCCTCGGGTGGACCAAGCGCGAGATCGGCATCGACCTAAGCGAGTACTTCCTCGATGCCGCCAGCATCGAGGATGCCTGCCACTGCGTCTGTGTGTGCCGCCACCTGGGTCTCTCCGACGATGTCATCCGCCAACGCCTCCAGCGCCTCGAGCCCGTGGCCATGCGCCTTGAAGTTAAGGAAGGGCGCAACGGCTGCACCCTCATCACCGACACCTGCAACAGCGACCTCGTATCCCTTGAGATTGCCCTCGACTTCATGCGCCGCCGTCCCGAGGCACAAGGTCGCCGCCGCGTCCTCATCCTCTCCGACATCAAGCAGACAGGCCTCACCCTCGCCGAACTCTACGCGCAGGTCGCCGAACTCGTCAACGAATACTCCGTTGATGCATTCATCGGCATCGGTCCCGAGGTCAGCGCCGGCATGGCAAATGTAAGGCAAACCTTTAACGATGATGAAGGCAATGCGCCAGACGCTCCCATCCATTACGAGAGGGGGCGTGGGTGGACCTGCTTCCCCTCCACCGATGCCTTCCTGACCTCCTCCGTGTTCACCGAGCTTCACGACAGCATCATACTCATCAAGGGAGCCCGTCAGGCACGCTTCGACCTCATCGCCGACGCGCTGGTGCAGAAGGTCCATGAGACGATCCTCGAGGTGAACCTCTCCGCCGTAGTCGAGAACCTCAACTACTACCGCTCCTTCATGCGTCCCGAGACGAAGATGGTCTGCATGGTCAAGGCCTCCGCCTATGGCGCTGGTGCCGTGGAGATTGCCAAGACGCTGCAGGACCACCGCGTCGATTACCTCGCCGTGGCCGTAGCCGACGAGGGCGTGGAGCTGCGTCGTGCCGGCATCACGGCCAACATCATGGTCATGAACCCCGAGATGTCCTCCTTCCGCACCCTCTTCGAGTACAGTTTGGAGCCCGAGGTCTATAGCTTCCGCCTTTTGGAAGCCCTCTCCCACGCAGCTGAACATGAAGGCATCACCAACTTCCCCATACACATCAAACTCGACACTGGCATGCACCGCCTCGGCTTCGAGCCCCACAAAGATCTGGAGACGCTTATCCATCGCCTCAGCCAGCAGAAGGCACTCATCCCGCGTTCGGTGTTCACGCATTTCGTGGGTTCCGACAGCGATGACTTCGACCAGTTCTCGCTCCGCCAGTGGCAGCTCTTCAGCGCTGCCGCCGACCAGCTGCAGGCCGCCTTTCCCCACCACATCCTACGCCACATCTGCAACAGCGCCGGCATTGAGCACTTCCCCGAGCGCCACTGCGACATGGTGCGCCTCGGCCTGGGTCTCTACGGCATCAATGCCCGTAACAACAAGATGCTCTCCTGCATCTCCACCCTCAAGACCACCATCCTGCAGATCCATGACGTGCCCGCCAGCGACACCGTGGGCTACTCCCGCAAGGGCCACCTCACGCGTGACAGCCGCATCGCCGCACTACCCATCGGCTATGCCGACGGTCTCGACCGCCACCTCGGCTGCGGCCACGGCTACTGCCTGGTGAATGGTAAGAAGGCGCCCTACGTAGGGAACATTTGCATGGATGTCTGCATGATTGACGTCACCGACATCGACTGCCGCGAGGGCGACCAAGCCGTTATCTTCGGCCCCGACCTCTCCCCTGCCGTCCTCGCCGACGCCATCGGCACCATCCCATACGAAATCCTCACCTCCGTGTCCCCCCGCGTCAAGCGCGTCTATTACGTAGATTAAGAACAAAAGCCTCCTATATGAAGTGAACCCCGAAAGTTTATTGTCAGACTTTCGGGGTTCACTTCATATAGGGAGTTCCTCTTTTTTACTTATTGGATGAGGGGGATGCCTGCGGCGCGACATTCTGCGCGCATGGCATCAGACCAGATGCTGGACTGTGTCTCGCCGATGTGGGCTTTGTGCAGCAGAATCATGCAGAGACGGCTTTGCCCGATGCCGCCGCCAATGCTGAGGGGCAGCTCGCCTTTCAACAGACGCTGGTGGAAGAACAGCTGTTTGCGGTCCTCCTTGCCCTGGAGCTTCAGCTGGCGCTCCAAGGCTGCGGCATCCACACGGATACCCATGGAGGAAAGCTCGATGCTGCGGCCCAGCAGGGGATACCAGATGAGGAGGTCGCCGTTGAGGCCCTCGAAGCCGTCGTCGTTGGGGGTACTCCAGTCGTCGTAGTCGGGGGCACGGTTGTCATGAGGCTCGCCGTCGCCGAGCTTACCGCCAATGCCGATGATGAAGACAGCACCGTGTTCGCGACAGATGGCGTGCTCACGCTCCTTGGCAGTCATGCCCGGGTACATGCGGCGCAGCTCTTCACTGTGTATGAAGAAGATTTCCTCGGGCAGGAAGGGCTTCAGCTGGGGGTACATCTCACTGAGGTAGTACTCTGTGCGCAGGATGGTGCCGTAGATGCGCTCCACAATCTTGCGCAGGAAGCGCAGGTTGCGGTCTTCGCACGACATGGTACGCTCCCAGTCCCACTGGTCAACGTAGATGCTGTGGATGTTGTCAAGGTCCTCATCGGCGCGCACGGCATTCATGTCGGTGACGATTCCAAAGCCGTTAGGGACGTGATATTCAGCAAGCGTATTGCGCTTCCATTTAGCCAGCGAATGCACGATTTCTGCGGGCGCGTCGTCCATGCATTTAATGGGGAAGGTGACGGGGCGCTCCACGCCATTGAGGTCATCGTTGAGGCCGAGACCCTTGAGCACGAAGAGGGGTGCCGTGACACGACGCAAGCGCAGTTCCGACGACAAGTCGCGCAGGAAAAAGTCCTTAATCTTCTTGATAGCCAGCTCGGTCTGTTGCAGGTCGAGGGCAGGAGTATAGCCTTGGGGCTTGATGAGTTGGCTCATGCTTTCCGTTCTCGTTATATCATTTTGCGCGGCAAAGGTACGCTTTTTCTTTCAAATGGCAAATAAAAACAGAAAATATGTTGTCGTATAGTCATTTCCCTTGATTATTTTCGCAAAAAACTTGCTGTCGTCAACAGAAAAAGCTACCTTTGCACTCGCAAATGACATGATACTGTCTTTTTTTGGCTCCGTAGCTTAGCTGTATAGAGCGTCGGATTCCGGTTCCGAAGGTCGCGGGTTAGAATCCCGCCGGAGTCACAAGCCTTAACCGTTAACCCTTAACCCTTAACCGTTAACCGAAAATTATGAGGTTCCTCTTCTCTCTCCTCGCCGCTTTATTGTATATGGGCGTGGCACAAGCACAGTCCTGGACAGCCGACAACGGCAACGGCACCTTCACCAATCCCCTGTTCTACGATGAGTTTTCCGACCCCGATGTCATCCGCGTGGGCGACGACTACTATCTGGCCGGCACCACGATGCACGCTGTGCCGGGGCTGGTCATCCTGCATTCCAAGGACTTGGTGAACTGGGAGAACATCAGCTACTGCTTCGACCGCTTCGACTTCCCGGAGGACCGCTTCGCGCTGAAGGACCATCAGGAGATCTACGGTCAGGGCATCTGGGCCCCCTGCATCCGCTATGCCAACGGACAGTTCTATGTCTTCTCCAACGTCAACGGCAAGGGTCTGCAGTGCTACACCAGCAAGGACATCCGCGGCCCCTGGACACACCATAACATGCAGGGCGACATCTACGACCTCGGTGTGCTCTTCGATGACGACGGCAAGATTTATGCCATCCACGGCTACGGCACAGTAAAATGTACCGAGCTGAAGCCCGACATGAGCGGGCCCGTCGAAGGCACCGAGCGTGTCATCATCCCCGAGGGCAACGGCGTGGGTGAGGGACACCACATGTATAAAATCGGCGACACATACTACCTTATCTCCACCGACTACCAACCCAATGGCCGCACCCTCTGCTCACGTTCCAAAAGCATCTGGGGGCCTTATGAGACACGCGTCATCACTGCCGACGAGACCTACGGCTACCACGCCGCCTCGCTGACACAGGTGCCCCGCGGCACCAAGTATCGTATTGGCGAGGACGGCACCCGCTTTGCCCTCGGCCCCTTGGACAAGGATGCCACCGCCTGCAGCAACGCCCACCAGGGCGGCATTGTGCAGGCCACCGACGGCTCGTGGTGGGCGCTCTTCATGCAGGACTTCCACAGCATCGGCCGCACCGTGTGTCTGATGCCGATGACATGGGAGGACGGCTGGCCCATGGTAGGCCTCCCCGGCAACCTCGGCCGCGCGCCGAGGACATGGTTCAAGCCGAAGGCCCACCCCCAAGCCCCTTCCGTAAGGGAAGGAGGTTTTGCTCCCTATGACCGCAGTGAGAACTTCGACGGCAAGCAGCTGGGCCGTGTGTGGCAGTGGAACCACAACCCCGACGAGAAGATGTGGAGCCTCAAGGGCGGTCGCCTGCGCCTGCAGGCACAGCCCGCCGAGCAGCTGATGTGGGCTCGCAACACGCTCACACAGCGCGTCATCGGCCCCAAGAGCATCACCACCGTGGAACTCTATGTCAAGGGTATGAAGGAGGGCGACGTCTGCGGCCTCGGCAACATCAACGTGCCCTGCTCCTGGATTGGAGTGAATAAAGTGAAGAGTGAAGGATTGAAAAGTGATCAATCAGGCCACAACTTCGTCCTTCGCTGTTTTGAACAGCTTACGAACGACACCGTCAGTGTGCCCGTCAGTTTACCTGACGGGAAAATCTACCTCCGCTGCATCGGCGACTACGACCACGACCAGGCGCAGTACGCCTACTCCCTCGACGGCGTGACCTTCCACACGCTGGGCCGCATGATGCCCCTGTCCTACCAGCTCATCACCTTCCAAGGCTCACGCCACGCCCTCTTCTCCTTCAACACGCAAGGGCACAAGGGCGGCTACGCCGAGTTCGACAACTTCACCGTCGAGGAGCCTTGTGCCGACCGCTCGCAGAACATCCCCCTCGGCAAGACCATTCGCATCCTCAACAAAGCCACCGGCCGCCCCGCCGTCGCCCTTAGGCACGGCTTGCTCTATGACAGCCACGCCGGCGACAAGAGTGAGCTGACGCGCTTCCGCGTCATCGACCGCGGTCAGGGCAAGGTGGCACTGCAGTGCGTCGATGGCCGCTTCGTAAAAGTTTATGGCGAAGGGCTTCCCGGCGATGTGCGCTTCACCACGGATGCCGCTGAAGCCGACGTCTTCCTGTGGCAGGATTACCTCGACCACGATTTCATGTTGCTCTCGCTGAAGACCCACCGCTATCTGGGTAAGTCACCCACCACGGGCAGCCCCTACAGCATGGACTTCGCCGGTCCTGACCCGGCACGCCGTAATGGCTCCGTCCTCGTTTGGGAAGAACTATAAAGCCGCCCCACATTAGCCGAACAATGCGCGGAAGGCATCTTCCACGCGGCGGCAGGGCGTAATCTCTATTTTATAGTCATGTGGATTCACGGCCTTGAGGTTGGCCGCAGGGATGAGTATGCGCTGGAAGCCCAGCTTCTGTGCCTCGGCGATGCGCTGTTCGATGCGGCTCACGGGACGTATCTCGCCCGAGAGGCCCACCTCGCCGCAGAGTGCTACGCCGGTGTCGATGGCCGTATCCACGTTTGAGGACAGGATGGCAGCGATGACGCCCAGGTCAATGGCGGGGTCTGTCACGCGCAGGCCGCCGGCGATATTCAGGAACACATCTTTCTGTGCCAACTTGAAGCCCACACGCTTCTCCAGCACCGCCAGCAACATATTCAGGCGGCGATAGTCGAAGCCGTTGGCCGAGCGCTGTGCCGTGCCGTAGGCCGCCGTGCTCACCAGCGCCTGCGTCTCGATGAGGAAGGGTCGCACGCCCTCGATGGCAGCGGCGATGGCGATGCCGCTGAGACCGTCCTGGTTGTCCGTAAGCAGCAGCTCGCTGGGGTTGGCGACGGGGCGCAGGCCATCCTGCCGCATCTCATAGATGCCCAGCTCCGATGTGCTGCCGAAGCGGTTCTTCTGCGAGCGCAGGATGCGGTAGAGGTAGTGCTGGTCGCCCTCGAACTGCAGCACGGTATCAACGATGTGCTCCAGCACCTTGGGGCCTGCCAGCGTACCCTCCTTGGTGATATGGCCGATGAGGATGATGGAGGGAGCCCCTCCCCCAGCGGCCCCTCCCCTGTTAGAGAGGGGAGTGTTTTCTCCTTTGACGTATTTGAGGAGGGCTGCGGCACACTCGCGGATCTGCGAGAGCGAGCCGGGCGACGACTCTACGGTCTCCGAGGCAATGGTCTGTATGGAGTCGATGACGACGAGGTCCGGCTTCTCAGCCTCGATGTACTGGAAGATATTCTCCAGCGAGGTGTCGCAGACGACCTTCAAATCATTCATCGGTTCGCCCGGGAGCTGCGCGCCAGCCTCTCCCCTCCCTGATGGGCGTGGGTGTGTCTGTAGTCTGTCCGCCCTCAGCTTCAGCTGCCGCGCACTCTCCTCGCCGCTGACATACAGCACCTTCTTATCCGTGAGGCGCAGGATGGTCTGCAGCACCAGCGTGCTCTTGCCGATGCCCGGTTCGCCGCCCAGCAGCACCAGGCTGCCCGGCACCAGTCCACCGCCCAGCACGCGGTTCAGTTCCTCGTCGTGCATATCCATGCGCGGCTCCTCCTCTGCCCGGATGTCAGAAAGGGGGATAGCCCCTCCCCTGCCCCCTTCCGTCTTCGGTAGGAAAGCACCCTTCTTAGAAAGAGAGGGGCTGGGGGCGACTCTAAATTCCTTGAACGTGTTCCACTGTCCGCAGGACGGACACTTGCCAATCCACTTGCTGCTCTCCTGTCCGCAGTTGTCGCAGACGTACATCGTTTTATCCTTTGCCATACAGCCTTGTTTATTTCGCTTTTTTTGCCTTACGTTTCCTCTCGGCTTCCTTCTTGGCAGCCTCCTTCTCGGCCTTCTTCTTTTCCTTTCTCTCGAATGAGAGGCCGTGGAACTTCACACCCGGCTTGATCTTCATCTTCTTCAGCTCCTGTGTGTTCGTGAACGAGAAGGTGCAGAAGAGGTCCATGTGCCCGCCCGGCATCATCAGCTTACCCTCAGCCAAGGCACCGTCGCTGACGATGTGGGCCTGCAGGTTCGTTGTCTTGGCCACGAAGTAGGATGCCTCGGTGACATGAGCCGACACCTCGCCCATCGGCAGCCTGCCGCCTTTGCGGTGGCGCATCACGGCAGTGCGCTTGCGCGAGATGTCGAACTTGAAGTCCGCCGTCATGCTGACATCGCCCAGCCGCTCCATATCTACGACCTTGCCGATTTTGAAATGCTGCGTCCCGACGTGTCCCGTGAGGTAGTATTTCTGCCCGTCCACCGTCAGGTCCACAATCAGCGCACCGACTTTGGTGCCTACCACGCCGCTGAACACCTCGCGCTTGTAGAAGACGTCGAAGCCGCCACGGTAGGTGACATACTCCAGTTCGTCAAGTTGCTCCATGAGGAAACGCTTGATGGGGAACTGCCGTATGATGGCCTCCGCCTTCCTGCTCGTGACTTTCATGCGGGGCACATCGAAATGCACGTGCAGCGCATATTTGTCTTTCAGGTTCCGGATAATACCGCGCGATGCCACCTTCAGCTGCTTGTCGGCAGTATAGACCTCCACGTTGGTGAAGGCCAGGCTGTCCACGTCGCCGTACATCCTGGTGCGGAACTGCACCGGCATCGTGAAGTTCTTCAACGGCGGCGCAAAGGGACGCGCGATGTCCTGCAGGATGGCTTCGCCGTAGATCCACGTGGTGTGGTAGGCAAAGGGGCGCCCCGTCTTCTTGTCCGGCAGCTGCAGCTCGCAGCTGTCGATGTGCACCGTCGTCTGCTGCAGGCGCACCAGCAGGTCCTGCAGCACCATAGCCTTTGGCGTAGCCGCGATGGCGGTGCTGAGTTCCCGGATGTCAATGCCCGTGATGGTGTCCGTCACCACGCAGTCGTGCAGCACGGCGTGCAGCGAGTCCTTATGCAGATAGTCGATGTCCAGCTTCAGTCCCGCTGTCACCTCCAAGTACTGGGGGTCGAAGTATCCGCGATTGGGTTTGCCGACGTTCTTGCGCGGACGATTGTGTACATTCTTGAAGTAGAAGTCCTCGACGACGACATGGCGCACTGGCTCGCTGACGCTGTCAGGCACCTCCCTCACACACCGCAGTGCACCCAGCGAGAACGTACGTTCGTTGAAGTTCACCTCCACGTCCTCGACCGAGAAGCGGTAGATGTCGAACGCCAGCGCCTGCTTCTTCTTGTGCTTCGTCTCAGCTTCGTCCTTCTTGCCCTGCGACTTGAAGGCATCCACGATGAACTGGTAGTTGGCAACGCTGTCGTCCGGCGCCTTGTGCAGCTCTGCCTTCACGCCCTCCACCCGCACCTCCGGGATGCGCAGCTCACGGCGCATCAGCGCCAACAGGTCAACGTCGGCAGCCAGCAGCTCCACCCGTAGCAGCGGTCGCTGCTCGCGATCCTCTATATAAAGGTCGTGCAAGCACACATCCTGGCGGAAGAGGTCGAAATTCAGCCGCCCCAGACTCACCCGCGTCTGCAACTTCTCGGAGAGCGCCGTCACCACGCGGGGCACCACCCGATCCTGCACATAGTCGGTATTCACAAGTGCTACAGCGCTGACCATCAGCAACAGCAACACGCCCAAGCAGGCCGCTATGACCTTTAAGATTCGTTTCGTTCGCATCTGAGAATAACTGTTTTTCGCCACAAAGATACGATTAAGTGAGCGAAGTACAAAGAAAATCCCTCTTTTTTTCATTCCGCCTCACTTTTCCGCATGATTCCCATACAAAGGTACGTCTATTTTTGTAAATCCCACTTTTTGCTACGCGAAAATGGTAATGACTGATACATCAAGTTCTTATATTCCGACAAGGATTCGGTACAAGAACACTGCTTTTGCCTTTTAGGAGGACTAATCTTTAAGGCAACCTAATGGTATATATTTGGATTACGCAAGAAAATCTTGTTTTTTGAGGTATTTCATTCGGTGTTTTTGAGATTTTTTAATCCGTTTATTTGATAATTCTCATTCTGTATTTTTGATTTTACCAAAACATTGGCACTATTAAAACCACTTGCCGTGTCCTTAGTATTGAATTATTAACCGTCGTTGAATCCCAGATACTTAGTGCATCCGAGATACAATGACGGTACAAACACCCCTTTTCATGGGGCGTAAAAGGATCTTTCTGAACTAATGTATTGGGGTACTCCAAAGCGGTTCCGTCTCCCATCCACGGGGAAAGCCCATCATGGGAGGTTGCACACTTGGATATTTTGTCAGAAGAGATTTGAAGTCCTGAACAAACGTGTTCTGAGGATTGATGCTGTAGAGCCAGTAGGCAATGCAACAGAGACTTGGATAGAGTTTGTCAGAAGAAAAATGGCGGTTTGCTATCCAGTTGCCTCTCATCCGCTCATTCGTCCTTGGAACCATCGAGAAATGAGCATTCCAAAGTCTTGCGTGATGGGCACAAGTGTTGCGCACGATAGTCAACGTTGCAAGCCAACTTTGAAGACATTTGTGCTGTGGGATATTGAAACTACGGGCAACCTGCTTCTTCACAGCGTTGTCATTCATGTTCTTGTAGAGCTTTGACAATGTACCGAACGAAGCTACTTCAAGCGTTTTCCAAGCAGGAGGCATGTCTGGCTCATCATATTTCCTGAAATGTTCTGCAATGAATTCGTCGTGGGAACGGCTAAGTTCAGTGCGCAGATAACTAAGATTTTCATTGAACAAATCTTCATCTTCCGCTAACGTGTCATCAAGGAACCAGAATGCTCCATGAGCCAAGGAGAAAAAATGAATGATTCTTGTTCTGACTGAAATTTCTATTTGCTGAATGGCAGCAAAGATGAGTGTCTTCAGTTCTGAATCAAAATTGTAGCGGGCTACGACATCTTCAAAACGACTGCCAGTACGGAACAAGTGGGTTGAACTGTTTTGTTCCATTGTACGCCAATATCCAGCGAGACGGAAATAGCTTATATTCTCCAAAACTGTCTGGGCTTTTTGCTCATCGGAAAAGATGAGTCCACGTCCTTTCAGAATAGCTATCTGGTCGTTGATTGAAATGGGTTGTTTGTTATATCTCATTGCCCTATATAAAAAAACGCCCCGCCCTGGTTCGCTGGTCTTCGGGAAGCGTGGCGGGTTCTGTTGGTGCAAAGGTACAGCTTTTTCTTGGAATGACCAAACTTTTTGAGAGAAAACTGCTTTTATGTGGTCAAAAGACTCTTTTTTGCTATCTTTATATGCGCATTTTGCAATAATACTACACCTTAATTTTCGTGCCATATATCTTTGTTATACGTAATAGTTACATTTGGGGTTTGACTGCTGAATAATTGCTCATCTGATGTGGTAAATGTGCAAAATGACTAAAATTCGACCGCCCAGAAGAAGTTCAAGAAGAACACCGGCATGACCCCCATGCAGTATGCCGAGCAGTGAATGGCTGCCATCGTGGTTCACTCTCCCAACCACGTGGGGAAGCCCATGGCTAAGAAGTCAAGAGGTTTTCTCACTGGTGATAAAACATTTTCTCACCAGTGAGAAAACCTTTTGCCACTGGTGGCAAAAACAATAAGAGCAAGGGCTTATGACAAGAAGAGCAAGGGCTTATGGCACGAAGAGCATGGGCTTGTGGCCGAAAGGGCTTGCTCTTACAGCGAGTTCCACCAGTGGAACACGCCAGAAGGACCAGTCCTTACGCGCAGAAGGTCTTGTCCTTATGAGCTGAAGGGCTGGTCCTTTCGAGTGGACCACCATGGTGATCCGTCCAACACACCATGGTGCATGTGTCAACCCTCTATAGTGTCTTGCCTTACCCTCTATAGTGTCTCGCCTTACCCTCTATAGTGTCTCGCATGGCCCTCAGTCTCCTCAAAAAAAGTTTCGCGAGAAACCCTACGAACCCTCCTCATCATTGCGGAGGGTTCGTAGGGTTTCTCGCAAAAGTTTTTTTTATTTAGTTAGCACATATCACGAATTCACCTCTGAAATGTCCGACATACCCCTCTCCAGTGATATGTGCTAACTGTTTTGAAAAAAAATTTTTTGTCAGCCACTAAGATACGGTGTTCTGTCGTATTGAAGAACCGATGAGAGCGTCGCGAATTGGGCTGCCGTTGGGCGCATAGGCGTGACGTGATGCTGTTATTTTTAGCCATAATCGTCAAATAATTTCTCATTTAACGATTTTTCGCGCGCACGATACCAATTAAATAAAGGAATATTTCTATTTTTGTACTCAAATATCGACAAAAGTTATTTTTAGACAATGAAAAGGACATACGAGAAACCGACAATGGAGGTTATCATCCTTCAAGAAAGTGAGTATTTGCTCAACGGCAGCAACGGCTTGAGCGGCGAGATTTCCGGCTACGGCAAATCGAGTGGCGGCTTTAGCCAGGACGACGATACACCAAGCGAGCCTTAAGTATTCAAACGACATAATACACGATACAATTATGCAACAACGAACACAATACATCATGAGCTGGTTGCTCGGCGGTTTGGTATTTGCCGGGGCAACGGCGTGCTCGAATGACGATGACACGAAGAGCACCAAGGAAACGGAGAAAGCGCCGGTAGAGAATGAGGTACCGTTGCGCCGACTCACAATCACGGAGGTAGAGGGCGGTGCGGCCGATGCCAAGCAGGCCCTCACACGTGCCACGCTGGCAGACCAAGATGGCGAGCTCGTGCCTTCATGGGAGGCTGGCGACGGTTTGAGATACTGCAATCTGAGCAGAACCAATCCTAATACTTACGAGCCTTATACCGGCCCATTGACGGCAGCCTCTACCGCCGCCATCTCGCAGTTCACGGGCGATGTGGCGTGCATCACAGACGATTACCTGGCCGTGGTCTATCCTGCCACGACTTTCGAGAAGAACGACAGTTATACCATTTCGCTCTCAGGACAGAAAGGCACGCTGAGCGGGTTAGCCACCAACTACCACTATGTCTATGGCAAGGCGTATGTGACATCGGTGACAGAAACGACGGCCACGGCCGAGATGGTCAGGATGAAGAGCCTGCTCACGGTGTGCAAGTTCTCGTTTGAAGACAAGGCTACGGGCTATGTGCTGCCCATCACGACACTGGAAATCAGCTATGGCGGCACTGGCTCAGACCAGAACACCTATCCGCAGACGGCCACGGTGGCGGTCTCTGACGATACCGAGCCGGAAGATGTTCATGCTATAGGTGTTGAAGGCAGCACTATACCGCTTTCCATTTCTGCTGCCGAAGGTGCCACGGAAGTCTATGTCGCCCTGCTGCCTTCCGGCGGTAAGCGCACCTTCAACTTCACTGTCACCAACGACAGCGGCACCTACAGCGGCACAGCCAAGGCCACACTCAATGAGGGCGAGTACATGGAGGCTACGGGACTGAAACTGACGAAGCAATAAAAAAGCCCTGCGAGATCATCAGAAAAAAGACAACTAAACCGAAAACTATATGAAACCAATACATCTACTACGGGCACTGACCGTGGCACTGGCGGTGCTATTCACCTGCATCTCGCCGACATGGGCGTGGAATTATACCGTAAAGGGCCGGAGCGACGCTGGCGGCGGAACGTATGATTTCCGCTACACGCAGCAGAATTTCACCTATGGCAATACGACCGTCTCATACACGGACATGATGTCCTTTGAGTCGGTCGACGGCTCTTTTGATGCCACGAATGCGAACTTCGACTATGAGTTTAAGATGCGTATCATCTTCCAGAACCTGATGCAGAAAGGCGACAAGGAGCTGAAGAATGTGAAGGTGGATGGTGAAATATATGTTGTCTTAGGAGACGACAAGACTGTTCGCATAGCGACTTACACCAAGAACAGCGGTGTGGCCAAGAACCTGACTTATAGCTTTGAAGCTCACGGCGAGGCATTCTTTGAGATGAAGTCGCAGCTCGACAATTATGGCTATATGACAGTCAAATTCCAGCCCCAGGACTACTTCCTTGATAAAGGGTTGAAAGCTATCTATTTCAAGAACAGACTTGTCTATAAGAACGCCGTTGTATTTGACGACTACCAGTATGAGAAGCCCCTTGACACTTCATCCTGGAAAAACGTGTTCCCGCAACTGCAGTTTACCGAATGGACTCCCGAGGGCAACATTGTCTTCAAGGCATCCCTAAACAAAAACAGTCGTTGGGATCTTCGAGCCTACGAAATAGAGCTCCCCATTACTTATTCTTATTCTAATTCTCACGCAACTTGGCATAAGATTAAACTGTGGGATCTGGATGGGCCTATGACTGTCACGACGACTTCCAGTTCAGTAGATGTGACCTGGATGTACGAAACACTGAAGTCTTATTGGCCTGACATTTATCCGTTTACATCCTTTTATCGAGCCAACACCCGTTGTTACTTCACCTTGAAAGACTGTATCGGCTATGATATGCTTTATTACGCACCTCTCTCGCCTGTTAATGTCATCCCCTATACCCGGCCTGAGACGGTGACGACCGAGTTTGACAAATGGAATCAGAAGGTCCTTGTGAAGTGGACTAAGCGGAATTCCGCCAGCTACTATGATGAGGAGGATTATCGGACCAAGACGGTGGACTGTAAGTTGGACGGCCGCTGGTATGTGATGCGCTACGACAAGGGGGCCGACCTCGACGAGGGCTATCATTTGGTGGGCTCTATCAAGGGCAACAGCTCCAACCTCCAGCTGACAGACAACGGCGTGGACTACGGTCACGACTACGTCTATCGCGTGGTGTTCCTGCCTGATATCCTGGTGGATGCTTATGCCGAGAAACTGACGCAAATCCCGCGTCGCCCCGGTCCGCACAACAGCAACGACCTCTATGAGGAGGCTACCATTTCCACGCTGCTCGATGTGCCCATCCGTCTGACTCAGGACCGCACCTTCGAGAGCGGCATCAAGCTGTCGTGGGAGTACAGCGTGCAGAAAAACGGCTGCGAGTGGCGCATCGACAAGCGCAGGCTGGGCGAAACCACATGGAAGACGCTCACCACACTGCCCGTTGAAAAGAAAAACTCTGTAGCCACATTCGAAGACAACGGCGAAGAGGGCGGCGCACTCTCTCCCTGTGACTTCTATGTCTATCGCATCCGTACTGAGGTCAACGGTCAGGAATTCTTCTCCGACACCCTATCAGCCAATCTGCCTGGCAGCACCTACATCAAGGAAGTCACTGCTACCACCGGTGTACATCCCGACCATGTCGTCGTGACCTGGAAGGTTGAGCAGCGCGGCAGCGACGATACTTGGTTCAGCGTCTTGCGTCGTCCGCTCGGTTCGACGAATGACGAAGACTGGGTGTTGCTCACGAATACCATCAGCGGCACGAAATCGGAATACGAATATACTGACGACCGCGTCATGGCCGGCAGCTATTATGAATACACGGTGCAAGCCTTTGGGCTGCGATGCGACGAGCAGGTGATGCAGATGACCGACCAGAAGACGGCCCCAGGCTTCTCGTCAGCACGTGGAATCATATCAGGTCACATCGCCTACGGTTCAGGAACGTCGGTCAGTGGTGTGCAGGTAAATCTGGTGAAGTCGTCAGCCGACGAGTCAAGCGACACCCCGCAGTTCCTGTCCCGCTTCATCGATGGTGAGGGTGTAGGTCTGTCGTGGAAAGGCAACTCCGAGACCATCAAAGGCGCCCTCACTGGCCAGCATCCTCATACGCTGCAACTGTGGGTAAAGCCCCAAAGCAGCGAAGGTGCCGTCCTGCAAAGTCTGCTGAAGTTGACCAACTCCATAGAGCTTGCCCTCCAGTCAGATGACGGCATCAATTACCAGCTCTACGTCAACGATGTGACCCATCCCATCATTCCGTCAACAACCTTATTGTCGGATCTTACACTTAGCGCCGACCAGTTCTCGCATGTGGCTGTCGTTTATGATGGTAAATCGAACTGGACTTTCTATGTGGGCAATGACACACTCCGCTCTATGACGCTTAGAACACAATCGGAGGTATGGGACGCCTTGGAGGGCGAACCCTACACGCTGAGCATCGGCGGTAGCAACCACAAAATAGGAACTGCTTTCTCGGGCTTCGTCGATGATGTCCGTCTGTGGGAACGCGCCCTCACCCGTCAGGAGATAGAGCGGAACTACACCCGCATCCTCGGTGGTACAGAGAAAGGTCTTATTCTCTACTGGCCTATGGACGAGGGAATCAATGTGCGCGACTACATGTTCGATGTGGCCTGCAAGAACGGTCTCTACCAGCTGAACCATGCCGTGGTGGGGGCCAATGCCCTGCCAAGCGCCGTTGTGCCCGATCTGCTGAAACTCTACGGTGAGACCGATGACGAAGGCGACTACCTCATCCGGGGCATTCCGTTCCAACAGGGCGGTACCAACTATAAAGTGGTGCCCGATTTGGGCATCCATCAGTTCTCGCCCAACAACCGCTCCCTGTTCGTCAGCCCCACCAGTCTGACAGGCAACAACATCGACTTCGAGGACGTCTCGTCCTTCCCCATGGAGGGCTACATTTACTATGCCGGCACCAACATCCCCGCCGAAGGCTTAATGATAAGTGTCGATGGCATCGTCCAGTCGAAAGAGGGTAAACTCATCCAAACCGATGCCAATGGTCATTACCTCGTTTCCGTCCCCATTGGAGAACACTTTGTGGAGGCCTCGCTCGAGGGGCACAAGATGGTTGACGGCGGACGATTCCCCGCCGCCGGCTACTTTAACTTTGACCGTGCCGTGACGCACAACTTTACCGACTCCACCCTTGTCAACCTCGTGGGTCGCGTGGGTGGCGGTGAAAAGAGCGACACGCTGGCCGTGGGCTTCGGCGCTTCGACAAACAACATCGGCATGGCCACCATCACGCTGAAGCTGAACAACGAATCGTTCTCCTTCAACTGTCAGGACGACCTCATTACCTCTGCCACCACCAACCGCACGTGGGAGAGCGACACCACCAGCATTGCCAGCCGCAGCTGGACAGGCACCGGCTATGATGCAAAGTATATCTACATCCGCACCGACTCGCTGACAGGTGAGTTCTCGGCCATGGTGCCGCCGCTGAAATACATCACCAAGAGTATCACCATCGACAGCAATCCCGACATTGAGTTCCTCTCCCTGCCCGACCTGGACTTATCCAGCCCCTCACGCGAGCTTAAGGACTCGTTGAAGGTGGAGCTTCCCGGAGGGGACAGTCAGTGGAAATACTATACATACAATACCAAGTTCATCCGTTCCCATTTTGCTGCTCCACAGGTGAAGGTACAGGAGACGGCCAATCCCGAGGGTGCCTTCGGCCACTCTTATTTGGCTGACTATGAAATCTCCAACAGCCTCCTGACGGAAACGATTGACATCGATGACATCTGGACACAAGAGGAGGACGGCAGCATCACCTACCGGTTCGGCTATCCTATCTACGAGAAGGGCGACTCCACCGTCTTCACAATTGCTGCTTACGAATCCTACGTCAACTACGACGGCAGCAAGAGAGGGAAGATATTGACAGAAGACATCCCCTTGACCAATCAGTCCGTTATCATCAAGAACGAGATGAGCAGCAAGCAGTCGGTGGTCTATAAACAAGTGGATCCTGACTCTGAGTATCAGCCAGGCATGATCTATGAAATGAAAGACGACGAGGTGACGCTGGGAGCTGACGGTAAAGTAGAATACAGATGGAGGGTTGGACAACCTAACATTGTAAGCCCTTATACGCGCCACTTCACCGTCACGATGAATCGTAACGGCCGTATCTATGTGCCTGCCGAATTTGATGCCGTAATCCTCGGCGGACTGCCAGAAGGTAACAATTTCGTCACCAAAGGCCCCGACCACATCCACTTCGTGCTGCGCGATCCCCCAGGTGCAAAATCAAGGACGACATTGAAAACAGGAGATTATAAAGTCCGTCAGAAAGCTACAGTTGATGCAGCGTATGGTGATGAGAAACTTGTTTTTGAACAATACTGGGGCCTTGGTGGCGAAGTGGTTTCAGGCGCTGGACTCATGATTATTTCTTCCAGCAGTGCTGAGGTTGTATCGAAAGAGGGTTTTCATGCAGAATGGGAGGTCGGCCACAAAGACGGCTATACCTACAATTCTTCCTTTACGGAGACCATATCAACGGGCGGTGCCTATCCCTACGTGGGTAGTGCCGGCGATGTCTATGTGGGAGTAGCATCGAATCTGCTCTTTGGCAACTCACGCAATGTCTGCATCACCAAAAAATTGAAAGACGGACCGTTGGTGCTCGACGTAGAGGATTGCATCTCTGTGGGGTCTGAACTGACCACATCTTTCAAATACAGCCAGTATGAGCTGGAGAAGGTGATGATTCCCAAGTGGAAAGACCTGCGCAACCGGTTCCTCACACAGGTACCCGACTCAAACTATGCTCAGACGTATGTGAACAACAGCGACCACTCGGTTTATCTGACTTGGTTAAGTCCCGATAATCCCAATTACGGCATATCGGGTTACAGCTATATACATCCTGAAGATTTATCGAAAATAGACAAAGAGGAAACAGACAGTGTCATCTGGTATAACAACCAGATTGAGCAGTGGGAATCAGTCATCGCTGACAACGAGAAGGACAAGCTGGAGTGCATGAAAAACAAAAAGAAATATGTGAATTTCTCCATTGACGGCGGCAGTACCTACGAATATAGTGATAAGACCGATTCGCTTGACGTGAAGTATGAGCATTCTCATTTCACCAACTGGAAGCTGGGCGGCATAGGATCCATACAGAGCGGTGCTCATAAAAAGGATGTTACAAAAATTGGGTTTGGACTTACTATTGATACTGAGAATGGCAGACAATATAATGACAGTTATACCTACAGCGAAGGCAAAATCACCGAATGGACCTATCACGTTGAGGACGGGAACCGAGATACCGACCTCTCCATCAACAAATATGAGTCTGATAAGTACGGCTACGGAGACTTCTTCAGCATCTACGGCGGCCAGACCTATAACCCATACGAAGGAGCAGAGGTGACACACCAGTACAATCCTGGCACTCCGCTAGGCAATGCCACCGTGCAGATGGAACAGCCTAACCTGCAAATCAGTCTGGGCGACGGAACTCCGGGAAAGAACCTCACAGTCACCGACATCCCCTCAGGACAGAAGGTGAATCTCGTGCTGACCTGTACCAATCTGGGCACTGCCAATCAGGGGAAGGAATTCAGCTTCGACCTTTTCTATGTAGAGAAGAGCGATACTGCGGGCTTGCAGATTTTCATGGATGGCTATCCCATGAACGGACGTCCTGTCTATCTGCCGCGAGGTGAGACCATCAAGAAGATTATCACCATCAACCAGACGGACGAGAGCATTCTGGACTATGAAGGCATCAAGCTGCGCTTCGCTTCGCAACATCAACCCCTGAAAATCTACGACGAGGTGACGCTGAATGCCCACTTCATGCCCTCGTCATCGCCCGTTGACCTCGCTGTCGATGAGCCTGTGCTCAACCAGGAGGTGCTGGGCCGAAACAAGGGCCAGCTGAAGCTGAAACTGGAGAATTTCAACCGACAGTTCAAGAACCTGAGATACGTAGGCGTGCAGTACCGTTATGCTGGTAACACGCAGTGGAACACCATCCACACCTATGTCACCAATCCGAAAGACACCATCAACAGCAGCTACACCATGCTGCCCGATGCCGGTGTCATTCGCTACGACTTCGACATGTCTAACGACAACTTCTTCCCTCAAGGCACCTACACCTTCCGTGCCTTCACGACAACGCCCTACGGCACCAGTCCCAATGATGCCGCAACGGTGTATAGCGAGGAGGTGACGGTGGTGAAGGACAACGTCAGCCCCCGTGCCCTTACCACGCCGACGCCGTCGGACGGCATCCTGAACTACGGCGAGGACCTGAGCGTAGAGTTCAACGAGGACATCGTGCCAGGCTATGTGGGCGACAAGAACGTCATTGTCACAGCGAAGCTGAATCATCAGTCCGTCAACCACGAAGTGAGCAAGCTGCTCTGGACAGAAGACCAGCGCACGGTGAACCCCATCTTCCTCAATGGCGATTTCTCGATAGACTTCTGGTTCAAATGGGAGTCTGAAGGCTCCCTGCTGCAGTTAGGCAAGGGCAACACTCCATTTATGCTGTCTGTCGATGCCGAGGGCCACATCGTGGCTACCATTGGCGGTTCCACTTTCGTGAGTAAAAAGTCGATACCCAAGAAGACATGGGCCTATGTGGTCATGAGTTATAAGTCGGCAGATATGACGTTCTCGGCATTGACCCAGTATGACACCACTTCGGAGATGCTGTTCGAAGACCAGACGGTGGATCCGGATGCCACTCAGGCCATCGTCTATACTGACGACAACCACCTCTATCTGGGCGATTCATGGGCTTATATGCACGACCTGAGTCTGTTTAACGTCTATCGTGACGTGCATGATGCTGCTTCGGCTAAATATGAGGCGAAGGACAACTACGTCTATGGGCTGGTGAACTACTGGCCTATGAACGAAGGCCATGGCTCCGTGGCCGCCGATATGCGCCACACCCACGACTTCGAGGTGTTCGACTATTGGGAGATAGACAATCCCAACTACACGATATACATGCGTGACGAGCAGGGAGCAGAGGCTGACATCTCGAGAATCAACACCAGCCGAGGCGAAAGCTACGCCATTGAACTTTGGGTGGAAAACAATGCCGAACGCACGGGTGAACAGACGGTCTTCGAGACAGGAACCACGTTGAGCGACCGACTGCGTCTCTATTACGACGCATTACATAACCTGATGCTCGACTACGGCGAAGCCACCAAGCAGCTCTATTCGTCCCCCTCGGTTCAAGAATACTCTGGATGGCACCACCTGGCACTGAACGTGGTGCGTGGACAGGCTGCCAGCTTCTACTACGACGGACAGCGCACGGCAGTCATTGCCGAGGCTGACGTTCCACCCATGGAGGGCGCAAAGATGAAGTTGGGCAAGAATATTGACTGCATCGACGAGGTGCGCATCTGGAAGGCTGCGCTCAGCGAGAACCGCTTGCTGTCGAACATGTATAACTGCATCGACACCGCAGATGTGTATTCACGCGGACTCGTGGCCTACTATCCTCTCGAGAAGAGGAAGCCAGGAAGTACCCTCAACAGCAAGGTGTTTACGCTGGAGAATATGGCACCCCTTTCCTCACCTAGCGATTCTCTGCCACAGTTGGTCGTCCTCTCCTCCTATTCCAAGGAACAGCAAGCACCACCCCTGAAGAATGCCCCCTATGAGACGCTGCTCATTGCCTCGCCGGTGGCTTCTGAACGCAAGGTGGTCATCAACCTGACGGGCGCCGGCATCAGCCAGCGCGACATCGAGGGAACGACACTCAACATTACCCTGGCCGACATCCGCGACATGCACGGCAATTCGTCCGAGCCTATCAAGTGGACGGCCTACGTGCAGCAGAACACACTGAGGTGGACAAAGGACTCGGTGAACATCATCAAGCAGTACGGCGATGAATACACCTTCGACGTGAACATCGAGAACAAGGGCGGCACCATTGAGTACTATTCCTTATATAATATGCCGCATTGGCTCTCGCTGGTCGATAGCGAACGAAACGACGACGTGAGTCCCATGAAGACGAAGACGCTGCGCTTCCGTGTTGACCCGTTAGTGGCCGTAGGCAACTACGACATCACCATCGGCTTACAGGGTAACAAGGAAGTGCTGGAGCCCCTGCGCATCGTCATGAAGGTGAGCGGACAGAAGCCCGACTGGGCTGTTGACCCGACGAAGTATGACCACCACATGAGCATCGTGGGACAGGTGTATATCAACGGCATCCTCATGGAGAACGCCGAGAGCATGGTGGCGGCCTTCATAGGCAATGAATGCCGAGGCGTAGCTTCGCCCGATAAGGTGCGCGGAGCTGCCTACGTCCAGTTGAACATCTATGGCATCGATGCCAAAGCATACGACCGTGGCAAGGAGGTGAGCTTCCGCATCTGGGACGCCTCAAAGGGCGTGGCCTACACCGATGCGCAGATAGCGGTTGACGGCAAAGCCGCCAGCATCGTCTTCGGCCAAGACCAGATGATAGGCAACTTCGACCAGCCCGCCATCTGGACGAAGAGCAACCATGTGGAGCAGCTCATCCCTGTCCATGAGAACTGGAACTGGATGGCCTTTGGCGTGGAGCCGAAGTCTTCATACCTTGATCTTATCTTCAGTAGCCTGGCCGACTGGAAACTGCTCATCAAGAACCGTGATACTTGGAGCGATTACAATGGCGCCCAGTGGAATGGAACGCTCGTCCCGAGAGTCAATGAGATGTATAAGCTGAAAGTGGAGCCGCTGCCAAGGAGTGGCGAGCTGCCTGCACAGATCGCCGTCTCAGGCACCCAGCTGCCAGGAAAGGATATGCCGGTCACGCTGAACAAGGGCTGGAACTGGATTGCCTACACACCGCTGGCAACCATGACTGTCGGTGAGGCACTGGCAGCTGCCAACCCGCAGAAGGGCGACATCGTGAAGTCGCAGACGGGCATGTCCATCTACGGCCCCTACGGCTGGGAGGGCAGCCTGCAAGCCCTGGAGGGCGGTCATGGCTACATGTACTACAGCACCGACGCCACGGCGAAGTCGTTCGTATATCCCGATGCCCCGTCGGCATCGACACGCAAGGCTGCTCCCCGTCGCGCTCCCGAAGCGCTGCAGATCTTTACTCCTGTCGATAAATACCTCTATCCCAATAATATGACGATGGCCATCCAGCTGAAGGAGGGCGCCGCCGTGGTTGACACCGCCGAGGTGGCCGCCTTCGTGGGTGATGAGTGCCGAGGTGCTACACGCGCCAACAGCAACGGCCTCTACTACCTCGTCATCGCAGGAGAGGGAGCCGGCCAGCCCATCATACTGCGCACATACATCGACGGAGAGGTCATCGACATCGATGACACGCAGCAGTTCGTCAGCGATGCCAACATCGGCACATCGTGGGAACCCTATGTCATCGACCTCCTCAATCCCTCTGTTGGTGTCGGAGGACTGGCCATTGACAATGATGAGGACTGTGATGACTGGTGGACGCTGCAAGGCATTAAGCTGATGCACAAGCCTACGCAGCCTGGCGTCTATATCCATCGTGGAAAAAAGATAACAGTCAGACGCGACGACTCCACGACCGCCTTTTCTCTCAAAAAAGACAAATAGGAACCGAAAAAATAAGAAGAATAGACAGTCACGTAAACTTTTTTTCGTACCTTTGCGGCCAAATTGTAAATTGTAAATCGTAAAATCGTAAATTCATAGATGCTTCGCACAGCCAACGAAATCCGCGAGAGCTTCAAGCAGTTCTTCGCACAAAAGGGCCACACCATCGTGCCCTCAGCCCCCATGGTCGTCAAGGACGACCCCACACTTATGTTCACCAACGCTGGTATGAACCAGTGGAAGGACATCATCCTCGGCACCAAAGACCCCGAACCGCGCCGCCGCGCCGACTCGCAGAAATGTCTGCGCGTGAGCGGTAAGCACAACGACCTGGAAGAGGTGGGACACGACACGTACCACCACACGATGTTCGAGATGCTCGGCAACTGGTCGTTCGGCGACTACTTCAAGGAGGGCGCCATCGACATGGCATGGGAGTACCTGGTAGATGTCATCGGCCTCGACCCCAAAGACCTCTATGTCACCGTCTTCGAGGGCTCGCCCGAGGAGAATATCCCCCGCGACGACGAGGCCGCCGGCTTCTGGGCGAAGCACGTGCCCGCCGACCACATCATCAACGGCAACAAGCACGATAACTTCTGGGAGATGGGCGACACGGGCCCCTGCGGTCCCTGCTCCGAGATTCATCTCGACAGCCGCACACCCGAGGAGAAAGCCAAGGTGCCCGGCCGCGAGCTCGTCAACAAGGACGACCCGCAAGTCATTGAGATATGGAACATCGTGTTCATGCAGTTCGAGCGCAAGGCCGACGGCAAGCTCGTGCCCCTGGGCATGAATGTCATCGACACCGGCATGGGCTTCGAGCGTCTGGTGCGCGCCCTGCAGGGAAAGCACTCCAACTACGACACCGATGTCTTCCAGCCCACCATCAAGGCCATCGAACAGCTCTCCGGCAAGCAGTACGGCAAGAGCGAGGACGTGGATGTTGCCATGCGCGTCATCGCCGACCACATCCGTGCCGTGGCCTTCTCCATCGCCGACGGTCAGCTGCCCTCCAACGCCAAGGCGGGCTATGTCATCCGTCGCATCCTGCGCCGTGCTGTGCGCTACGCCTACACCTTCCTGGGTCAGAAGCGTCCGTTCATGCACCTGCTGCTGCCCACGCTCACCGAGCAGATGGGCGAGGCCTACCCCGAACTGGTAGCTCAGCGCGAGCTCATCGACAAGGTGATGAAGGAGGAGGAAGAGAGCTTCCTGCGCACGCTGGAGACGGGCATCAAGCTCCTCGACAAGGTGATGGGCGACACGAAGGCCGCCGGCAAGAGCGAGATCAGCGGCACCGAAGCCTTCACGCTCTTCGACACCTACGGTTTCCCCCTCGACCTCACGGAGCTCATCTGCCGCGAGAACAACCTCACCGTGGATGAAGCCGGCTTCAACACCGAGATGCAGAAGCAGAAGGAGCGCGCACGCAATGCCGCCGCCGTGGAGACCGACGACTGGCAGGATGTGCTCGGCGGTTCTCCAGCCGAGAGTGAGTTCGTGGGCTGGGACTACACTGAATACGAATGCCGCATCCTGCGCTACCGCCGCGTCGTGCAGAAGAAGCAGACCTATTACCAGATTGTGCTGGACAAGACACCTTTCTATGCCGAGATGGGCGGACAGGTGGGCGACCAGGGCGTCATCGTCAGCGAGTTCGAGACCATCGACATCATCGACACGAAGAGCGAGAACGGCCTCACCGTGCACATCGCCAAGAAGCTGCCCGAACACCCCGAAGCCAACTTCATGGCTTGCGTGGATACTGACAAGCGTCACGCCAGCGAGGCCAACCACAGCGCCACGCACCTGCTGGATCAGGCCCTGCGCGAGGTGCTTGGCACACATGTAGAGCAGAAAGGCTCGCTCGTGTCGCCCGAAGGCCTGCGCTTCGACTTCAGCCACTTCCAGAAGGTGACAGCCGAGGAGCTGCGCCAGGTGGAGCGCATCGTCAATGCCCGCATCCGCGAGAACATCGCCCTGCAGGACCACCGCAACGTCCCCATCGAGAAGGCCAAGGAGCTCGGCGCCATCGCCCTCTTCGGCGAGAAATACGGCGACCACGTGCGCGTGGTGCAGTTCGGGCAGAGCGTGGAGTTCTGCGGCGGCTGCCACGTGAAGGCTACGGGTCAGATCGGGATGTTCAAGATTGTGGGTGAGAGCAGCGTCGCTGCCGGCATCCGCCGTATCGAGGCTGTCACAGGTCAGAAGGTGGAGGAGGCCCTCTACCAGCTGCAGGACACGATGGAATCCCTGCGCCAGATGTTCAACGGTGTGCCCGACTTGAAGGGTGCCATCGAACGCCTCATCAACGAGAACGCCGGCATGAAGAAGCAGGCCGAGGAGTTCATCCACGAGAAAGCACAGGCCTACAAGGCCGAGCTGCTGCGCACCGCCAAGGAGAAAGACGGCGTGTGTGTCATCAGCGGCAAGACCATCCTGCCTGCCGAGGCCGTGAAGGACATCGCCTTCCAGCTGCGCGCCGAGGTGGAGAACGCCCTCGTGGTCATCGGCTCTGTCAACGACGGCAAACCGCTGCTGACCTGCGCCGCCAGCGACCAGCTCGTCAAGGAGAACGGCGTCAACGTGGGCAAGGCCATCCGCGAGGCTGCCAAGCTGATGCAAGGCGGCGGTGGCGGACAGCCCCACTTCGCTACGGCCGGCGGCAAGAACCCCGACGGCCTCAGCGCCGCCATCGACAAGTTCATCGAGCTGGCCTTGGCATAAACAGTCCTCAAGTGCAAGGCGCCGCAAGGCGCCGAGCACTATGCTAAACGTTCAACGGCAAACAATAACAAGCAATCTCTATGGCTCTCAATCTGAACAAGGACTTAAAACAGTTCTACTCCATCGCTGAAGTAGGCGAGATTTTCAATGTGCCCGCTTCGCTGCTGCGCTACTGGGAGAAGGAGTTTCCCACGATACGTCCCAAGAAGAGCGGCAACAACGTGAGAATGTACACGAAGGACGACATTGAGGAGATTCGCCTGATTTACGACCTCGTGAAAGTTCGTAACATGAAGTTGGCGGCTGCGCGCGAGCTGATTCAGCGCAACCGCAACGGAGCCAAGAACAGCAACGACCTGATGGCCCGTCTCACGAATGTTCGTGAGCAGCTGATAGCCATCAAGAAGGAGCTGGATACACTGGTTTAGGAAGGGGGTCACGAAATTCTCGTGACCTCTTCCACACCATCAATACTCTTTAAATTCTGGATAATTGTCTCCACGTCCTCGGTGTCATAAACGCTGAGTTCGATGTCGCCATGGAACAAGCCGTCCTTCGTGTCGATCGTGAGGCGGTGGACATTGACATTGAACTGCTGGGTGATGACATCGGTGAGGCTGCGCAGGATGCCTACGCGGTCGATGCCTTCGAGGTGAATGGTGGCCGCGAAATGCAGCAGGCGGTGGGTGTCCCATTCTGCCGCCAGGATGCGGTTGCCGTCGCTGGTCTTGAGCTTGTCGGCAATGGGGCATTTACGCTTATGAATGATGACGCGGTTCTGGTCGTCGAGGTAGCCGAGCACCTGGTCGCCGGGGATGGGCTGGCAATGGGGGCACATGGTGAAGCGTACAAGGTTGTCATCGTTGAGGATGACCGGCTTCTTGCGGTCGATGGTCAAAGGCTCTGCGGCCTTGGGTGTACCCTTCTTGTCCTGCTGTCTCCAGAACGGAATCAGGCGTTTCCAGCCCTTTCCGGATTTACGTCCGCGCGCCATCTTGCGCAGGGCATCGGCTTCGGCATCCGAGAGGCTCATGTTGCCAGCTCCCAACTGCTGGAACAACTGCTCGCGGCTGCTGCGCTCGCAGACGGTGCAGAGTCTCTCCACCAGCAGACTGGTCATCTCTATCTCATGCTTCTCACACCACTCTTCAACGATTTCCTCGCCGCGTTTCTGCTGCTCGCGACTGATGCGACGCAGCACGGCCTCCACCTTATTACGCGCCTTGGCCGTGGTGGCATATTCCAGCCATGAGGGCTCTACGCGTGCAGAAGCACTCGTGAGGATTTCCACCTGGTCGCCGCTATTGAGCTTATAGCCGATGGGCACCAGCTGATGGTTGACCTTGGCTCCGATGCAATGGGTGCCGAGAACGGTGTGTATGGAGAAGGCGAAGTCCAAGACCGTGCAGTCCGCAGGCATCGTCTTGAACTCACCCTTGGGCGTGATGACCAGGATTTCCGAGGCGTAGAGGTTGAGCTTGATGGTAGATAGGAGGTCCATGGCCGATGGCTGCGGGTCGTCGAGGAGCTCCTTGATGGTGCCCACCCACTTCTCCAGCTGGGAATCCTTGGAGGAGAGTTCGTCCTCCAGTTCAACGTCGGCATCGCCTTCCTTGTACCTCCAGTGTGCGGCAAAACCATTCTCCGCCTTGTCGTCCATCTGGCGCGAGCGAATCTGCACCTCAATCCAACGCCCGCCCTCGCTCATCAGCGTGGTGTGCAGGGCCTGATAGCCGTTGGATTTGGGGTTGGAGAGCCAGTCGCGGAAACGGTCGGGGTGGGCCTTATAGGTGCTCGAGCAGATGCGGTAGATGCGGAAGCAGTCGTCCTGTTCCTTTTCCGGGTCGCCCGGCACCAGCGGGTCGAAGATAATCCTCACCGCCAGCAGGTCGTAGATCTCATCGAAGGGCACATGCTTGTGCTGCATCTTCATCCACACGCTGTAGGGGCGTTTGATGCGCGCCTTGATGTCATAGTGGTAGCCCTTCTCGTCCAGCTTCTGGCGAATCGGGACGATGAACTGCTCGTAGGCGGCTTCCAGCTCGGGGCGTATGGCCTCAATCTGTTTGCAGATTTGCTCGTGGACCTCGGGCTGTTCGTACTCGAAGCTGAGGTCTTCCAGTTCCTCCTTGATTTTGTTGAGGCCGAGGCGGTAGGCCAGCGGCGCGTAGATATACAGCGTCTCGCCCGCTATCTTGTACTGTTTATGCTTGGGCTGCGAACCGAGTGTTCGCATATTATGAAGGCGGTCGCTAATCTTAATCAGGATGACGCGGATGTCGTCGCTCATGGTCAGCAGCAACTTTCGGAACGACTCAGCCTGTGCCGATGCCTTCTCGCCAAAGATGCCGCCCGAGATTTTCGTGAGGCCATCTACAATCTGTGCAATCTTGGGACCGAAGAGGTTCTCCAAGTCAGCGACGGTGAACTCGGTGTCCTCTACCACGTCGTGCAACAGCGCCGCGCAGATGCTGGTGCTGCCCAGACCAATCTCGCCGCAGGCAATCTGCGCCACGGCCAGCGGGTGCATAATATAAGGTTCCCCCGAGAGGCGCCGTACGCCCTCGTGTGCCTTGCGTGCGAAGTTAAAAGCCTTGTTCACCAGATCCACCTTCTTGCGGTGGGGCGATGCCAGATAGGTGTCTAACAGACGCTGATAGGCCGCCTGCACGAGTTCCTCGTCGGCTCGCTGGGTGGCTTCCTTCGCATTCACATCTTGCTGATTGAGTTCATTCTTAGACATAGGCTTTACATTCAAAAGGTCATCTGTAGCGAGAAGCCTGCCGCTGCATCACCTGGGAGCGAGGGCATACGGCGGGAACCGCAGTCGGGGCGCGAGGAGATGATGGTTGGCACAATGCGCATGGACAAGTCCTCGCTGATATCAAAGGTCGAGAGCTCCGCATCCACGTAGGCGTCGATGGCTGCAATGGCATAGACAGCCGCGAAGGCGAAGATGCTCATGTCACGGTATTTACGGTAGTAGTTCTTCTTGTTCTTGAAGATGGTCTTGAACTGTTCCTCGCGACCGGTGATGTCATAGCCCATGGGCAGCATCTTCTCGTAGCTTTTGCTGTTGGGGTCGTTGTCCATGATGTCAAGGTAGGCCTGCGAGTAGTCGCTGAGCATCTGGTTGTTCCACGAGAGGGCGTAGGCACAGCCGAGGAAGCCTCCGTAGATGATGGGCAGCTTCCAGTACTTGTGGTTGTAGATCTGCCCTGCGCCGGGCAGAACCAGCGAGAGCCACAGCGCACGAATGGGGTCGGGCTTAAAGGGCTCGCGCACAGCGGCGTCAACCTGCATGAGGAGGCTGTCGGAGAGCTGCGCCAGCCCCAGCGTGTCGGCGTGCAGCGTGTCTATCGGCGCGGCGAGGCTGCGATCCAGGAGGCTGCTGTCGGGGCGCAACAGCACGCTGTCCGGCGTGATAGGGAACTCGGGGTCGTCATCCACGACCTGTGCCGAAAGCCCCGTCGCAGCGGTCAGCGCCACCAGCAGCGCCAACGTCCATCGTCTGTATCGTTCCCCTACCCGCTTCAATGTTTTAAGCTCTCAATTTTTCAATGTTTCAATCTATCCAGGATGCTGACGATGCGTTCCATCTCCTCCTCGTTGGAGAAGGGAATCGTGATCTTGCCCTTGCCGCGATCGCTGCAGGTGAACTGCACGCGCGTCTGGAAGCACTCCGAGAGGCTGTCGCGCAGCAGGCTGTATTCGCGGCTGAGCTGTGCCTTGCGGGGGCGCAGCGTCTGTCCCTTCAGGTTCACGGTCTCGCCCTCGGTGAGCCGTTTCACCAGCTCCTCCACCTTTCTCACGCTGAGGTGCTCGTTCTGAATCTGCGAGAAGACCTTCAGCTGCAGGGCGGGACTGTCCAGCGAGAGCAGGGCGCGGGCGTGTCCCATGTCCAGCTCGCGGTTCTGCAGCGCCATCTGTATGCTGGCGGGCAGTTTCAGCAGACGCAGGTAGTTGGTAACCGTAGCACGCTTCTTGCCCACGCGTTCGCTGAGGCGGTCCTGTGTCAGCCCGTACTGCTCCAGCAGATGCTGGTAGGCCAGGGCGATTTCCACCGCATTCAGGTCCTGACGCTGGATGTTCTCGATGAGCGCCATCTCCATCACATTCTCGTCGTCGGCCGTGCGGATGTAGGCGGGAATCGATGTCAGCCCAGCCTTCTGCGAAGCACGCCAGCGGCGCTCGCCGGCGATGATCTCGTAGGTGCCGTCGTCCATCTTGCGCAGCGTGATGGGTTGGATGATGCCAATCTCACGGATGCTGTCGGCCAGCTCCTGCAGCGCCGTCTCGTCGAACTCATGGCGGGGCTGGTTGGGATTGGGATGAATCAGGTCGAGCGCAATCTCATTGATGCTCGACGAGCCTTCGGTCTGTACTTCGTCTGTCTGTATCAGCGCATCCAGGCCGCGGCCCAGTGCCGGAAACTTCTTATGTGGTGCCATATCTTTTTTATTTATAAGTGAAAAATGAAGGAGTGAAAAGTGAAAAATAAACATTTCATAAGCCACTTGTTAATCACTTCCTGTTGAGCAAAAGGAAACTCTTATTTTTCACTCTTTCATTTTTCACTTTTCACTCTTTCATTTTTCATTCTTCTCAATAATCTCCTGTGCCAGCTGCAAGTGGTTGCGTGCGCCGGCGCTGTCGGCATCGTAGAGGATGGCGGGGAGGCCGTGGCTCGGAGCTTCCGAGAGCTTCACGTTGCGGTTGATGACCGTCTTGAACACCAGTTCCTGGAAGTGGCGCTGCACCTCGTCCTTGATCTGGTTGGCCAGACGCAGGCGCGAGTCGTACATCGTCAGCAGGAAGCCTTCGATAGCCAACCGCGGGTTCAGCTTCGTCTTGATAATCTTGATGGTGTTCAACAGCTTGGAGATACCCTCCAGCGCGAAGTACTCACACTGCACGGGGATGATGACCGAGTCGGCAGCCGTCAAGGCGTTCACCGTGATGAGACCCAGCGAGGGCGAGCAGTCGATGAGGATGTAGTCGTAGATGTCCTTCAGCGGCTTCAGCAGCTTGGCCATCACCTTCTCGCGCTGCGGCAGGTTGAGCATTTCAATCTCTGCGCCTACCAAGTCAATGTGGCTGGGGATGAGGTCCAGCCCCGGCACATCGGTCTCAAAGATAGCCTCGCGGGCATCCACACCATTGATGAGGCAGTCGTAGATGCTGGTCTCCACGTCCTTGATGTCGATGCCCAGACCGCTGGATGCATTGGCCTGCGGGTCGGCGTCGATGAGCAGCACCTTCTTCTCCAATGTCGCCAGCGATGCCGCCAGATTCATCGAGGTCGTCGTCTTGCCTACGCCTCCTTTTTGGTTCGCTAATGCAATGATTTTTCCCATATTTCTTGTTTTCTTCGTTACTGTGAATGTTAGTTCTACGAACTATTGAGCTGCAAAGGTAAGCATTTTCGCTCGGAAAACGTGGTTCTTTGGCCGTTTTTATGGCTTCCGGTCGCGATTTCTTATTAAAAAGCGAAAAAAACAGCACACGAGCCACCGCCCATGTGCTGTTTTTTTGGTACTTGAGTTCGCCTAACGTTCTACTTGAGCCGCTCCAATCCGAAACGGCAATCATTATTCCGCTGGTATTCGGCAAAGGTTTCGTACTGCTGATCAGTGAAGACGTACGCGGTGAAGCCCACGCTTGAGGGCAAGCAATTTTTACCGAGTGTGATGTCTGCACGGGTCTCGATGAAGAGGGCTTCCAGATGGCTAACGTTTTGGAAGCAGCCGGCAGGAATCCGGAACTCATTCAAGCCGTCAATCGTGATCTCATGGATTATCTCGTAGTCGGCGAATTGGTTCTGACGCAGCATGACGCCACTGATTGTCAGACGCTTGACATTATCTTGCGCCGTCATTGCTTCGCCTGTAGCCTGCTCCGTATAGCGCATGAATGCCTGTTCCCAGAAATTGGTGTGCTGCATGTCGTTGGCCGTGATCTTGGCTTTCTGCTGGGGATTAAGAGCCTCCACGATGAGCTCTATGCGTGGGCTGTTCTCCACGAATTCATAAGCCCGTATGATGGCCTGCCAGTTGTGCGCCTCGTTCCGCACGACAAAGCGGATGTTCTCCAAATCCTCCTCCACTACAGCGATGTTGGAGGCCTCGTCCTCCCATTCGTCATCCACTTCCTCGTCGTCACCTCCGCCGCCGTTTGTCTTGCGCATCACGATTGTGACAGGGGACGCAAAAGCGTTTCTTCCCGGGATGGTGAGCTTAAGCTCCGTAGCAGACAGAGAACCCAGGGTTACCGCCATCTCAATTTTCTGGACACCCGTCTTGCCGCTCAGATAATCCTTCACCTCATGGTAACCCATGACAAGGTCGTAGAGCTTCGCTTTTTTTGTCGTGGCATCATAAGCCCATTTGCCCAGCTTCGTGTGCTCCTGGCGGCCTCTGATGCCCTCGTCGCCGTTGTAGTTGATCGACCACCCGTTGAAGCTGCCATCCTCCTTGAATTCAAACTTGTCCCACTTTGGCCAGTCCTCCTCCTTGCTGAGGTCAATAGCTTTGCCGTCATAGGTCACCGTTTCCCAGGTGCCATACAGGTCTTGGATATTGATGCTTCCTGGGGTGACGCCACCGCCGTTACCGCTGTTGCCGTTGTTGGCACCGTTTTCCGTGCCCTTTGGCTGATTCTCTTCTTCGTCACCACCGCAAGCCGTAAAGGTGATCAAGCTGAGCCCTAACAAGAATATCCCGCATAGAGATATGTACTTAAAACTCTTCTTCATTTTTGTCTTACTTTTTGTTTCGCGGTGCAAAGATATGCATATCAGGCGAATCCTCGTTTCTTTAGCAGTTCATTCTGCATTTTATTTCTGATTTTTCAGTACACAGCGCCGAGTTAGGTTGCAAAATTGCTACCACCCCGCTCCGGATTAGTCATAAAATGTACGAGCGCGATGTTAAAATGGGGAAGGACGATGGCTATTCGAGAAATAATGCGTAACTTTGCGCACGAAAAAGATAAAATAAAACACTTGAGAAAGTTTCATCTGATAATCATCACCCTGCTTGATGGAAGAGAGCAAGAATCTGGACGAACAGTTTATGCGGCAGGCGTTGCTGGAGGCGCAGTATGCCGCGGCCGAGGACGAGATACCCATCGGGGCTGTCGTCGTCTGCCAAGGGCGTGTCATCGCCCGAGCCCACAACCTCACAGAGCGCCTGACGGATGTCACAGCGCACGCCGAGATGCAAGCCATCACGGCCGCTGCCACGGCGCTGGGTGGCAAGTACCTGACGGACTGCACGCTTTACGTGACCGTGGAGCCCTGTGTGATGTGCGCAGGAGCCATTGCGTGGGCACAGCTGGGGCGCCTGGTCTATGGCGCCTCCGACGAGAAGCGGGGCTTCTGCCGCTTTGCGCCGAACGCGCTGCACCCCAAGACACAAGTGGAGAGCGGCGTCCTCGAAGCCGAGTGTGCCGCGCTCATGCAAGATTTCTTTCGTAAGAAGAGATAGGGGGCCGGTTAACGTCCTACACGTACACCGCCAAAGCCACCGCCACCGAAGCCGCCACCGCCGAAGCCGCCAGGACGTTCACCACGTCCGCCGCGACCACCGCGGCCGCCTTCGGGCGGGACACCTTCATTCATCTCTGCGCGGGCCTGACGGCTGCCGGTGAGGTTGAAGTTGTAGGTGACGCGGATCATGCCGTAGCTATAGACGGAGTTCGTCCAGGTGTCGCTGCGCTGCATGGCGTTGATGACACGGCTGATGTTGGAGCGCTGTCCTAAGATATCGTACCACTCCAACGAGACGATGAGGTTCTTCTTGCGCAGGAACTGCTGCTGCAGGCGGGCGTTCCAGATGAGCTCGTTGGTGTTCATCGTGGCATCGTTGTAACCACGGCGCGACTGCATGCTGATGTCGGATGAGAAGGTCATGTTCCACGCCAGATTCACCTGAACATTGCCGCCGTAGTTGTAGAACCATGTGTCGAGGTTGGCACTCGACTGGATGTCGTTGCGGGCGTGCTGGTAGTTGAAGCCGCCGAGGACACCGAGGTCGATGCCGTAGCCCGTATCACCCCAGTCGTAGCGGAAGTTCAGGCGCAGGTTGTCGCCGACATTGAAGCTCTTGGTAGTGCTCTTGACGGAGTTGAAACCGCCCGTCTCCTGCATAAAGCCTACGCTGTTGTTGTAGCCGAAGTTGACGTTGTTGGAGACGTTCCAGTACTTCTTGGGGCCAAGGGCGGTGTTGAAGCCTCCCCAGAACCAGGCGTTCCAGTTGCCGTTGATGTTCTCGGGGCGTGTCGTGCGAACACCCGTCACGGTGTCATAGGTCGTGAACTGGCTGATGCTGTTCAGGGTCTGCGAGATGCCGCCGTTGATGTTCCAACCCATCTGCTTCTCGGGGATGTAGTCGTTGTAGCGGGTGTTGAAGTTGTTGGTCCACGAGGGATTCAGACCGGGGTTACCCAGACTGATGTTGAGGGGGTCGCTGGTGTCTGCCACGTCCAGGAGCTGCGTCATCGAGGGCTGCGACATGCGGCCGTTGTAGCGGATGCGCCACTGGCTGGTGTTGGAGATCTTCCAGCGGAAGTCCACACGCGGCGCCCAGTTGAAGACGTTGCGTGTGACGGTGGTATCGAGCACGGCGGGACGGCTGTACTGCATGTGTGTGGTCTGAGGTTGGAAGCTGACGCCGGCGTTCACGCGGAAGTCACCGAACTGATAGCGGAACATGACGCTGGCATCGTGGTTGTACTCGTTGTAGGTGGCGTACTGCGAGTTGCGGGCATCGCGCACCTTGCCCAGCACGCTGTCTGCCGGCATATAGCCCAGCACCAGCGCCTCAATGATCTCCACATCGCTCATCGGCGTGCCGTCCTCCTTCACCCACATGTAGGCAAACTGCGGGTCGGTGAGGAGCTTGTCGATGCCATAGAGCGAGCGGTCGCTGTCCGAGAAGCGACGCTGGAACTGGTAGGAGAACTGCAGGTTGGCACCCTTGAAGATGGGTTCGGCATAAGAACCGCGCACACGCCAGTTCCAGTTCTTCGACGGGTTGTCGTTGTACTGATTGGTGAAGGTGTAGGGGCGTGTGGGGGTCTTGTAGAAGCTGACGAGCGAGCGGTTGAAGCTCTCGTTCTTGCTCTGGCTGATGCTACCGCCCATGTCCAGCGTGATGTTGCGTCCGGGCTTCTTCAGTCGGCGGTTGATCTGCAGCCACCCGTTCACGTTGTAGCTGCTGTTGGCGCCCTTGTTGGTGCGGCTGTCGGAGTTGACCAGGATGTCCTGGTACACCAGCGAACCGTCCTCGGCACGTGTGCGGAACTCCTCCAGCGGGTCGCCCATGCCGGCGGCATAGGGGTCGTCGCTGAAGGTGACGCTGTTGTTGTAGCCGTTGTTGTCGTTGTCGTTGTAGGAGAAGTTGGGGCGGAACTGGATGTTGGTCATCGAGTCGGGCTTCCATTCCACACGAAAGTCGCCGTTGACGCCGCCGCGGTGGCTGTAGCTCTGATTGATGCGGTTCACGAACTGCGAGGTGGTGCTGGAGACGAAGTTCTGGGAGTTCGAGACGCTCTTGTTGTCGGTCGAGGAGTGGTTGTAGCGCACATTACCGCCCACTTCCAGGAAGCCGCCCTCGTCCTCGCCCTTGTCGTTCATCCACGCGAAGTCGCCACCCACCTGCTGGGTGTCGGTGAGACCGCCGCCCCAGTTGTTGGTGTTGTTGGCATTGCCGAAGAGGGCCACGCGCCAGGTATCCATGAAGCGTGTCACGCGGAGGTTGCCCAGATAGCGTTTCTCCGTACCATAGGCTCCTTCGATATTCCCTTGCCAGCCCTCGCCCATACCCTTCTTGATGGTCAGGTCCAGCACGGTCTCCTCTTCGCCGTCGTCGATGCCGGTGACGCGGGTGTAGTCGCTCTGGCGGTCGTAGGCCTTGACCTGGCTGACCATATCGGCCTGAATGTTCTTCAGCGTCATCTGCGTGTCGTTGCCGAAGAACTCCTTCTTGTTGACCAAGATTTTCTTTACCTCCTTGCCGTTGATCTTGATGGTGCCCTCCTCGGTGATTTCAGCGCCGGGGAACTTCTTCAACAGCGCCTCGAAATTGGAACCGGGAGGAATGCGGAAGGCGTCGGCATTATAGACAAAGGTGTCGGCCTTCATCTCCACCTGCGCGGCCTGCGCCGTCACCAGCGCCTCGCGCATGAGCTTCGAGTTGTCCTGCAGCGTGATCTGCCCCATGGCCAGCTTGCGGTTTTGCTTCGAGATTTCGATGCTGCGGAACACGGTCTTGTAGCCTACGAACGAGGCGCGCAGCAGGTAGCTGCCCACAGGGATGGAGGCTATGGAGAAGGTGCCGTCGTCGCGCGTCTGCTGACCTGTCACCTGCGTGCTGTCCAGCCGCATGATAACCACAGTGGCACCGGGCATGGGTTCGCCTTCTGAATCTACGATAGAACCTGACACGGTACCCTTCTGGGCGAAAGTCGCAAGGGCCATGAACGTCAGGAGAATAAAGGATAATAAGTGTTTCATGTACACTCTGACACAATAAGGGGCCGGAGTGTTTAACGCCAGCCCCTCTATTTAACGTTTATTTAGAATACGGATAAGCAGTAGAGATAGATGACCA
This sequence comes from uncultured Bacteroidales bacterium, assembly GCA_902779845.1. GTDB lineage: Bacteria > Bacteroidota > Bacteroidia > Bacteroidales > Bacteroidaceae > Physcousia. Next base: position 15,977 of record CACZCZ010000011.1, on the reverse strand, counting down.
CAGCGGGGATGGCCATCAGGCTGCTGTCAAAACGATCCAGCATGCCGCCGTGGCCAGGCAGGATGCGCCCGCTGTCCTTGATGCCAATCTGGCGCTTCAGCAGGCTCTCAATGAGGTCGCCCCATGTGCCGAAGACGACCACTACAAGTGCAAAAATTGCCCATTCCATCGGGCTGAGGAGGGGCTGATAGTGTGCCACCACCTGCGAGGCTGCCACGCAGAACACGCCGCCGCCGACGCTACCCTCCCAGGACTTACCCGGGGAGATGCGGGGGAAGAGTTTGTGCTTGCCGATGAGCGAACCGACGCAGTAGGCACCCGTGTCGTTGCACCACAGGAAGAGGTAGATGGCCAGCACCAACCACGCGCCCGTAGCGCCCTCGGGGAGCTGAACAGCTGTCAGCTCAGTACCCACGAACTCCAGCAGACACAACAGCGCAAAGGGCAGGGCGACATAGAGCTGTGCCAAGATGGTGTAAGCCCAGTTGTTGAGCGGGCTCTCGCGCTGCAGGTAGAGTTCTGTAATCATCAGATACATCATGCTCAGCAACCAAGGCACGAAGAGGACACCGGCACCAGCGATGCCCGCGGCATAGCCGAAGAAGCCCACGAAGAGGCAGCCACCGGCCACCGTAGTAATCATGCGGTTGACATCGACATCCGCCCTACGGTTCACGATGCCCGTGAACTCCCACACGCTCAGCACGGTAATCACGGTGAACAGCGCCCCGAATGTCAGCGGGCTGTGCAGGATGCCGCCTACCATGACAGCGACAAAGATGATGCCCGTAAGCGTGCGAACGACCAGGTTCTGGACTTTAGACCCATCCCCTGCCCCTCCGGCGTTGGAGGGGTGAGGCTGGAGCGTAGATTCATTATTATTCGACATTGCGATATTTCGTTATTTCGTTATCTCGTTATTACGTTATTTCGAGGAAATCAGGATTCCGCGCCCTCCGCAGGACTCCCCTCGCCCTTTGGAGAGGGGTCGGGGGTGAGGTCTTTCTCCAACAACTCCTCTGTGCGGCTGACCCATGGGCGCTTGCCGAAGATTTTCTCGACATCCTCGGCATAGATGACCTCGCGCTCCACGAGCAAGTCGGCGAGTGCCGCGTGGCCTTCGCGCTTCTCCAGAAGCAGCGCCTTGGCGCGCTCGTACTGCTCGGCAATCATGCGCTTCACCTCGTCGTCGATCTTCTGCGCCGTGGCCTCGCTGTAGGGGCGTTGCCACTGGTATTCACTCTGGTTGTAGTAGCACAGGTTGGGCAGTGCATCGCTCATGCCCATGTAGGCAATCATGCCGTAAGCCTGCTTTGTCACACGCTCCAGGTCGTTCATGGCGCCGCTGCTGATGTGGCCCGTGAAGAGCTCTTCGGCAGCGCGTCCGCCCAGCGTGGCGCACATCTCGTCGAGCATCTGTTCCTTGGTGGTAATCTGTCGCTCCTCGGGCAGATACCAGGCAGCACCCAACGCGCGCCCGCGCGGCACTATAGTTACTTTAATGAGCGGGTTCGCGTACTGCAGGTTCCACGAGATGGTGGCATGGCCTGCTTCGTGGAGGGCGATGGTGCGCTTCTCCTCCTCGGTCATCACCTTTGTTTTCTTCTCCAGACCGCCCACGATACGATCCACGGCAGCGATGAAGTCTTCCTTCGTGACGCTCTGCTTGCCATGGCGTGCCGCAATCAGCGCCGCCTCGTTGCACACGTTGGCGATGTCGGCGCCGCTGAAGCCCGGTGTCTGGCGTGCCAGCAGGTCGATGTCAAGGCTCTTGTCCACCTTGATCGGTTTGAGGTGTACCTTGAACACGGCCTTGCGCTCGTTCAGGTCGGGCAAATCGACATGAATCTGGCGGTCGAAGCGTCCGGCACGCAGCAGCGCCTTGTCGAGGATGTCGGCTCGGTTCGTGGCGGCCATGATGATGACACCGCTGTTGGTGCCGAAGCCGTCCATCTCCGTCAGCAGCTGGTTCAGCGTGCTCTCGCGCTCGTCGTTGCCGCCCATCATGGCACCATTGGCACGGGCACGTCCAACGGCATCAATCTCGTCGATGAAGATGATGCAGGGTGCTTTCTCCTTGGCCTGGCGGAACAGGTCGCGCACACGGCTGGCGCCCACGCCCACGAACATCTCCACGAAGTCGGAACCCGACATCGAGAAGAAGGGAACGTCGGCCTCGCCTGCCACGGCCTTCGCCAGCAGCGTCTTACCCGTTCCCGGAGGGCCTACAAGCAGCGCACCCTTGGGAATCTTACCGCCCAGGTCCGTGAACTTCTTGGGGTTCTTCAGGAACTCCACAATCTCCTGCACCTCCTGCTTGGCCGAGGCCTGACCGGCTACGTCCTTGAACGTCACCTTGGACTCGTTCTCGCCACCTTTTTCTACTAACTGCGCGCGCGAACGACCCACATTGAAGATGCCGCCCATGCCGCCAAAGCCACCGCCTCCGCTGCCCATGCGCCGCATGATGAACATCCACACGAAGATGATCAGCAGCAGCGGGAACAGGTTCCAGAACACCTGCATGAAGGTGTTGTCAGAGCGTTTGTAGCTGAGTTCACCCTTGAAGTTGCCCAACTCCTGCTGCAACGACACGAACTCGTCCAGCTTGTCGGCCGACGGGAAATCAGCCTGCACGTAGGGCATCTTACCGGCTTGGTCCACGCCCTGCTTGAACACATCACGGATGTGCTCGGGCTTCACGTACATCTTCACCGTGCCCTCGTCCTTGTTCGCTACGATCTTGTTGGCATAGCCGTTCTCCACATATTGCTTGAAGACGGTGTAGGTGACGTTCTTCGAGGCGCCATTGCTGCCCTGGAAGCCTTCGTCACCAGCGAAGAACAGGTAGCCCAGGGCGATGGCGATGATGACATACACCCATGTGAAGCTCATGCGTGGCTTCTTGTTGTTCTTATCGTTGCGCTGCGCGTTCTGCGGCGCTCTGTTGGTCTTATTTTGTTCAGCCATGAACGATTGTCAAATATGAAATATAGAATACAAAATTTAAAAGAGGCCTAATCCAAGTCCGGAACCTCCGTGATCTCCGCATCTGCCCACAGGTGTTCCAGGTCGTAGAACTCGCGCAGCTCGGGCAGGAAGATGTGTACGATGACGTCGGTGTAGTCCATCGCCACCCACTGGGCGTTGCGCAGGCCATCCACGGCAGTGGGACGTGCGCCCAGGTTCTTGCGGGCGAACTCAGCAACGCTCTCGGCGAGCGCCTGGACATGAGAAGGAGAATTGCCGGTGCAAATGACGAAGGCCTTGCAGATGGTGTCCTCGAGACCCGTGAAGTCTGCTATCACAATGTCGTGGCCCTTCTTTTCCTGAATGCCGGCTTGGATTTGTTGAATCAGTTGTTCGGTCTGTAAATTCATTCTTAATGCGTTGTTTGAGCCGCAAAGATACGACGAATTCCCCGAATAGAAGGAAAAACGAGCATAAAATTTCATTTTTTTAGGGAAAAGCTTGCACGTTTCACAAAAAGTCTCTACTTTTGCACCCGCAAATCAGAAATGAGACGCAGTTTAGTCTTGAAACTCTCAACTCTAAACTTTCAACTCTAAACTAACACTGGGCTATGGTGTAATGGTAACACTGCAGATTCTGGTCCTGCCTTTCCTGGTTCGAGTCCGGGTAGCCCAACAGAAGAAGAGGAGGTCAACAGCCTTCTCTTTTTTTGTTTCTATGGTTCAACAGCTGAAAGACCCGGCTGCAAGTTCTCGCATACGCCAGACGCCAATTCTCAAATTGTAAATTGTCCCATTGTCCAATCACCATGTGTCTCGACGACTCCCCGTATTTCCGCATGATAGAGCTCGATGAAACCGACTCTACCAACAACTTCCTGAAGGGTTACCGCCCACTCACGCCCGTAGATGTCACCTTAGTCACAGCCGAGCACCAGAGCGCAGGCCGCGGACAGGCCGGCAACAGCTGGGAGTCAGAGCGCAGCCAGAACCTCCTCTTCAGTCTTCTGCTCACCGCCTGCCCCGTGCCCTCCGACCAGCTCTTCAGCATCAGCGAAGCCATCGCCCTTGCCATCCGCGAGGCTATCATGGATGAAATCACCCGTCATTCGTCATTCGACATTCGTCATTCGTCATTCGACATTCGTCATTCGTCATTCGACACCCGTCATTCGTCCCCCGTCACCGTCAAGTGGCCCAACGACATCTACGTTGACGACAGCAAGATCGCCGGCATCCTCATTGAGAACGACCTTCAGGGCAGCAGCGTCTCACGTTCCATCATCGGCTGCGGCGTCAACGTCAACCAAGACAGCTTCCGTTTCCCCACCCTCGCCCCCGCGACGAACAACGGTGAGAAGCGCTCCCCCACCCCCATCTCGCTCTTCCAGTTGCTGGGCCACACCACCGAGCGCCGTTTCGTCCTTGAGCGCATCATGGAGCATTTCATGCATCACTACGCCGACCTTCAGCGTGGCGCCTTCGACGACATCCACACCCGCTACCACGCAGCCCTCTACCGCTCCAGCGGCCTACACCCCTTCCGCGATGCCGACGGCCCCTTCCGCGCCTCCATCGAGGGCGTAGCCCCCACCGGCCATCTCCTCCTGCGCGACACCGACCAGCGCCTCCGCCGCTACGCCTTCAAGGAAGTCAGCTTTTGCTGAGGTTTCCCATCTTGAGTCTTTCGACAAAACGCAAACGCCCTCTCATTTTTCACTTTCTTACTAATGTTAATCGGTGTACTTTTAGGAAATGCTACGCTGCACAGCCGCCACAAAGTGGCTGTCTCGGCGCACACCCATGTCCGAAAATGTGATTCGTAGCACAAAAATACATCCGAAAATGTGATTTTTTGCCTATATTTGTGGCCGAAAATGTGATTTTTTGCCTATATTTGCAGCCGAAAATGTGATTTTGAGACATGGAACTGCTTAAAAGAAAGATTGATACGTATCTTTTGGACTGGAAACGCAATCCACAAAAGAAACCGCTGATTGTGAAAGGTGCCCGGCAGGTAGGAAAGACAGCATCGGTCAGAGCCTTCGGTCGTGCCAACTACGAATCGGTCATCGAAATCAACTTTGTACTCCAAAAGAAGTTCGGAGCTATTTTTGATGATGGATACGAAGTGGATGCTATAGTCAAGAACATCTCACTATTGGAGCCCTCTTGGAAATTCATTCCCCACAAAACGCTGTTGTTCTTCGACGAGCTGCAGAAGTGTCCCGACTGCGCCACATCTCTCAAGTCTTTCTGTCAGGACGGGCGATACGACATTATCTGTTCTGGTTCACTGATGGGGATTTATTATGAGGAAATAGAGAGCAATGCTGTCGGCTTCAAAGAAGACTTCGTGATGCGTTCCATGGACTTTGAGGAATTCCTATGGGCAAAAGGTTATTCACCTGAACAAATAGAGGATCTGTATCTGCACATGAAAGAGCTCCGTCCTTTCTCACAACTGGAACTGGAGACAATAACCAATGTCTTCCTCGACTATATGAGTCTTGGAGGCATGCCGGAGGTGGTGAAGATGTATATTGACAACGGACACTATGGTGGGACTCTGAAACTGCAGCGTCAGTTGCTGAAAGACTATGAGGAAGACATCACCAGATATGCGAAGCAAACCGATAAGGCGAAGATTCTCGCTGTCTATAGCCATATCTCTACATTCCTGGCCAAGGAGAATAAGAAATATCAAATCACGAAAATAGCTCACGGCGCCAGGAACCGTGAATACATTGGCGCCGTAGAATGGTTGAAGTCTGCCGGTGTCATCAATGTGTGCTACTGTCTCAACAATGTAGAGCTACCCTTGAAAGGGAACTACGACACTGACATCTATAAGATCTACTACCACGACACTGGGCTCCTCATTGCCTCACTCGACGAAGAAGCACAGGAAGATCTGCGCGCCAACAAGAATTTCGGCACATATAAGGGAGCCATCTATGAAAATGTTGTCGGGGAGATGCTCCTCAAGTCGGGCTATGAAGGACTTTACTTCTACAAGCACGACAATCCTGCGCTGGAGATGGATTTCTTTATCCGTGATGCTGACTCGCTGGTACCCGTGGAGGTTAAGGCCAAGGATGGCGCCACAGCCTCGTTGAATAACCTCATTAAGTGGGGCTCCTATCCAGATGTGAGATACGGAATAAAACTGGGTTACAAGAATATCGGATGGAACGGGCAGTTCTATACGTTCCCTTACTTCCTCGCCTTTCTCCTGAAACGTTTCCTTAAAGAACGCCGTCAGAACCAGCCTCTTTAGCTGCTAAGGGAGTAAAGTGGCGAGGTTGTGTACAGGTATTATGATTCATTGTCCACGTCCTCTACCTTGGAAGGTGGCTGCCGTTCCTTTAGTTCATCCATATATCCAGCTGTTATAATGCCGGATGGTAAGGCGATAATGGCAATGCCGTTCTCATCAACGATGGTATGCCCCAAGGCGAGCGCCTCATAAAGCTCAACCAGATAGCCATTCAGCAACTCACTATCTGTATCATCGCCTTCTCCTCCTCTTGGGAAGACTTTTTTGTGCCCCATCTTGAAAAATGCGGATATTTTTGCCGGATATAATAAAATATTGTGTAACTTTGCACTTGCTATCGGCCCATCGTGGCTGTGAATAGTTTTTACACATTACATGAGTCCTACTGTAGCCGAAGATAACATGGTTGAATATGAGCCATTTGAAGAAGATGGCTCGTTGCTGATGGTGGCTGAAAGCTTGTGGAGAGGTTTTGCTACTGAATTGCTGGAGTTGCATTCTCTGAAAGGTGCTCAGTTCATCAATCAGTTGAAACTGATAGTTTCCGAAGGCGAGTTTCACCCCGTGAAGGGTGAAAACAATATCTTCAGCGCCATCAGCGAGCAAAGTGATGACTTCGACAATCTGATGAATGCCGCCCGCAAGGCCGTAGAGCATGGATATTGTGTATATATATTGCCCAATCCACAAGGCATCCGAACCGCAGATTTCATCTTTGAACGAAAAGGCATATACAAGATGTATGATTTGAAGACAGTCCGAGGTCAATCTTCAGTGTTCAACCGCTTATTAGAATCAATTGGACAGACGAATAATGTTCTGTTGAATATGACCGCCGACTATAATGTACGCCAGTTGGCAAAGGACATAAGAAGATACTTTCAGATGAATGGCGAAGCGCTTGAAGTCTTGATATTCAAGGGGAATAGAAGTCTTCAGGTGAAGAGAGTGTCAGCGGAGAGCAAGGACTTCATTGGTAAATTCATCAAGGCATATCATAAATAAGAAAGGCCACCGAAGTGGCCTTTATATTTGGGCGGTGGCGATGCGGTCCTGCCCTCTCGGGATTCTACCCGGATAGTCAAAACTGATGTTTTGACACCGCAAAGGAACACATTTTCTGCGATTCCGCCAAATTTTATTGATTATTTTCATCCTTAAAGCTAATAATTCCGTGTTTTTCCGTTTCTTTCCGCTTTTTTCCACGTCTCCCGTGTTTTTCTGTTCCCTTTTGCGATTTTCCGTGCTTTTCTTGCCGCGGATTCAAAACTAATCGCTAACTTTGCGACCAGGACCCTAAAGAATATGGAGAATGGCTATGCCGTGCTCATCAACGACGGTATGCCCCAAGGCAAGCGCCTCATAAAGCTCAACCAGATAGCTATTCAGCAAATGCAGGTGCTGGAAGACAATAGTGGTAGGAATTTGTTGAAATGAATGAAATCAGGGAACCGTCCCTTGATTCGCGAAACCGGCTTCTTCGACAAGAAGGTCACCGAGATCTGGAAAAGGACCTTCCCGGCCAACGTAGAGTAACTTATCCCTTAAATCCATAGCGCCCCAAAACGCTATTGCTGTTTTACTGAATAGAGGGCGGTGCTTCCACAACGACGGACGGCACCGCCCTCCCTCTCTTGCCCTGAGAAGACGCCTTTTAAGACCCGCAAGCTCGAAAAAGAGCAGAAAAAGGGTGGGAGTGAGGACAAAGTGTCTTTTACTTTTTCTTTTTCTCTTTTCATTTTTCTTGCCTTTTCTTTTGCCCGAATCAGATTAATCACTACTTTTGCAGCGTGATATGGCTCATTGAGGGCTTTTTCGCGGGTACGCGAGGGCTGATGTGAGCGTTTTTCACCCGACAGCGGTCGGTTATCTTATCGAAATAAAAACGAAGCGTTATGCTCTTCTCTTGCAAGTCGAAAACCTAGGAAATTTTCAACCTTTGCAAAGAATCCTCGGAGTCCTTTAATGAGGCTCTAAGTAGAACGAAGACGACATAGTAGCTTCACGCGTCAGCGTGGAACTGAACTATCATCTTTTCTACTTGGGCTTTCCTAGGGCCTTCGACTTGAAGATGGAACATACAGTTCCACGCTTCATCGTGTAAATCCATTTACCCATCTTCTTTAGGGACTAAGGAGATATCTTTATCTGATCTAAAATTATGGTCAAACATTTCTTGCTATTTGCATTGTGCTTATTGCCTATGGTGGCCAATGCTTCCATTAGTGTTGATGGTATTTACTACAACCTAACCGGGGGAAATCAAGCCTCTGTGACTAGTAACCCGAGTAAATACTCAGGCAGCATAATCATTCCTGCATCGTTCAAATATGGAAACAAGACGTACTCAGTAACGAGCATTGGAAGTAGCGCGTTTTCGTCTTGCACCAGCCTGACTTCTGTCACTATTCCCGAGAGTGTGACAAGCATATACGCTGGTGCGTTTAGTGGATGCAGCGGCCTGACTACCATAACCGTAGCGGACGACAACACCACATTCGATTCACGCAACAACTGTAACGCCATCATTGAAACTTCCACTAACAAACTTATCGCAGGTTGCCAAAACACGGTCATCCCAAATGATGTAACAAGCATTGGAGAGTCTGCGTTCAAAGGTTGCAGCGGTCTAACCTCTATCACCATCCCCAATGGCGTGACGAGTATTGGAATTAGTGCATTCTATGATTGCAGCGGCATGATATCCATCACTATTCCTAGCAGCGTAACAAGTATCAATTACCATGCTTTCAATGGTTGTAGCGGCTTGACCTCCATCACCATCCCAAATAGTGTGACAATCATTGAAAATGATGCGTTCAATCGTTGTAGCGGCCTGACCTCCATCACCGTAGCGGACGGTAATGCAAAATTCGATTCACGTGACAACTGTAATGCTATCATTGAGACATCCACAAACAAACTGTTAAGAGGTTGCCAGAACACTGTTATCCCCAACAGTGTAACAGATTTAGGATATTATGCGTTCGGTGGTTGCAGCAGTTTGACCTCTGTCACCATTCCCAACAGCGTGACCTCGATTGGCGATTGGGCGTTCTCTGGTTGCAGCAACCTGACCTCTGTTACTGTAGGTTGGACTACTCCGTTATCTATCTCTGCTAGCACATTCTCTAACCGAGCTAATGCCACACTCAATGTCCCCGCCGGTTGCGAAGCAGCATACGAGGCCGCTGACTATTGGAATGAGTTTATGGAGATTGTAGAAATGCCTCCAGTTGTTAGTGTCGGCAGCACGGGTTTTGCCACATTCTGTTCTCCTGTAGATGTGGATTTCTCTGACGTTACGGACATAAAGGCATATATAGCTAGCGGCTTTAACCCCTCAACGGGAACCTTAGTACTTACTCGCGTCACGGAAGTACCTGCAGGAGAGGGGCTTTATATCGTTGGCGATGAAGGTAGCTACAATGTTCCTGCAACGACCACAGATATGGTGTATTCCAATCTGCTGAAAGGCGTGACCACTGCAACAATGATCTCTCCGACAGATGGCGATTATACGAACTTCATCCTCGCAAACGGTTCTCACGGTATCGGTTTCTACACCCTTTCTTCAGCAGGCGAGCTGGCAGGAGGTAAGGCATACCTGCAACTGCCAACGGCGAGCGTAGCGAGTGTTAAAGCCATCAGCTTTGTATTTAATGATGGGGATGAGACTGGTATAAGTAATGTAAAGGATGTGCCCTCTATCGAAGGAATCTATAACCTACAAGGACAGCGCATCAGCCAGCCTCGCAAGGGCCTGAATATTATCAATGGTAAGAAAGTTGTCATCAAATAATTGCTGGACTATGAAAGCTAAATATATAGCTCCCATAATGGAGCAAGTGACAGTTCAGGTGGAACGTTTGATTTCTGAATCCACAACAAATCAAAAGGTATATACCGACGATTCACAATCCGCAGGAAATGCCCTGACAAAGGAAAATGCCTGGGGTAATGACGTGTGGGGTAATTAGCACTTATAACTTCAAGAGAGTCAGGGGGCACTTTCTCTGATTCTCTAACACAAGCAACAGATTGCCACAAGGTTTGCTGTGAGGCGCCTTGTGGCAATCGGGGTGTTAAGAGGAGTCGGTCAAAGGACTGGAAACATTCAGCTGATGAAGCGTAGCTTCCGGCGGTTGCGGGTTGGGCGGACGGCGAAGTGGAGCCAGATGGCACCGCGGGCGTTGCGCTCGATGAGGAGTTCGTCAAAATCCTCGCGGCCTTCATCGCTGATGTCCAGCAGGATGACGGCGTAGCGCAGAGCCTGTTCCATGCCGCTGACGCGAATGTCTGCGGCGCAGCCGGTGAGGTGGCTGGAGGTCGCGGCACCGCCAACGGCTTTGTTCACTGCCTCAGAGCGGAAGCCGCTGTTAATCACAATCCCCTCATCGCCCTCGCCGTACCGCTTGTTCCACTCCTCTCTCAGCATCTCCAACCATCCACACAACCGCTTCAGGTTCTTGATTTGCACCTCATTCGGCACATTCTTCAAATTCGTATTTGTTTTGGTTAACTCAGCGAGCGTAAAGTGCTCGCTGAGTCTGATACTTGTTTTTTCCATTTCTTGAACTATTGAATTGTTGATTTTTTTAGTTTTCAATTGTATCTACTCCCCTCGCCCTTTGGAGAGGGGCTGGGGGTGAGGCTTCTTTACCCTTTTTGTTAATGTTTATTGCTGTGCTCTTAGGGAACGCTACGCCGTAGGCTTTGTCCAGTGCGCGAAGGTTTACCTGACACATCGTAATGCCGAGTCGGACGGCTACGATGGCGCGCAGTAGTTCGCGGTGCTGGCGCGGGTAGAGAGAGGGCGGCGGCAGGATGTCCCAACCATAGATGGGCTCCTCCATCTCTCGCGATGCACGGAAGCACACTTCCCAGATGAAATCGTCGTTGGCGCGCAATCCGAACCACGATTTCAGGATGCGCCGCGGGCAGAACCGCTTGTTCTGCGCCCAGAGCAAGCGCCTCGTGCGCTCCAGCCGTAGCCAGAGCTGCACAAAGCTTTCTTGGGTGTTGTCGATATGTAACATGTCATTTAACGGGGGATTAATGGTTGTGTGTTTATTGCATTTCTCAGCAAGAAATGATGATTTTCTTATCTTATTCTTGTACTTTGAAGATATTTATGTACCTTTGCAGCAGAAAAAGTTCCTTGTCTATGCTGGATTGTAGTTCCAGCCGTGACTTGGGGCTTTTTCTTTTTAGTTCCTATTTATAATCGATTTATGTTTCGTTTAGCAGTCCTTGCTGCTTCATTCGCTGGTATTCCTCGTAGCTGACGGCTCCGCGTGCCCTTTCCTCGCGCCGTTGGCGCTGTTCTTCGCGAATCTCCTCCTCGATGCGGCGGGCTTCGGCGCGGCGTGCGTCCTGCTGCTGGCGGTAGCGTTCCTGCTCCAGCTGCCGCTGCTCGTCGGGGGTGAGTTCCTGTGGAGGAGGGTTGTCGTACTTGCCGTTGGCCACGTCGGCGATGCGTTCGTCGTTGGCCATGAGCCATGGAAAGGAGGCGATGAAGCCACGGGGAAACTTCGGGGTACGTGTGCGGCCGTTGAGGAAGTCGCTGCGCGCCATGTTGACCACGGCATCCACGAGCGCCTGCTTCGTGCCGAGAGCGTTGACGATGCGCTGGATCTGTACGCGCTTGCCTTTCGTGATGACCGTCAGCGGTGGGATGGCGCTGCCGTGCAGCTTCAGCGTGGCGTTGTAGAAGCGTGTGAACGCAGGCCAGTCTATCTTTAATTCTTCCATAATAATTTCGCGATTTCGAAGCGCCAAAACAAACCATGGTTGGTGGGTTTCTTTCTAGCTTCTTTCTTATTTCTTTCTTTTTGCTACTTTTTCTTTCGTTTTCTTTCTTCATTCTTTCTGCTTATGGCCATTTTCAGCCGTCTCCCTTGGGGGACCACAGGGGGCCTGTCTTTCCGTGAGCTGCATGGCCAGCTCGACTTCGATGTCATTGGGGTCGGCATCGGGGTCGGCGGCAGCGAGTTGCTGGCGCATGAGTGTGAGGATGAAATCGCGCTTGGTGGCGAGGAGCTGCAGGGTGGTGGTACTGTCGCGCAGGTAGCTGAGGATGCGCACCCAGGTGCTGGCTTCGAGGGCGAGGGCGTACTCCACGCTGTCGTGCGGGTTCGTGCGGCGCACCTTATTACACAAATCGGTGGCCCCCGATGCGTCAAAGCTGGACAGCTCCTCCATCATGTTCAGCACCGCGTCCATGTCCTCGGCGAGGCCTTCGAAGGAGCGCTGGAGCTGTCTCCAGCGCTCTTGGTTGTCCGTGTTCATCATTGCAGGCCTCCTTTCTGCTTCAGGATTTTCACAATCTGGCGGGGGGCTTCCTGGGTGTTGGGGTGTATCCCCTCGCGGCGCAGCCGTTCGTAGAGGAAGCGGCGGCCGAGCTGCGTCCAGCGCGTGAAGAGCTGCGTGCGGATGTAGCCCTCCTTGGTGCTGACGTGGTACGTGGTGTAGCTATGTACGTAGCGAAGCGCACGGGCCCCACGCCGTAGTCCTGCGCCATCTGCGTCACCGTCAGCGTGTCCTCGGAGCACAGCACCGCGTCCGTGAACTCCGCCTTGGGCTTGAGCACGTCGCAGATCTCCTCCAGCAGTCCGACGCGCGACTCCAACAAGTGCGTCTGCTGCAATTGCCGCTCGCGCTCCGCCATCTCCAGCTCCTGCCAGCGCAGCACCAGTCGTGCACGCGCCTCGTCGTTGAACTTCGTGGCGATGTAGAGGCACTCCGTCTTCGTCAGCTCGTAGCAGGGCACCTCTTTGCGGCCTCCGTTCGGTAGTTCGTAGGTTCGTGACGAGAGGGAAAAATTTCCCCCTTGCACTTTCTGCCAAGCGATTTCCATCTTGCGGATGGCTTTCATCACATCGTTGTGGGGCTTGCCGCTGAGTTCTGCAATCTCCAGCGAGCTCATGCGCTCATGTCCGTTCTCGTAAATGTTGTTATCTGTCTTCATAATGTTGAGTTTTGTGAGGAAGAAGTGCAGAATTGGTACCTTTTCACTCGCGAGCCTTCGTCACTCACTTCACTCGGGTTGATAAATAGGGTTTTGTTCGACAGTGCAAAGGTACATGCTTATGCCGGGCCGTATCGTTTACCCTATGTAAACCCTACGATAATTTTTTGAAGACAACACACAAAAAAGCACCCGCAAGTCCGGTTGGTGTCCGACTTGCGGGTGCACAGTTTGTTGTGCGTTATTGTTTTACTTGGAATTCCATATTTCCTCCATCTTCTGCTCCATCTCCTTGAACACGCGCAGGTGCTTGTCCAGGCGCGTGCTGTCCGACAGTGAGCGCGACAGGTCCTTGTCGTAGTCCGAGAGGTCCACGTGCAGCGCCTGTCCCATGGCCGTGAAGAACTCCTTCTTCGTCAGCTTCTGCCCGTCGCGCCCCGTGAAGCGGCCCTGCTCGTACATCACGTTCAGCACGCGAATGGCATCAATCTTCTGCCCCTTCAGCTGGCTGAGGAAGACGGGACTCTCCGCTGCTGCCCCCTCGCTCGGCGCTGCCGTTTCGCCGCGCGCCCTGTCGCGTGCCGTCGCCGCCTCGTAGAACGCGATGCCCGACACCAGCCGCCACAGCACCTCGCGCGGGATGTGTTTGTAGAGCAGCTTCGCCACGAAGCGTTCGCGGTTCTCCAGCCACTCCTGATACATCGCATCCGGGAACGCCTCCAGCTGCTCACGAATACGCTCCATATCGTACTCCTGACGATGCACCAGCAGCGGCTGCACCATCGTCGCCTCCGAGAGCACCTGCATCCAATGGTCGAGCACCTCGCCGCTATGCGTCTCGCGGCCCGCACGTCCACAGGCCATCTTCAGCTCCTGCACCAGCGGCAGCAGGTTCTTGCGTTATTCCGCACCATAGTAGTATTTCTTGTACTTATCTCTCAATTGCGGTTGATGGTTGTTATCATAGAGGATGTAAAGTGCCTCACCCCAATAATCAGGGTTGTTCGGGAACTTTGTTTCTAGTTCCTTAAACAGACTTATGGCATGTTCGCGATCCGACTTCAGGTCACTTGACTGGGCCTTCATCCATGCACATTTCGCAGGCATTGTGATGGCGCGTTCATCGTTCGGATATTTTCGGGCTGCTATGTTGAATAGGTTCTCTGCCATGTCATACTTCTTATCATCGAAATAGATTTGCCCTTTCATAAGGTACACAGACACAGCCTGGTCATTATCGCCAAATTTCGCTAAGAACCTGTCAATCTGCCTAATGCACTCTTCTTTCCTGCCATTGATATAAAGGTTTTGGATATTCATAAATGCAAACTGTGAAGCCGCCTCGCCGGTGGCATGTTCTGCTGCGTATGCCAGTATTTCTTCGTATTTCTGTTCGTTCCTGTCACGGAAATAATTGAGGAGAGCACTATATGCCACAGACTCGTATTGGGTGCCGTAGAGTGCTCGGTATGCAGCCTCCACGTCCTCTGCCTTCGAGCCATCGAGTTGCGCCAGGCATTGGGCGCGGAACGCCTTTGCATACAGTATCCATTTGGGCTTCGACTCATCTGTGAAGGCTGAGAAAAGGCTACTCTTTTCAAGGGCGTAGATGATGAGCTCTGAATATTTCTTGCCAAGTGCAAGGTCTGCCTGTGAGGACGAGTTTGACAACTCCTGTGCCTTCTGCAGACAGCTTAAGAGCGGTGACAAAGCCCTGTTGCAGTATCGTGCTTTGATAGATTGAATATCCTCATCTGACACCACTGATGAAATCGACGTGATGGATGAGTCGGCTTTTATGGCGTATGTAACTAACTTATAGCCGTACTCACACGCGGTATTCATGGATTGATTTCCGGCATACTTCTTGTAGTACTCTTCCATGATGTCCGCAGCCACTATCCAGGCCAATGGATAGTCATTCCCGTATCCGCTATTGATCACCTGCTCAATTATCGCCTTTGCTTCATCCATTTTCACGAAGTCGGTTTTCTTATTCTTTGCAGGGTTGCCAACTGAATACTCGTATATCTGATTCGCTTTCTCAATTTTTGCTTCCACACTCACAGGAGTGGAATTAAGCATAAACAGCCCCGCACAGAGTGCGGCAAGCATGGACGTGATTCGTGTCTTCATAATCAAAAATATTGTTTTTTGTTTTTGATTTTTTTCTGCTGCAAAGATAAGAAGAATTTCCGATTTTCCGATGTACGGAGCACGATTTTTTCGAAACCCACGAAAAAAAATAAAAAAAAGTTGCCAAAACATTCGAAAACCGCAATGGCGATGTCATACCTTTGCAGCATCAAAAAACAACGCACCAAGCATCGAAGCGCGATGCACCAAGGTGCAAACGCCAACGCACCAAGGTGCGCGTTGGGAAGGCCCCAAAATGCAAAATACAAAATATAAAATATAAAATATAACCCCGCTACATTTGGCCAATGTAATATAAACAACTAACCTATCTATTAACCATTAACCCTTAACCATTAACCCTTAACCATTAACCCTTAACCCTTAACCATTAACCATTATGAAGAACACACTCAAGTACTCTCTGCACATGCAGAAGAATCCCATCCACCCCGACGAGCCCGAGAAGGCATACGCCCGCCTGCAGCTGAACGGCGTGCTGGACATCAACGCCCTGGCAGCCCACATGTCCAACCACAACAGCATCTACAGCAAGGGCACCATCGTAGGCATCATCACCGACATGTGCCACTGCATCAAGGAGGCCATCACCGAGGGC
>CACZCZ010000010.1 GCA_902779845.1 uncultured Bacteroidales bacterium | reverse complement strand
TCTAATTCGAATAATTCGTTGTCAAAAAAGAAAAAAGAATATGTTTACAGCACAAGATTATAAGAAAGGGCAGCCGCGGTGGTGTCCGGGCTGCGGAGATCATTTCTTCCTGGCATCCTTGCACAAGGCACTCGCCGAGATAGGCGTAGCACCCAAGGACATCGCCGTCATCAGTGGTATCGGCTGCAGCAGCCGTCTGCCCCACTACATGGCCACCTACGGCATGAACACCATCCACGGTCGTGCCGCCGCCATCGCCACCGGCGCCAAAGTCACTAACCCCAACCTCGATGTGTGGCAGGTCAGTGGCGACGGCGACGGTCTCGCCATCGGTGGTAACCACTTCATTCACGCCAACCGCCGTAATATCGACCTGAACATGATCCTGTTGAACAACCGCATCTACGGTCTCACGAAGGGTCAGTACAGCCCCACCTCGCCGCGCGGCTTCGTCAGCAAGAGCAGCCCCTACGGCACTGTGGAAGACCCGTTCCGCCCCGCTGAGCTCTGCTTCGGCGCCCGCGGTCACTTCTTTGCCCGCGCCGTGGCCACCGATGCCCCCGGCACCATTGAGGTGCTGAAGGCTGCCCACGACCACAAGGGCGCCAGCGTCTGCGAGATTCTGCAGAACTGCGTCATCTTCAACAACGGCACCCATGACAGCGTCTATGACAAGGAAGGGCGCAAGAAGAACGCTATCTATGTGCGCCACGGCGAGAAGCTCGTCTTCGGTGAGAACAACGAGTACGGCCTCGTGCAGCAGGGCTTCGGCCTGAAGGTGGTGGAGATCGGCAAGGACGGCTACACCCTCGATGATGTCCTCGTGCACGACGCTCACTGCGAGGACAACACCCTGCAGCTGAAGCTCGCCCTCATGGGCGACGGCGACGGCTTCCCCATCGCCCTCGGCGTCATCCGCGACGTGGAGGCTCCCACCTACAACGATGCCGTCACGGCGCAGCTCGCTGAGGTCAGTGCTCAGAAGAAGTACCACACTTTCGCCGAGCTCCTCGAGACCAACGACATCTGGGAAGTCCGCGACTGAGATTTCTTTTCACAACGAATTATACGAATTTCACGAATTATTATTTCAATATTGTTTTTTTCACACGAATGTCCATAAATGGGTACATCAATGGTCATGAATATTTTTGGTCATTATATGGGGCTAATTGATGGGCATTTGTGTAAAAAATCTTTAAGAAGCCAAGAAAAGAATTAGTGTAATTCGTATAATTCGTTGTCTTAAAAAACATTCGAAGTGGAGGTCATCACCAGCACCCAGAACCCCAAGATCAAGCGCTTGCTGGCGCTCCAGGAGAAATCCTCGGAGCGCCGCAAGAGCGGCTTGTTCGTGGTCGAAGGTCGCCGCGAGCTGCAGCATTGCGTGGAAGCGGGCTATGAGATAGAGAGTGTGTTCGTAGAAATGAAGAATGAGGAATCTCGCTTCGCTCGGAATGAAGAATTAAAGTTACCTTCCAATCCTGAAAGTAACTCTCATTCTTCATTAAAGAACATCTTCACCGTCTCCCCTCATGTCTATGAGCGCATCGCCTACCGCGGCACTACCGAGGGCGTTGTGGCTATTGTGAAAGCCAGACATCTCACCTTGGGAGACATCAGCTGTGCGGCCCTCCCCCCCACGGGTAGCGAAGGTGTCAACGGGTTGACTAGATGTCAAGCCGTCCTGAGCGACCGAAGCAGAACTCCTCTGCTGAGGACGGGTAAGGTCGGGAGAGGGGCCTTATTTATCATCCTCGAATCCGTCGAGAAACCCGGCAACCTCGGTGCCGTGTTGCGCTCGGCCGACGCTGCCGGTGCCACCGCCGTCATCGTCTGCGACCCCCTCACGGACCTCTACAACCCCAACCTCATCCGCGCTTCCATCGGTGCCTGTTTCACTGTGCCCACGGTGGCCTGTAGCTCCGAGGAGTGCATCCGCTTCCTCAAGGACCACGGCGTGCAGATCCTCACCGCCCAGCTCCAGGACTCCGAGCTCTACTATGACACCGACATGACCGGTCCCACGGCCATCGTCATGGGCACCGAGAGCACGGGTCTCACCGACCAATGGCGTCAAGCCGCCGACGCCCACATCCGCATCCCTATGCTCGGTCGTCTGGACTCCCTCAATGTCAGCGTTTCAGCCGCCATCCTCCTCTTCGAGGCTGTGCGCCAACGTGAAATAAAGGGCTAAATGACACTTTTTCCCGTTTTTCTTTGTTAGTTTCGCACAAAAGGGCTACTTTTGTGCAATATTTTACGAAGAGTTAATTTTAACCATATCTATTAACCAAATTAAAAACTACAACATGAAAGTCAAGAATCTTTTGGCAGCAGCAGCGCTCTGCCTCGTCAGTGGAACCGCCTCCGCACAGGTGAACAACTATGGCGGTCTTTATCTCCAGTACAATCCCACATGGCAGATTGCCAATTATGACAATGTAGAGACTGAGTATATCAATGGCTTCACGCTGGGCTATTTCCGTTCCATTGGCCTCGGTGGTGACAATGTACCCTTGTTCCTTGAAGTTGGCGGCAACCTGAAGTACGGCCTTCACACTGAAAAAGCTGCTGGCGTTCGAATTAACGATCACCTGTTGTCCCTGAACATTCCTGTTAACTTCGGTTACAGCATTGGTTTGGGCGACAACCTTGCTTTGAATCCCTACGTGGGTATCAATTTGCGTCTGAATCTGCTGGGTGTTGAAACTTATGATATCAAGGGAGTCGATAATATCAATCTCTATTCCAAGGACGATATGGGCGATGCCCGTTATAATCGCTTCCAGCTTGGCGGACAGATTGGTTTCAAGATGATTATCAGCGAGGCCTTCTTCGTAGAAGCTGCTTATCACATCGACTTCACACCTATCCAAAACTTTGCTGTCGTTGGCGGTAAGGACTTTAAGTCACGCACCCATGGCGTCAACCTCGGCTTTGGCTTGGTATTCTAATCAACTTTGATCACAATCATAACCTTGAAGCGCTTGCTACCGGCAAGCGCTTCTCTTTCTCCCCTTCCCACAGCATGAAGCGAACGGCAATCATAGGCGGCGGCGCAGCCGGTTTCTTCCTGGCCATCAACCTGAAGGAGATGGTGCCGGATATGGACGTGACCATTCTGGAGCGCAGCCATCATGTGATGGCGAAGGTGAAGGTCTCGGGCGGTGGTCGCTGCAACTGCACCAACTCCTTTGAACGTGTTGCGGACCTCTCGGCCGTGTACCCACGAGGCCATCGTCTACTGAAGCGCCTCTTCAAGCAGTTCGGCCCTGCCGACGCCTATGACTGGTTCGAGCGGCATGGTGTGCCCCTGATGACGCAGGCTGACGACTGTGTCTTCCCCGCCTCGCAAGACTCGCAGAGCATCATAGACTGCTTCCTGCGTGAGGCGCGGCGCCATCAGGTTCACATCTCTACGGGCTCACGAGTGACCTCGCTCAGCGACCTGCAGGACTACGACTACGTTGCCGTCTGCACCGGCGGCTCGCCGCGCCCCGATGGGCTACAGTGGCTTGCCGATGCGGGTCACAAGGTGGTGCCGCCTGTGCCCTCGCTGTTCACGCTCAGCATTGCCGACCCAGCCTTCCGCGAGCTAATGGGCACCGTGGTGGAGCCTGTCAGCGTGATGCTCCCTGGCACCAAGCTGCGTGCCGGCGGTCCGCTGCTCATCACACATTGGGGTGTCAGCGGTCCTGCCATCCTCAAGCTGTCGAGTTATGCCGCCCGGCACCTCAGCGAATGCGCTTACCAGGTGCCGCTGAGCATCAACTGGACAGCGCACGCCGATGCCGAAATTGTGCAGCTCTTGCAGGACCTCCGCGCAGGACATCCCCAAAAACAGCTCAACAGCGTGCGTCCTGCCCAGCTTCCCGCCCGGCTCTGGGACTATCTGCTGGCGAAGACGCTGCCCTTGCGTGTGCAGGACCGCTGGGACAGCCTCGGGCAAAAGGACTTGAACCGTCTGGCCAACGCCCTCACCAACGACACCTATCAGACGGCAGGTCGTGCCGCCTTCCGCGATGAGTTCGTCACCTGCGGCGGCATCGCCCTCACGAGTGTGTCGCCCTCCACCTTGGAGAGCCGCTATGTGCCCCATCTTTATTTCGCCGGCGAGGTATTGGACATCGACGGCATCACGGGCGGTTTCAATTTCCAAGCTGCCTGGACCACAGCCTATGCCGTAGCCTGCGCCATTGCAGGGGCATAAGCAATGCCGCAGACCTTGGTTGCCTGCGGCATTGTCTGATATACACGATAAATACTTTGCTTTCGACTTCCGGCCGCCGCGCTGCAACGGGCGGCTGTGAGAGTTTTACTGGTAATCCTCGCCGTTGAGGATGTTCTGTGTGTTGGCGGGGTCTCGGTCGGCCTCGCGGTACCAGTCGGAGTACTCGATGTAGTGTGCGGCGTAGGTCTTGTTGAGGGCTTGTGCCTGCTCGGGATCTACGCGTTTGATGAACTTGGCCGGTACGCCGCCCCACAGCTCGCCGTCGGGGATGTGTGTGCCTGAGAGCACCAGGGCACCGGCAGCGACGATGGCGCCGCGGCCCACCACGGCGTGGTCGAGCACGGTGGCTCCCATTCCGATGAGTGCACCGTCGAGGATGGTGCAGCCGTGCAGCGTCACGCTGTGCCCCACGGTGACATCCTCGCCGATGTTGACGGGTGCCGTGCCGTTGAGGGTGTGTACGCAGGAGTTGTCCTGAATGTTGGAGCGGTTGCCGATGCTGATGTAGTGCACGTCGCCGCGCAGGACAGCACAAGGCCAGATGGTGACATCGTCACCCAGCGTGACTTCGCCGATGATGACGGCGCCGTCAGCCAGGTAGCAATGCTTACCGAACTTGGGCTTCAAGCCCTTCACTACTTTTACGATAGCCATGATGTGTGCGGGGGCTTGTGATGCTTATGCCTCGCGCTCAAGCCATGCGATGGCCTGACCCTTGATGACTTTCTTGCCCTGGAAGGCGGTGACATCCACGAGCTTGCCTGTGAAGGGGGCGGTGAGGGGAAGGAGTTGGCCGTATTGCGTCTGCAGGTAGCATACGGTGTCACCCTCCTTATACTTGGTGCCGATGGCGGGTTCAATGCAGCGTGTCACGCCGGCATCGCCGCTGATCTCATAGAGCACCTGTCCGTTCTCGGGAGCCGCGATGGCGTCGGCCTTAGCGTGCTTGAAGGCGCTGAGCTCTTCGATGGACACCTTGGGGCCTGCCGCCGTCTGCGCCTTGGCAACCTTGGCCTTCTCGAGGTCGGCGAGGAAATTCTTCTTGGCCTGTCCGCTCTTGTAGTTGCGGTACTGCTCGGGGTGCATGGCCAGCTCGTAGAGTTCTTCGTCGTCCTGTCCGCGGTCCCATCCGTTCTCCTCCATCTCCTTGATGAAGTCGGGGAGCGCGTTCTTCAACAGCGTGTGCGGGTCGGCGTCGGTGAATTCGCGGCCTTGCTTCTTGGCCAGCTCCACGAGTTCGGGGTCGATGGTGCCGGGGATTTTGCCGCTCTTGCCCAGGATCATGCCCCACATCGAGTCGTCCATCATCACGAAGCGGCCCTTGCCCTGCGCCATGGTGAGCAGATTCATGAGGGCGATGTTCTTGACATACTGTGAGAAGGGCGTCACGAGTGGTGGATAACCCACACGCGGCCATACATAGGCCACCTCGTCGAAGAGTTTCACGAGGATGTCATCCTGCGACAGCTCGGGCTCGCCCTTGGCTTTCAGCGTCTGGTTGATGACGCCGTGGATGCCGGCCAGGTCGGCCATCATGGAGCCCATCATGCCGCCGGGGAGACCGCAGCCCAGCAGCAACGAGCTCATGAGCTTGTTGCCCGGGTTGATGAAGTATCCGAGCCAGTCGTCGATGAACTCCTGCGTGAGGGCGCGCGCCTTCATGTAGGCGTTCATGTTGATTTCTTTTACCTCGAAGCCCTCGTTCTTCAGCATGGACTGCACGCTGATGATGTCCGGGTGCACCTTACCCCAGCTGAGGGGTTCGATGGCAGTGTCGATGACATCGGCACCGTTGTTGCACACCTCCAGGATGCTGGCCATGGAGAGGCCCGGGCCGCTGTGTCCGTGGTACTGGATGATGATGTCAGGGTGCTTGGTCTTGATGGCCTTGGTGAGCGCTCCCAGCAGGGCGGGCTGTCCGATGCCGGCCATATCCTTGAGGCAGATCTCCTCGGCGCCGGCGGCGATGACCTGGTCGGCGATATTCAGGTAGTAGTCCACCGTGTGCACGGGGGATGTGGTGATGCAGAGCGTGGCCTGGGGCGTCATGCCAGCTGCTTTTGCCCATTTCACCGAGGGGATGATGTTGCGGACATCGTTGAGGCCGCAGAAGATGCGGGGGATGTCCACGCCCTGTGCGTGCTTCACCTTATATTGCAGTTCGCGCACGTCGTCGGGCACGGGGTACATACGTAGTGCGTTGAGGCCGCGGTCGAGCATGTGTGTCTTGATGCCCACCTCGTTGAAGGGTTTGCAGAACGCGCGCACGGCGGCGTTGGGGTTCTCGCCCGCCAGCAGATTCACCTGCTCGAAGGCACCACCATTGGTTTCTACGCGGTCGAAGACGCCCATGTCGATGATGGCGGGCGCGATGCGCTCCAGCTGGTCCTTGCGGGGCTGGAACTTGCCTGAACTCTGCCACATATCGCGATAGACCAGGCTGAATTGGATTCTTTTCTTCATGAAAAAGCGTTTATGTTGCGTTTTTGTGGTGCAAATATACGGAAAAAACCGCGTTCGCGCTGCATGAAACGGCAAATAAATCAGCCTGAGCCGTCACTTTTTACTTTTTTTGTGGTAAAGTTCAGAAGATAATGCCTACCTTTGCCTCCGTCGCCGTACACCAGCGTGCGGCACACCTGTTCGTAAACCCCTTTTTTAGATCATGATGAAACGACTTTTACTCCTGCTGATCTCTGTGGCCATCTCCGTCGCAACAAACGCCGATGGAATCGTGAAAAATGAAGCTTTGATGAAGGCTCAGCGGCTGATGCCCGGCAAGCGGTTTGTGGCAGCTGATGCCGATGCTATGGCGCCCTCTGTGCCAGCTAAGCTGAAAGGGAAGAGCCAGCCGTACTACATCTTCAACGCTGTCGATGGAGGCTTTGTCATCGTCAGCGGCGACGACCGTGCCACCGACATTCTCGGTTATTCCTATCAGGGGCATTTGGACACGGCTGCGATGCCGGCCAATCTGCGATGGTGGCTTCAGGGCTACGCCCGTGAGATAGAGGAATTGGAAGCGATGTCTCTGGCTGCTGAGCAGGCTGAGGATAAGCCTGCCGTCACGCCCATCGCCCCGATGATTATGACCCAATGGAATCAGAATGAACCCTATAACAGTTGGTGCCCCGATGGCAGCTACGTGGACTACTACGAGGATGGCTACAACGCTTCCAACCGCTGTTTAGCAGGCTGCGTGGCCACGACGATGGCGCAACTCATGTACTACTGGCAGTGGCCTGCCACCTGCGGCGCGCTGGATAGTTATGAAGTGGATGAGCACACCTTCAAGGGACTCCCCGCCACCACCTTCAAATGGGATCTCATGCAGAACACCTACAGCCGTACTGCGAGCGGGGATGCTGTCGATGCGGTGGCCGAGCTGATGCGCTACTGCGGACAGGCTATACAAATGGAATATGGCGTTGACAGCTCCAGCGGTTACGTGAGCGCCGAGCTCCTGGCCTCCACGTTCCAGTATAGCCCCAATTGTTGCCGTCTGTATCGTGACAACTACACCGCCAGCCGTTGGGTATCCATCATCTACCGAGAGCTGGCAGCCCATCGCCCTGTGGTCTATCAGGGTGATTCGGATACCAGTGCCCATCTCTTCCTGATCGATGGCTGCGATGCCAGCGGACTCGTACATATCAACTGGGGCTGGAGCGGCAGGTACGACGGCTACTTCTCCCTCTCAGCCGCCAACCCGGATGCCAACAGGTCTTACAAGTACAATCAGACAGCCTTCATCAACCTGCAGCCCGCCGTGCCCGGCGAGAAGATACGGCCAGCCATGCAATGCAGCATTGACGATTCGGAGGAGACCTTCCTGCACTACCGTTCGGAGTCCGCTACGCTGGAAGGCACCGTCGTGGCGCAGTACACACTCGAGCCCGATGCCACGCAGAAAGCGGAAATTGGTTGGGCGCTGTACCAGGGCGACACCTTTGTGAAGGTTCTCAGCAGCAAGGCTGTGACGATTTCCGCTGAGCAACAAGATCACTTCCTCAACAACTCCCGCGTGACCTTCGACGAGACTGTGCCCGCCGGCAACTATCTACTTTGCCAGATCTATCGCTTCGAAGGCGAAACAGAGTGGCAGCTATGCCACCCCTACCGCGACTACGCCTATATGCTGGTGTTGGTACTGACAGACACCTATTTCTACACACGGCCCTACAACATGCTCACCGACGGCATCACCACCATCGGCTATCAAGCTGCGGAAAACGGAGGCCGCAATGGCGCAGAAAGTGTGGGTAACTCAGCAGGAACCGCCTCTTGGTACAACCTGCAAGGCATCCAGGTGCCACAGCCCCGCAAGGGTCTCTTCATCAAAGACGGCCGCTCGATCCTCGTCCCCTGAGCCTTATGCCCTCAAACCTGATCAATCCATCGTGATGGCACAATCAATCCATCGTGATGGATTCATCAGCACAATGCATTTGTGGTCATACATATAGCGATGAAACGTGGAGCTGTATCCACTTCTCTGCCTGATGTCCTGAGAAAATCCAACTTGAAAGATGTGGCCATAGTCCACGCATCAAGAAAGGCGTCCGTCAGAAGACATCGATCGAGAAGACATCCACCCACGGGAGGATGCCGAGTGTGCTGCTGATCTTATTGATACAGTTGAGGGCGAACCAGATGCCGCCCGTCTCGTGGGCCGACTGCCCGAACTGGCTGCCCCAGTCTTTCACTTCCATTTTTAAGTTGTAGAGGCCTTGCTCGTCGTGGGCGAAGGCGTAGAAGAGTTCTGCGTTGGCGACGGGTACCGTGAGGTCTGATTTGTTGTGCACGAGCGTGATGTGCTCGTCCTGGAGCGGCGTCCAGCCCGAGCAGAGGTCTTCCTGCTGGAAGGCTGCCATGAATTTTTGTGCGGTGGGCGACTCCAGGTCGCACATCTCCTCGGTAAGATAGTCCGATGCGGGGATATAGCCGATGAGGCGGTCGAGTGTTCCTACGCTGTACTCTTTACTGTAGAACCAGTCGTCGATATGGCTGAGTAGCGGTTCTTTGAAGATGTTTGCGTGCGGGATTCCGAGGTGGAAGTATTCGTTGAAGGCGAGGAGGACGGCCACGATCGTGGCGGGGTGGTCGCTGTAGTCGCGCTGGATGAATTGACGATAGCTCTCGCAGAGGTCATAGGTGCCGCCGCCGGTTATGGTGTGCGTAATCTTCAGGTCGGGGTGTTGCTCGGTGATGACTCTCACGACGGCCAGGGCCGTCTGTCCGCCTTGTGAGTAGCCTATGTTGAAGAGTATCTTGTTGTCCCATGTGAATCCCAGCTTCGGCAGCAGCTTCTTGGCGGCGAGGAGGGCGTCCACGCTGCTTTGCGCGTTGGGGATACCAATGCCGTAGGCCTGGTGTTTGTCGGCGGTAGCGCCGAAGCCGTAGTGGTCGGCACTGATGATAATGAGGCCGCTGCCCGCGAGGATCTTCTCTGCCGTCTGCTCGCCGCCAGTGGGGGAGTCGTCCTCCTGGAAGGCTGAGACGCGGTTGTAGATGACGAGTCCGCGCGCTTTCTTCTTTAGCTGTTTGACGACCTCGTCACCGACGGTGATGGCCGCCGAGAGGATGGCGGGGTTGCCATAGGGGTCGGTGGAGTGATAGTTGAAATGGTAGGCGGTGAGCTTGGCTTGGTAGTTGCGCACGGTGGCGGTGAGCGTGGGCGCCAGCGGGTCCTCTTCTTCGGGCTCCTCGGGTTGCGGCGGCCTGGGCGTGGCGGAGCCGGGGGTAGCCTCGTCGTCGGCACAGGAGATGATGGCGACGGGGACTGTAGTGAGGGCCACGAGGAGGGCGAGGAGGGGTAGAAGCCGTTTCATAATAGTGTATGTGTGTTGTTTCTTGAATTCTGTCTGCAAAGATAGGGATAATAAATAAAAGAGAAGAAGAAAAGCACAGAAAAGTGCATGGAACCACGGATTTATGGATATGCGAGGGGGAGGCTGAACCGCTGACGAAAGTGGCTACGCCACGGTGAAACACGAACCGCGCCATAGGTGCTTTAACCCAATCCAATCCAAGGTGGGGGGAGATTTGGGTGAAAATGTGGGGCGGGTATGAAAAACTCGCGTCCTCATGAATCTGTGCAGTGGTTTTATGGTGGGTTTTTTGCTATAGAGACCATGGCAAAGGAAAAAACGTATATCTTCTAAACTTTTTATCGTTTTCGTGTGGCAATATGATGAATTATGCTTACCTTTGCAGAGTTTTATCGCGTACGTACAATAGTAAATATATGAAATACATCTTAGTTACAGGTGGTTCGCGTGGCATCGGACGTGCCATTTGCCTTAAACTGGCGGCCACGGGAATGCCTGTTATCATCAACTACCAATCCAATACGGCAGCAGCCGAGGAGGTGAAGGGGCTGATAGAGGCTGCAGGCGGGCAGGCAGAACTGCTGCCCTTCGACGTGGCCAAGCAGGAACAGGTGGAGGCGGCTCTCGACGCATGGGAAGCAGCACATCCGGAGGATTACATCAGTGTGCTGGTGAACAACGCCGGAATCCGCAAGGATAACGTGATGTTCATGATGTCCGACGAGGAGTGGCACCAGGTGCTGGACACCTCGCTGAACGGCTTCTTCTACATTACGCGCCGTGTGCTCAGGCACATGATGCCTCGCCGTCGCGGTGGCCGCATCGTGAACGTGGCTTCGCTCAGCGGACTCAAGGGTATGCCCGGCCAGGCCAACTATAGCGCCGCCAAGGCTGCTCTCATCGGAGCAACGAAGGCGCTGGCACAGGAGGTGGCGCCCCGAGGCGTCACTGTGAATGCCGTGGCCCCCGGTTTCATCGATACAGACATGACGAAGGAGCTGCCCGTAGAGGAACTGAAGAAGCTGGTGCCCATGCAGCGTTTCGGGCGACCGGAGGAGGTGGCTGCGGCCGTAGCCTTCCTGACATCCGACGACGCCAGTTACATCACGGGCGAGGTCATCAGCATCAACGGAGGACTTTATACGTAATGCAGTGGCTTTACGTGAGTGAAAAGTGAACTTGAAGGAGTGAAAAGTGAAAGAGTGAAAAATTAAAAATACCTTAAACTCTTAAACCCCTTGAACTTTTGAACCCCTTGAACCCCTTAAACTCTTGAACTTCTCGAAACTTAAAAATATTCATGAGCAATAGATATAACGATATAGAAGGAAAGGTGGCCGGTGGTCGCCGTATCGTCATCACCGGCATGGGCATTTGGTCATGCCTGGGAACAGACCTGGAAACGGTCAAGGATTCGCTCTACCAGGGCCGTTCCGGCATCGGCCTGCAGGCAGAACGCCTGCAGTACGGCTACCGCTCGGGCCTCACGGGCATCGTGGAGACGCCCGTCATCACCAAACAAATGCTGGACCGCCACACGCGTGCTGGAATGTCTGAGGAGGCGCAGTATGCCTACATGGCCAGTCGTCAGGCTTTCGCACAGGCCGGCATGGACGACCAGTACCTTCGTGAGAACGAGGTGGGCTGCATCTTCGGCAACGACTCGTCGGCGAAGCCCGTCATCGAAGCCTCTAAGATCATGGACGAGAAGCACGACTCAGCCATGCTGGGCTATGGTATCATCTTTCAGTCCATGAACTCCACGGTGAACATGAACCTCTCGACCATCTTCCACCTGCGCGGCATCAACTTCACCATCAGCGCAGCCTGCGCCAGCGGCAGTCACAGCATCGGACTGGGCTACATGCTCATCAAGCAGGGCCTGCAGGACATCGTGCTGGCGGGCGGTGCCCAGGAGACGAACTACTACTCGATGGCATCTTTCGATGCGCTCAACGCATTCTCTGTTCGCATGGATGAGCCCACGAAAGCCAGCCGGCCCTTCGACCGTGACCGCGATGGCCTCATTCCCAGTGGAGGTGCAGCAGCACTCGTGCTGGAGGACTATGACCACGCCGTGGCGCGCGGTGCCAACATCCTGGCGGAGATTGTCGGTTACGGTTTCAGTAGCAACGGCGGCGGCATCTCGGAGCCCAGCGACGAGGGCAGCGTCATCGCCATGCAGCGCGCCCTGAGGGACGCTGGCATGACACCTGCCGACATCGACTACATCAACGCCCACGCCACCTCGACGAAGCAGGGCGACATGTATGAGGCCATGGCGCTGAGCCGCCTCTTTGCCGGTCAGCACGCGCTCATCAGTAGCACCAAGAGCATGACGGGTCACGAGTGCTGGATGGCAGGCGCCAGCGAGGTCATCTACAGCGTCATCATGATGCAGAACAACTTCGTGGCACCCAACATCAACCTCGAGAACCCCGATGAATGCGCTGCGAACCTCAACCTCACGGCCAAGACCGTAGATACCGAGCTCAACGCCATCCTCTCCAACAGCTTCGGCTTCGGCGGCACCAATTCGGCGCTGGTGATCAGGAAGGTGAGATGAGAAAAAATATAAAATATAAGATATAAACGGGATTTAAGATAATAAAGATAAAAACATGAAACAACTCATGACTTTGCTGCTCCTGTTGGTTGCCTCTGTGGCAATGGCGCAGGACATCATTGTAAAGAAGGATGGCAGCATTCTGAATGTGTACAACCTGGAAGAGAGCGCCACCTCATACTTCTACACGCTGGAGCCTTCGTCCGAGGCCTCAGTACTCAAAATCAACAAGGACGACGTCTTCTCGGTAAAGAAGAAAGATGGCGAAGCTCAGGT
This sequence comes from uncultured Bacteroidales bacterium, assembly GCA_902779845.1. Taxonomy (GTDB): domain Bacteria; phylum Bacteroidota; class Bacteroidia; order Bacteroidales; family Bacteroidaceae; genus Physcousia. The sequence goes on along the minus strand of CACZCZ010000010.1, from coordinate 119,237 downwards.
CGTTAACCCTGCTGCCGCTGCCGCACCTGCTGCCGCTGCTGCTTCCACCACACCTGCTGTCGCACCCGCTGCTGCCGGCAATACGCCAGGGCAGCGTGAGCCCGTCACGGCCAAGCTCACCACTTCCGTTCGCACAGAGAAGGGGCGTCGCTGTTTCTCGGCCTGCACGCCGGATGGCCATGAGCTGAACTACCGCATCATCTCCGAAGCCGACGCCACGGTGGAGGTTACCAAGGGAGAATACCACGCCCGTGAGTATGTGATTCCCGAATACATCGACATCGATGGCAAGCAATATACTGTCACGGAAATCGGAGAGAAGGCATTCTTCCGCGAGAATACCGTGCGCAGAGTGCAGTTCCCCCTAACGCTGAAGCGCATCGGTGAATCGGCATTCACCTATGCCAACTTGGACCGCATCGACATCCCCGAGGGTGTTGAGGAACTCTGTAACTATGCCTTCGCTGGCACCGGATTCAGGGTCACCAGTCCCGTCATCTACATCCCCTCCTCTGTCACGAAACTTGGGCGCAGCTGCTTTCACGCCTGCGGCTCCAACACTAGCTACCGCGGCTTCTGCCAGGAGACATTCACGAATATGCCCGACTTCATCAACGAGGGCAACTGCAAGAACTACGGCATCGACGAGGAGGCTGTGGAAGCCTACTACAGGCGCAAGGCAATGAGTAAGTAAACAAACACAATAACCCCTATTATTAACCCTTTAACAACAAAACAAAAACTATGAAACGTACTCTTTTAACCGCTATCATGGCTGTAGCAGCTGTCGTAGCATTCGCAGGCAACCCCATCAAGGTCACCGGTGGCGACAAGAAATTCTTCAAGAATGCCGAGGGCGGTATGCTCCTGGAGGTAACTTATGACGGTGCCACCTTTGACGGCAAGATGCCCCTGACCGACAAGTACAGCGACATCCCCAACAAGACACGCATCTCCTACGACGGCTTCGTTGAGGAGTTCAGCGAGAAGAACAAGAAGATCACCTTCGTGACCACCCCCGCTGAGGCTAAGTACAAGATGACCATCAAGATCACCAAGATTGACGAATTCATCAACATGTTCGGCTTCGTGGCAGGTCCCTGCATCCGCGCTTGGGGCATCCTCACCGTGACACCCATCGAGGGCGGCGAGCCCCTGCTCGTGGTGGACATCGACGAGGTTGACGGCGGCTCCTCTGTGACCACAGACCGCGCTTGGAACGACACCTTCGGCGAACTCGGCAAGCGCATCGCTAAGCTGAAGTAAGGTCAGATAGTCAATCGTAAATTGTAAATCCGTAAATAGTAAATCCGTTCATGAATCTCACTCCTGCCTTGGAGAAGGCATACACGAAAGAGCCGCTGTCGGCTCGCGAGGCACAGCGTCTGGCGGAGTTCATCGCCTGGGGACCTGTGGTGTTTCAGGCTTCACGCCTAATGGTGAAATTCGGCATCCTAGACATGCTGCGCGATTCCGACCAGGGACTGACGCGACAGGAAGTATGCGCGAAGACAGGTCTCACGGACTACGCCGTGAAGTGTCTGCTGGAAGCCTCGCTGTGCATCGGCACGGTGCTGGTAGATCCTGCCACCGACCGCTTCACCATCTCCAAGACAGGGTGGTTCTTGCTGAATGATCCAGCCACTCGGGTTAACATCGATTTCAACCACGATGTTAACTACGAGGGCTGGTTCCATTTGGAGGAGGCCCTGAAGGAAGGGCGCCCTGCTGGGCTGGAGCATTTCGGCTCATGGCCCACCATCTACGAAGCCCTCAGCGAGCTGCCCGCACAGGTGCAGAAGAGCTGGTTCGGCTTCGACCACTTCTACAGTGATTCCTCGTTCCCCGAGGCACTGAAGATCATCTTCGACGAACATCATGTCCGCTCGCTCTACGATGTCGGTGGCAACACCGGCAAATGGGCGCTGCAGTGCGTGGGCTACAACCCCGATGTGGAAGTCACCATCCTCGACTTGCCGCAGCAGATAGGAATGATGCGCGAGAACGTGGCTGGCAAGACCGGCGCCGAACGCATCAAGGGATTTGGCATCAACCTCCTGGACACCGAGGCGACCTTCCCGCAACGTGAAGGCGGCCTCGATGCCATCTGGATGAGCCAGTTCCTGGACTGCTTCAGCATGGAGCAGATCGTGGGCATACTGCAGCGTGCCAAGGCTGCTATGAACCCGCACACGCGCATCTATATCATGGAGACGCTGTGGGACCGCCAGCGCTTCGAGCCCGCAGCCTTCTGCCTGACCATGACCAGCCTCTACTTCACGGCGCTGGCCAATGGCAACTCCAAAATGTACAACACCGAGGACATGCAGCAGTGCATCAGCGAGGCCGGGCTGGAGCTGGAACAGATCCACGACAACCTGGGACAGGGGCACAGCATCCTCGTGTGCAAATTGAAAAATTGAAATATTGAGAAAGGAACTTAGTATTAAATAATAGTAAATTAAATCATGACAAGACAAGAAATTGAAGAGAAGGTGAGGAACTTCCTCATCGAAGACCTCGAAATCGATGAGGAAAAGATTACCGATGATGCCAAGCTGAAGGACGACATGGGCATTGACAGCCTCGACTTCGTGGACATCGTCGTCATCGTCGAAAAGAACTTCGGCTTTAAGATCAAACCCGAGGAGATGGCTGGCGTCACCACGCTGCACGAGTTCTGCGACTACATCGAGAGCAAGGTGGCTTAACCGCATGGAGGCACAGCACTCAGAATGGAAAGGTACTACAGGCGGCACACCTTGGATGCAGAAGTCCTTGGTGTATGCCCTCGCCTGGCTACCCCTGCCCTTTGTCTATTGCGGCATGGCCATCTTCGTGGTTCCTTTCTACATGCTCTTCAACCATCAGGGCTATCTTAGCCAGTACCACTTCTTCCGTCAGCGCCTAAGCCGTTCTCCGCTGCGCGCCTTCTTCGATGTCTATCTCAACCACTGTCGCTTCGGCCAAATCATACTGGACCGTTTCGCGTTTTATGGTGGCCGGCGTTTCAAGCTGATTGTGGAGGGCAACGAGCGCTTCATGGCGATGACGCATGAGCCCCACGGTTTCATGCAGTTGGGTGCACATGTGGGCAACTTCGAGTTGGCCGGCTATATGCTCACGCAGGACCGCAAACCCATCAACGCCCTGGTCTTCAGCGGCGAGACGGGCACGGTGATGGAGAACCGCACGCGCGTGTTCCAGCATCAGAACCTGCGGCTCATCCTCACGGGCAACGGCATGGACCACATCTTCGAACTCAACCGCGCGCTGGCCGACGGCGAGATTGTCTCCATGCACGGCGACCGTGTCTTCGGATCGCAGAAGACGGTGGTGGCGAGGGTGCTGGATGCTCCTGCGAAATTGCCTTTAGGGCCCTACCTTCTGGCTGCCACGCGTGAGGTTCCCGTGTTCTGCACCTTCGTCATGAAGGAGACCACCAACACCTACCATATCTTCGTGCGCCTGCTGGAGATCAACGCCGAGGAGACCACGACCGTGCGGCAGCGGGCGGCGGCACTGGCACAGGCCTTCGCCGACAACCTCTCGGAGATCGTGTGCCGCTATCCGCACCAATGGCTTAACTACTACGAGTTTTGGCAACATGAATGAAATAGATTTCGCATCCATCGATGTGCTGGAGCTGCTGCCGCAGCGCCCGCCGTTTGTGATGATCGACAAACTGTTGAACTTCGATGAAGTGAACACCACCACCTGCTTCCAGGTGCGCGCTGACAATATCTTTGTTGAGGGCGAGGTGTTGAACCCCTGCGCGCTGGTCGAGAACATCGCCCAGACGTGCGCGGCACGCATGGGCTACATCAACCATTATATCTACAAGGAAAATGTGAAGCTGGGATTCATCGGCAGTGTGCGCGACCTCATCATCCTGCGCGATGTAAAGGTCGGCGAAGTCTTGACGACTGCCATCGAGGTGATGGAGGAAATCATGGGACTGACGCTGGTGCGCGCCACCGTCACAGTGGCCGGGGAGACCATCGTGACGGCAGAGATGAAGATAGCACTCACCGACATTGATGCTGCGGCGTAACAGACTAACGACTTCACAATGAAAGAACTCAAGGCAAGCAAACTTTTCGATATCCGCTTCAGCGAGGTGGACTCGATGAATGTCGTCTGGCACGGCTCATACCCGCTCTACTTCGAGGATGCGCGCGAGGAGTTCGGTCGCAAGTACAAGCTGGAGTACCTCCGCATCGCCGATTTCGGCTACTTCGCACCGCTCGTGGACCTCGAGTTCCACTACCGCAAGCCGCTGCTCTACCAGATGCGCCCCCGCATCGACATCACCTATCACCCCACCGAGGCGGCGAAGATCATCTTCGACTACGAGATCTACGACACCGCCACAGAGGAGCTCATGGCCCACGGACGCAGTGTGCAGGTGTTCATGGACAAGGACTACCATCTCGTGTGGACCAACCCCGAGTTCTACCAGGAATGGAAGCGGATGTGGGGAGTGGAGGTCTTTTAAAGTTTAAGGTTTAAAAGTTTAAAGTTTATGGTTTAAAGTTTAAAGGGTTTAAAGATTAAAACATAATATACTTATCATGGAAGAATTGATTATTGAACTGAAGAAACAGATTATCGAAGTGTTGAACCTGGAGGATGTCCAGCCCGAGGACATCGAGAACGATGCCCCGCTGTTTGGCGAAGGACTGGGACTGGATTCCATTGACGCCCTAGAGCTCATCGTCATGATGGAGAAGGTCTATGGCATCAAAATCAAAGACCCCTCCGCAGGCAAGGAAATCTTCAAGTCCATCAACACCATGGCTGATTTCGTCAGCAAGAACAGAACCAAATAAACCCCTATACGACTGCCCATGATGGAACCTATCATGATCACGGGTGCCGGCATCGTCTCTGCCATCGGTGGTAACCGCGCAGAGACGCTGACGGCGTTGCTGAACAGACAGACGGGCATTGCTCCGCTGCACTACCTGAAGACCGCTCACCGCGAGTTCCCCGTGGGGGAAGTCAAGATGAGCGACGAGGACATGAAGCAGCGCCTCGGCATCACACAGGAGCCCACCACGCGCACAAGCCTGATGGGGATGCTGGCCTTGCAGGAAGCGCTGGACTCCGCTGCGCTCACGGGGCGCAAGGACTTGAATGTCATGCTCGTGTCGGGTACCACCGTGGGCGGCATGGACAAGAGCGAGCAGTACTATCTGGACTACCTCTCCAACGACGACCGCAACGCGTACATCCGCACTCATGACTGCGGCGCCACCACGGAGCTGATGGCCCAGCGCTTCGGCCTCTTTACGATGGCCACCAGCATCTCCACCGCCTGCTCCTCGGCTGCCAATGCCATCATCCTGGGCGCCAACCTGATTCGCAGCGGGCGCGCAGAGATTGTCGTCGTGGGCGGTGCCGAGTGCATCACCAAGTTCCATCTCAATGGTTTCAACTCGCTCATGATTCTCGACCATGAGCAATGTCGCCCCTTTGATGCCACGCGCGCTGGCTTGAACCTGGGCGAGGGCGCTGCCTATCTCGTCTTGGAGACTGCGGCGTCGGCACGCCGTCGCGGTGTGCAGCCCATGGCCACCCTCAGCGGCTACGGCAATGCTTGCGATGCCTTCCACCAGACGGCCTCCAGCGACGATGGCGAAGGAGCTTACCTGGCGATGCAGAAGGCTCTGCGCTTAGCGGGCTTGCAGCCGGAGGATATCGATTATGTCAACGCCCATGGCACCGGAACGCCCAACAATGATGTCAGCGAGAGTCAGGCTCTGTTCCGTCTCTTCGCGGACAAGCTGCCTCCCGTGTCGTCCACCAAGGGCATGACAGGCCATACCACCAGCGCCTCGGGCTCTGTGGAGGCGGTCATCTGCCTGTTGGCGTTGCAGCACGGTTTCATCCCCGCCAACTACGGTTGGAAGGAGCCCATGGAAAATGGCGTGGTGCCCGTTGCTCAGGTGCAGAAGGGTGTGGCGTTGCGCCATGTGATGTGCAACTCCTTTGGCTTCGGCGGCAACGACTCCAGCCTTATCCTCTCTACCGCTGCATCATCCAAGGGCCGCCAACAGCAGCCTACACCTATTATATATATAAAGGCCGCCACGCAGATCTCGGCACAGCAGCCCCTCTGCGAGGACTGGATGACCGAGCCCGTTCTGTTCTCCGAGCCCTACGTCCGCAGCACCGACCCCGACTTCAAGGCATGGCTCAGCCCCTTGGAGTCCCGCAGAATGGGTAAGATCATGCGCCGCGCCCTCGTGACTGCCATGAAGGTGATGCAGGACACCGGCATCCCCCAACCCGATGCCATCGTCACGGGCACCGGCCTGGGCTGCATCGAAAACACCGAACTCTTCCTGGACCAGCTCTGTCGCGAAGGCGAGGAGATGCTGAAGCCCACCTACTTCATGCAGTCAACACACAACACCATCAGTTCCCTCATAGCCATCAAGGGTGGCTGCCACGGCTACAACACCACGTACAGCCACAAGGGCATCTCCTTTGACAGCGCTCTCCTGGATGCCTTCCTCCAGCTGCAGCTCGGCGACATCCGCACAGCGCTGGTGACGGGCAACGACGAGATGACACCCTCATACTTCAGCATCCTGCAGCGCACCGGCTACGTGGGCGCTCCGGGCGAAGTCGCAGCCACCGAAGCCTCGGCGGCGATGATGCTGACCACAGAGCCCGGCGAGGCCCTGTGCAGCGTCGAGGACGTGCGCCTCTCCCTTGGGGTGCCGCAGCTGGCTGCCTTTGTCGGAAGCGTGGATGCCATCATGCTGGGCTACAACGGCCAGGACGACAACGACCGCATTTACGAGACGCTGGCAGCACAGCTGCCGGGCGTGCCACAATTACACTATAAACATCTGTTTGGCGAGGGTTACACCACCTCGGGCTTAGGCCTTTACGCCTCGGCACAGCTGCTGAAGCGCGGCCAGGCACCCGCTTTCATGCGCTGCGACGGTGGCAGCGAAACCCTTCCCGTGAACAGACTGCTATTCGTGAACCACAGCGACGGACAGGACGTCAGTTGCATATTGCTCAAGAGACTATGAAGCTATTGGATGCCATGTACTCCATCGTGAGTGCTGAGGGCCAGCAGCTGCGTCTGCAGCTCCACCCAGAGCACGAGATATACCAGGCACACTTCCCTGGCAATCCCATCACACCTGGCGTGTGCCAGGTGCAGATCGTCGCAGAATTGGCCGGACGGCAGCTACAGCGCCACCTTGCCTTGCACAGGGTGGTGAACCTGAAGTTCACGGCACCCGTCTCGCCCGTGGAGACACCGCTGATAGATGTCACCCTGACCTCCCTCAGCGAGGCCGAAGACTGCGTGAAAGTCAAGGGCACCATCGCCGCTGCCGGCACAGGGGCGTTGATGACAAAGTTTAGCCTGGAATTTAAGAGTTAAGCCTATGGAAAGAGTGAAGATGAAGCTTATCTACCCCAAGTGGAAGAAGCTGCCCGGACAGACCACCTTCAACCTGCCGCCCCACGGACCTGTGGCCTTTGCCGGCACCTTGCCGGAGTATGTCGATGTCAGCTTCACCGATGAGAATGTCGAAGCCATCGACTTCGAGGAGGATTGCGACATCGTCGCTCTCTCGATGATGCTCTCCACGCAGGTCAAGCGTGGCTGGGAGATTGCCGAGGAGTACCACAAGCGCGGCAAGCTGGTGATGGCAGGCGGTATCTCTTCGATGCTACATGCTGAGGAGATGGTGCAGCATGTCGATAGCCTCTTCCTGGGCGAGAGCGAAGGGCGCATGGACGATGTGATGCAGGACTTCCTACAGGGCCGTCTGAAGAAAGTCTATAACTTCATGGGCCAGCTACCGCCCATCGAGTCCGTGGGCAAGTGCCGCCGCGACCTCTACAAGCGCCACCTCTACAACCATAAGGGTGTGCAGATGGTGGACCTCTTCCACGCCTCGCGCGGATGCCGTTTCAGCTGCTACCCCTGTGCCGTCAGCTATCTCGGTGGACGCAAGTTCCGTCCCCGTCCCATCGACAAGGTCGTCGAGGACATGGCTTCCATCGACAACAACCGTCTTTTCATCGTCGATAACTCCCTTGCACAGAACAAGGAGTGGGAGAAGGAACTCTTCCGCGCCATCGCGCCGCTGAAGAAGAAGTGGATCAGCCACACCATTGAGGACGACGACGAAGTGCTCTCACTGGCCTATGATGCCGGCGCATGGTATGTCTATCAGGCCGTCTATGACACCAGTGATTATATCAAGGAACGCGTGAAACGCTACCACGACCACGGCATCGGCGTGGAGGGAACCATCCTCTTGGGACTGGACAACCAGAGCGAGGACGACTGCAAGCGTCTCATCGATTTCCTCGGTGAAATCGACCTGGATCTGGCCGAGTTCACCATCCTCACACCCTTCCCCCACACAAAGACGTACGATGACCTGCTGCGCCAGGGCCGCATCTTCGACTTCGACTGGAACCACTATAACGCCGGTCAGGTCGTCTTCCAGCCCAAGCAGATGACCCCCGAGGCACTGCAGAATGTCTATGACTACGCCTGGAAGTCCTTCTACAAGGACGAGACACAGGAACAGAAGATGTTCAATCTCTTCTGCAAAGTCGCCCTGCGCGAGATGCAGGAGGGTACCTATCGCCAGCGCGACCGAAAACTCATGAACCAGAGCTTCGGCCACCGCGTGGACCGCACGAAGCGAAATGTGAACCTATAAGCCCTATAAGTCCCATCAATCATGAAAGTCCCCAAAGAATACTATGATGAGCTGTTCCCCTTCCAGGGACAGTGGGATATGCCCTCCATGTGTGGACTGAAGATCCGCCACCACGAAGGACACACCTACGTCATCGTCACCGAACTCTATCAGGAGAACCCCGGCACCAGTATCACCTATGCCGGTCGTGCGCTGGCAGAACAGGTTTGCAAGGCCAAGGGGCTGGACATCAGTCAGATCACCTACATCGAGTGCGCCCCCGACACGAACTCCAAGCTGTCGTTCTACGACGAGGAGTACTTCGAGGTCGATTTCAACGCCGACCCGCAACATAAATACCGCCAGCTCCCCGCTGACGAAATAAAAAGAATCCTCGAAGCCTAACCGCCCTTCATTAAACTCTAAGTCCTTAAACTTAAACCCTTAAACTTTAAACTCTTAAACTTTAAACTTCCCCCCCCACCCCCCCAATGGTCTATTCCCTCGCCGATAACATCACCTCGCCCCTTGGCATGACCACGCAGGACAACTACCAGGCCCTCAAGGCTGGTCGTTCGGCGTTGCGTCGCTACGAGGGCGCGTTGGGTGTGCCGGAGCCTTTCACGGCTTCGCTCTTCAGCGAGGAGCAGCGTCGTGCGTTGTCGCATGAGGGCCTGACGCGTTTCGAGTCGCTCGCCGTCGCTTCCATCCGTGATGCGCTGGCGCAGACTGACCTCGATGTCTCACAGCCGAGGGTCGTATTCATCCTCAGCACCACAAAGGGGAATATAGAGCTCTTGAGCCAGGGCATACAGTCGCCCTCCGACATCTCCCCCGCCACCGCAGCACAGCATATTTCCGATGCGATAGGCGTGAGCACCACGCCCTTGGTGGTCTGCAATGCCTGCATCTCTGGCGTGGCAGCCCTCATCCTGGCTTCGCGCTTGCTGGAGGCCGACTGCTACGATGTCGCCATCGTCTGTGGTGCCGACGTGCAGAACACCTTCACCGTGTCGGGCTTCCAGTCGCTGAAGGCCGTCTCCGAAGATGCCTGCAGGCCCTTCGACCTAGAGCGCACGGGACTCAATCTGGGCGAAGCCGCTGCCACCCTCATCCTCGGTCGTCAGGCCAAGAAGGCTGGCTGCTGGACCATCGAGGCCGGCGCCATCCGCAACGACGGTTTCCATATCAGCTCACCCTCCAAGAACGGCGACGGTGCCAGGGCTGCTCTGCAGGCCATAGGCGCCGAGGCTGTTGCCGACACGCTGGCTTTCGTCAATGCCCACGGCACAGCCACGATGTTCAATGACCAGATGGAATCTGTGGCCATCGCGCAGTCGGGTTTGCAGACCGTTCCCGTGAATGCCCTGAAGGGCTTCTATGGCCACACGCTGGGCGCCGCAGGTCTTCTGGAGACCGTGGCATCGATGGCGGCCGCTGATGACGGCACCGTTCTCGCCACACGTGGCTTCCAGGAATTGGGTGTCTCAGGCAGAATTCAGGTGGTCCGGGAGAACGGTGCCACCCGCAAGCGCCGCTTCATCAAGATGATCTCCGGCTTCGGAGGCGGCAATGCGGCGATTCTTTGTGAAAGGGGGCCTCTCGCCTGTGAGGGAGAAGTGATGAGAGAGAGGAGTGGCTGCGCCATGCAAACGACACATCGCGTATGCCTGACGCCGCAGGCCCTGACCATCGACGGCAAGGAGGTGGCGACGGCGTGCCAGCTGACAGACCTCTACAAGCGCTATGTCGGCGACTATCCCAAATATTACAAGATGGACGGCTTGAGCCGCCTCGGCTTCCTGGCCTCGGAGCTTTTGCTGCAGGCCGAGGGTAGGGCAGAGGCCGATGAAATGGCTGCAGACAGGGCTGTCATCCTCTTCAATCACGCTTCATCCATCGATGCCGACGTGAAGTTCCAGGCCTCCATTGCCGACCCCGACAACTTCTTCGCCAGCCCCTCGGTGTTTGTATATACCCTCCCCAATATCGTTACGGGCGAGATAGCTATCCGTCACCACTACCACGGTGAGACCTCCTTCTATGTCCTCCCGGCCCGCGACGAGCAACGGATGCAGCAGGTCATCACCGCCTCCTTCCAGGATGCCGCTACACACAGCATGATTGCGGGGTGGGTGGATTACGTGGACGAGCAGCATTATGAGGCCAGCCTCCAGCTGATATTCCGTCAGCCCGAACAACCATCACATTCAGCGTAAAAGAAACAGAAACCATGTGGAAAATCATACCATACGCCGTGTTGCAGAGCCTCCTGCTCGTGGGAGGACAGGTCTTCCTGAAGTTCGCCATGATGCGGATGCTGCCCTTCGCCTGGACAAGGACGTTTTGGGTCAGCCTACTCACCAACTGGCACTTCGCAGCCTGCGGTCTCTTTTTTGGTGCCGCCTCGCTGCTGTGGATGTATATCGTGAAGGTGTTCCCCTTCAGCATGGCCTACCCGATGGTCAGCCTCAGCTATGTTTTTGGCATGTTCGCCGCCATCCTCTTCTTCCATGAGGAGGTGTCGCTGATGAAATGGGTCGGCGTGGCCTGCATCATGCTGGGATGTGTGCTGATAGCGAAGTGAAAAGTTCAAAGTTCCAAGTTCCAAGTTCAATGTTCCAAGTTCAATGTTCAAAGTAAGACTTATATTTTATATTTTATATTTTATATTTGCTACTTCGTCGGCCCTGGCGCAGTCTGAGGTGCAGATCCGGCAGCAGATCAACCAGGCGGCATCGCAGATGAAGTCGATGCAGTGTGACTTCGTGCAGACCAAGCACCTGAAGATGCTGAACGATAAGATGGTGGCGAAGGGCAAGATGTACTACCGCCAGGGCAACCAGCTGCGTTGGGAGTATGTGACGCCTTATGCCTACACCTTCATCCTCAACAACAACAAGGTTCTGCTGAAGAACAGTCGGCGCAACGATGTCATTGACGTGAACCAGAACAAAGTCTTCAAGGAGATTGCCCGCATCATGATGAACAGCGTCGTCGGCAAATGCCTGGCCGACGAGAAGGACTTCAAGACACAGATTACCACCGTGGGGCAGGAGTGGGTGGCCACCCTGCAGCCCCTGCGCAAGGACATGAAACAGATGTTCCAGCAAATCATCCTGCACTTCGACCGCAAGCAGTCGGTGGTGGCGGTGGTAGAACTGCTGGAGAAGAACGGCGACCGCACCGTCATAGAATTAAAGGATATACGCAAGAATGAGCCCATTTCATCGGACCTTTTCACTGTGGATTAGCCTGCTCTTCCTCGCCTGTCAAGGGCTGTGGGCGCAGGCCGCTTTCCCTTCTGCCGAGGGCGAGCGGGCTCGCTATGCCGTGTACATCGAGTTGCCGCGCAGCTATATCAGCGGCGTATGCATCCTCCTGCATGACGGCACCGATGTCAAAGGTAGTATTTTCAATGAGTTCGGCATCTCGGCCATGGACTTCGCTTACCGTCCCCAGAAGGACAAGGTGAAGTTGCTCTCCGTGCAGAAGATGCTCGACAAATGGTATATCCGCAAGCGCTTGAAGCGCGATCTGCGGGAACTCGTCCACGTCCTCCAGCAGGGCGGCACCCGCTATGTGGACGAGAAATATCACATCACTTTTCAGTTGACACCTTTACAAGAGTAGGACATGGACGAAAGCACCCAACAGAAACAGCTCTTACGCGCGCGAGGCATCTGCGTGGTCATCCCGACGTACAACAACGCCGGTACGATTGTGCAGGTGGTGGAATCGACGCTGGCGTGCTGCGATGATGTCATCGTGGTCAACGACGGCTCCACGGATGCCACCACGTCATTGCTCCAAGGTCTCGAGGGTATCACGCTGGTGCACTACGCCGCCAACCGCGGCAAAGGCTATGCCCTGCGGAAGGGTTTCTGCAAGGCGCGTGAGATGGGCTTCGCCTACGCCATCACGCTGGATGCCGACGGGCAGCACTACCCCGAGCACATCGCCGACTTCCTGCGTGCCAACCAGGAGAACCCGGGAGCCCTCATCATCGGTAGCCGCAAGCTCCAGGGCGTGCAGCGCTCCAAGGGTAGCGACTTCGCCAATGCCTTCTCCAACTTCTGGTTCTGGGTGCAGACAGGGCGTCGTTTGGCCGACACGCAGACCGGCTACCGTCTCTATCCCATCAGGAAACTCTATGGGCTGTCACTCCTCACCTCGCGCTATGAGGCGGAATTGGAGCTGCTGGTGTTCTCCTCGTGGCATGGCGTGAAGTTGGTGGAGATCCCCATTGATGTCTATTACCCGCCCTTGGAGGAGCGCGTCAGCCATTTCCGTCCCACCGCCGACTTCGCCCGCATCAGCGTCCTCAACACCGTGCTGTGCTTTCTGGCCGTGGTCTATGGTCTGCCCTTGCGCCTGTGGCGTTTCCTGTGCGTGTGGGGTCGCACACTCTTCTCGCTCCTCTTCTTCTTCGTGATGTGGATCTTGGTGATGCCCTTCATGTGGCTGGATGTCAAGGTAGCACCCTTCTCCATCGAGAAGAAGCGGCTGCACGTCCGCCAGATGATGTCGGGTTTCGCACGTCTGGTGATGATCTATGTGGGCATCCCGGGCACCCGCTTCTCCTATAAGCGGCCTGCGAACCTCTCCTTCGACCAGCCGCGCATCGTCATCTGCAACCACCAGTCGCACCTGGATCTGATGTGTCAGCTCGTCTTCAGCCATAAGCTCACCTTCCTGACCAACGACTGGGTCTGGAACAACCCCCTCTACGGTTTCCTTATCCACACGGCAGAGTACTATCCCGTCTCTGAGGGCCTCGAGGCGATGCTGCCCAAACTGCGGTCGCTGGTGGAGCGCGGCTACAGCATCTGTGTCTTCCCCGAAGGCACACGCTCCAGGGACTGCCGCATCGGGCGCTTCCATCAGGGAGCCTTCTACCTGGCCCAGCAGCTGGGGCTGGAAGTCCTGCCGATGTACCTCTATGGCCCGGGCAAAGTGTTGCCCAAGAAGACCTACCATCTGAACAAAAGCCCCATCTACATCGAGGTGGACGAGCCTGTCACGCAGGAGCAGCAGCAGGCCCTTGGCGACCTGAAGCAGCAGACATCCTACTGGCGACGGCACTACATCACCAAATATGCAGACATCTGCAACCAGATTGAGCAAGGAGTTTAAGGTGTTTAAGAAGTTTAAGAGTATAAGAAGTTTAAGATTTTCATTTCAATCACACAGTGTCCAAAGTACTCATCATAGGCAGTGGCCTCGGCGGCCTTTCTTGCGGTGTCATCCTTGCTAAGAATGGCTATGATGTCACCGTTCTGGAGCAGGCCACGCAGGTGGGTGGCTGTCTGCAGTGTTTCACCCGTCGTGGTGCCCGCTTCGAGACAGGTATGCATTTCATTGGCAGCGCTGCCGAGGGGCAGACGCTGAACCGCCTGATGCAATACCTAGGTCTCAATGACGACATAACCCTCTCACAACTCGACCCGCAGGGCTATGAGGTGGTGGCGTTGGACGGTCATACCTTCCGCTTTGCTACGGGTCGCGAAGCATTCATCGAGACGCTGGCGGCAGACTTCCCCCACCAGCGTGACAACCTCGTGCGCTACTATGATCTCATTGAGCGTGTGGCCGGGGCATCATCGCTACACTCCCTGAAATATGCCGAGAGCGACACTGCCGTCAACACCGAGTACCAGCTGCGCTCCATCAACGAGGTCATCGATGAGGTCATCACCGACCCCCTGTTGGCCAAAGTCCTGGTGGGCAACCTGCCCCTCTATGCTGCAGAGCGGGACAAGACACCGTTCTCCACGCACGCCTTCATCATGGACTTCTACAACCAGAGCGCTTTCCGCATCGTAGGAGGCAGCAGCGTCATCGCTGATTCCTTGGTGAAGACCATCGAACGCCATGGCGGACGTGTGCTCGCGCGTCAAGGCGTGGCGAAGATTGTCTGCGACGAACAAAAGGCCCTGGGCGTCATTACGAAGGACGAGACTTTCTACGAGGCCGATTACATCATCTCTGACGCCCACCCCAAGCGCACGCTGGAGATGATAGACTCCAAGCTCATCCGTCCCGCCTTCCGCAACCGCATCAACACGATGGCGCAGACCGTCGGCGGCTTCGCCGTCTATCTCGATTTCAAGGAAGGTGCCCTGCCTTATATGAACCATAACTTCTACGGCTTCGAGACCAGTACGCCGTGGGATTGCGAGCACTACGATGAGGCCTCGTGGCCCAAGGGCTATCTCTATATGCATTTCTGTCAGGAGCCCAAGCCGCGCTATGCCACAACGGGCGTCATCCTCTCCTATATGCAGATGAGCGAGATGGAGCCGTGGCTGGGCACTCACGTGGGACATCGCGGCAGCGACTACGAGGCCTTCAAGCAGCGTAAGGCCGAGCGCCTTCTGGATGTCCTCGAACGCCGCTTCCCGGGGCTGCGTGCTTCCATCAAGCACTACTACACATCCACACCGCTCACCTACCTCGACTACACCGGCACCGAGGCCGGTTCCATGTACGGCATCGCCAAGGACATCCATCTGGGCTCTGCCTGCCGCGTGCCCCACAGGACGCGCATCCCCAACGTCCTGCAGACGGGGCAGAACATCAACTCGCATGGCATGTTGGGTGTCCTCGTCGGCACCATCGTCACGTGCAGCGAGTTCCTGACAGCCGAGCGCATCTACCAACAAATAAAAGCCTCCTAACCTTTTTTTTCACTTTTCACTCAACATGTCTTCCGTAGTCATCATAGGTGCCGGCCTCGGCGGCCTTTTCACAGGAGCCATCCTGGCCAAGGAAGGTTTCTCTGTCACCATTCTGGAGAAGAATGCCACGATAGGTGGCGGTCTGCAGACCTTCAAGCGCTTTGGCGAGACCTTTGACACGGGCATGCACGTCATTGGCGGTATGCGCCCCGGTGGGAACATCCGCAAGATCTGCAACTACCTCGGCATCACCGATCAGGTGCGCCTGCAGGACGTCGATGATGACTGCACTGACCGCCTCTACTTCTCCGAGGACAAGCAGTTCTACACCCTCGCCAAGGGTAAGGAGGGCTTCGTCAACTCCCTGGCAGCCTACTTCCCCGAGGAGCGGGAGCATCTGGAAGCCTATGTCGAGGCTGTGCTGGCGCTGACAGACCAGGTTGACCTCTTCAACCTGCGCCCTTCTGACGGTGCCTCGCGTCTCTTCGCCCATTCCGATTCCTTCATGATGGCCGCCGATGCCTTCATCGCCAGTCATGTGGAGAACCCCAAGCTGCGCACCATCCTCGCTTACATGAATCCCCTCTATGGCGGACGTGCCGACCAGACCCCCGCCTACATCCATGCCATCATCAGCACGCTTTACATCAAGGGCGCCAGCCGCTTCATCGATGGCAGCAGCCACTTCGCCGACATGCTGGCAGACAGCATCCGTGCCCATGGCGGTCAGGTCCTCGCGGGCGACGGCGTAGCGTGGATAGAGGTCAACGACCGTCAGGTGGATTACGTCCGCACGAAGAGCGGCCGTCAGTACACTGCCGACTATTACATCTCCGACATCCACCCCTGCACCCTTCTCCGTCTCATGGATGAGAAGGCATTCCCCAAGTCCTACCGCGACCGCCTCGACAGCATCCCCAATGCCCACTCCGCCTTCGCGCTCTATATCAAGCTCAAGGACGGCACCTTCCCCTACCTCAACTATTCCGAGTACTGCCTGACCCGCTACGAGGAAGTGTGGAATTTCAGCCGTGCCGACAAGCCCTGGCCTTTGGGCTTCCTCATGATGACACCGCCCAGCAGCCATCCCGGTCCCTACGCCCACAAGGTGCTCATCACGGCACCCATGCCCTTTGAGATGGTCAGCCGTTGGGAGAACACCACGGTAGGCCATCGTGGTGCCGACTACGAGCAGTGGAAGCAGGAACAGGCCGACAAGCTCCTGGCGCTCATCGAGGAGATGCACCCGGGCTTCAGCGACTGCATCGAGGCCGTCAACACCTCGTCGCCGCTCACCATCCGCGACTATTATGGCGCCAAGGACGGCACCATCTGCGGTTTCAGCAAGGACTGCCACAATATCGCCCTCTCCCAGGTCCCCGTGGTCACGAAGGTTCGTAACCTTCTGCTGACAGGTCAGAACAACAACCTGCATGGCTTCTGCGGTGTGCCGCTCACGGCCATCCAGACCTGCGAGGCCATCCTGGGGCCCAACTATATCATTAATCGTATCAACGCATGCAACGAATCCTAATCCTCCTCCTACTCCTGGCCATCACAGCCTGCTCCTTTGCCCAGGTCAACATCTGGGAAGGCACCGCGTGCAAGAAGAAGGTGATGCTCACGCCTTATCTCACCGAGGGCAAGCCCCACATGGCCGTCATCGTGTGTCCGGGCGGCAGCTACTTCTGGCATGACATCGAAGTCGAAGGCTACGGCGTGGCCGAATGGCTGCAGCGCAACGGCATCTCGGCCTTTGTCCTCAACTATCGCACGGGCTATGTGCCGGCTTTCATCACCCACTACCGCCTCATCTTCCGTGGCAATCGCTACCCCGATCCGCAGGACGACCTCCTGCAGGCCGTGCGTTATGTCCGCCAACATGCCGCCGAGTACGGCATCGACCCTGCACGCCTTGGAGCCATGGGCTTCTCGGCAGGCGGCCATCTGGTGATGTCGGGTGCCGAGTGGTTCACGGGCGAGGACCGTCTGGCCTTCGCCGCCCCCATCTACCCTGTGGTGACGATGACACATCCCTGTGTCCACAAGCGTTCGCGTCGCGGACTGATGGGCGACTCCCGCACCCGTAACAAGGCGTTGCGCGAACAGCTCTCCTTGGAGAAGCATGTCCCCGCCGACTGTCCGCCCATCTTCCTCGTGAACTGTGTCGATGACCCCATCGTGGATTACCGCAACTCCGTGTTGCTCGACTCAGCCCTCACGGCACAGAACATCCCTCACCGCTATATCCAGTACCGCACCGGTGGCCACGGCTTCGGCGCCAGCGACACGAAGGGCACTGCCGAATGTCGCCAGTGGCGCGATGAGTTCCTGAAGTGGATCAAAGACCGTTAACCCTTAACCCTTAACCCTCATCCCTTAACCCTTAACCGTTAACCCTTAACCCTTAACCCTTAACCCTCATCCCCCTATGAATAAAAACCCGAAATTCGACGACATTCGTCCCTACTACGAAGAGGAGATCCCTGCTGCCATGCAGCGCATTGCCCACAGCGATGCCTTCCCGTTGCTGGCCTCCTTCGTCTTCCCCGATATGCCGTTAGCCGAAGTGCGCAAGAAGGTAGAGAGCTTCCAGACCACACACGACTTCCAGCATGGCGTCATGTACTTCGTCAACGAGCAGATCATCCAGCGTAGCATCACTGAGTTCTCCTGCTCAGGTCTCGAACGACTCAACCCCGATAAGAACTACCTTTTCGTCTCCAACCACCGCGACATCATGCTCGATGCCAGCCTCCTGCAGAACCATCTCGTGGATGGCGGCTTCGAGACCACGGAGATTACCTTTGGTGCCAACCTGATGGTCAGCCCGCTGGTCGTGGATATCGGCAAGAGCAACAAGATGTTCAAGGTGGAACGTCCCGGTGGCAGCATCAAGGACTTCTATCGCAGCTCCCTCCATCTCTCGGAGTACATCCGCTATGCCATCACGGAGAAGCATGAGTCCGTGTGGATAGCCCAGCGCAACGGTCGCACCAAGGACGGCATCGATGCTACCGACCAGGGCATCATCAAGATGTTCTGCATGAGCGAGCCGCACGATAAGATCCATGCCCTGGCCGAGTTGAATATCGTGCCGGTAGCCGTCTCCTACGAGTGGGAATCCTGCGACATCCTAAAGGCTCTGGAGCTCTACGAGTCGCAGTACACGCGCTATACCAAGAAACCCGGAGAGGACCTCAACAGCATTCTCACGGGCATCCTCGAGCCCAAGGGCCGTGTGCATTTCGAGCTCTGCAAGCCCATCTCCGTGCCGGAGCTCTCCGCCTTCGAGAGTCAGACCAACAACGAATATCACAAGTCCGTGGCCAAGCTCCTCGACCGCCGCATCAACGCAGCCTACCGTCTCTACCCCAACAACTACATCGCCCATGACCTGCTCTATGGCAACGAGAAGTATAAGTCGATGTACACCCAGGAGCAATACGATGCTTTCCGGGAGCGTCTGGCGCTGTTGGACCGCTACGACACCTGCGACCTGGAGCGCCTGAAGGAAATCTTCATCGGCATCTATGCCCATCCCGTAGATAACCAATAAAAAGATTGTTTGTATGACGTCCTGGATTGTCCGAATCTTTGAAGCCATGAGGCGGCACCGCGTGCTTGCCCTCCTCTCGGCTGTGCTCCTGACGGCAGTCCTCGCCCTCTCGCTGGCGCGGCAGACCTACAAGGAGGACATCTCGGACTTCCTTCCGCTCACGGATAAGTACAACAAGGCGCTGCGTGTCTATCAGGACATTGCGGGTGCCGACCGTATCATCGTCCTCTTCATGCAGAAGGGTGGGGAAGAGGCCGACCCTGATGCCCTCACGGCAGCCATCGACGACTTCGTGCAGACGCTGCAGGAGCGTGATGAGGCCCATGTCGTGGGGGATGTCATCGACCGTATCGACATGGCTGCCTTTGCCGAGGTGGCGGAGTGGACCTATGCTCACGTTCCCTACTTCCTCACCGACGAGGACTATGCCCGCTTCGACAGCCTTCTCACCACGCCGGCTTTCATCCCCGACCAGCTTGCCCGCGACAAGCAGATGCTGATGTTCCCCGTCTCGGGGCTCCTCTCCGACAACGTCCAGCGCGACCCCCTCAACTGGTTCACGCCCGTCGTGGCACAGCTGCAGGGTGGTCAGGCGGCTGTCAACTACGAGAACTACGAGGGCTATATCTTCTCGCCCGATATGCAGCGCGCCTTCGTCATGATTTCCTCGCCCTATGGTGCCAGCGAGACCGAGCGTAATGCAGCACTGGTTGATTTCATCGGCGATTGTGCCGATGAGGTGATGCAGTCATCGCCCGCCATCGACATCCACGTCACCGGCGGTCCTGTCATCGCGGTGGGTAATGCCCGCCAGATCAAGGCCGACAGTCTCCTCTCCGTAGGCATCGCCGTCGTGCTCATCGTGGCGCTCTTGCTGCTGGTCTTCCGTCGCTGGTGGCATCTGATGCTCATCGTGCTCTCCATCGCCTGGGGCTGGCTCTTCGCTATGGGTGCCCTGGCCCTGATTCACGACAGCATCTCCGTCATCGTCATCGGCATCTCATCGGTCATCCTGGGCATCGCCGTCAACTATCCCCTCCATCTCATCGCCCATCTCCAGCACACCCCCGACATCCGTTCGGCGCTGAAGGAGATTGTCATGCCGCTGGTCGTGGGGAACATCACCACGGTGGGCGCCTTCCTTGCTCTGGTGCCGCTGCAATCCACCGCCCTTCGCGACTTGGGCCTCTTCAGTGCCCTGCTACTCATTGGCACCATCCTCTTTGTGCTTCTCTATCTGCCGCACCTGGTGCGTCAGAATGACGAGGGAGGAATGACAAATGACGAATTACAAGTGCCCGATTCTTCATTCTTCATTCTTCATTCTTCATTCTTCACTCGTCATTCGTCATTCCTCAAAAAGCTCCCCTCCTTCCACTTCGGCGACTTCTCGCTGGAGGACAAGCGCTGGTTGGTGTTGCTTGTCGTGGTGCTGACCTTCGTCTTCGGTTACTACAGTCTCCAGACCTCGTTCGACCCGAACATCAGTCATATCAACTATATGACAGCCGAGCAGAAGGCTGACATGGCCTACTTCCAGGAGGTGATGGCGCAGAACACCACGCGCCGCAAGGTCTATGTCGTCTCCCCAGACTCCACCATGGACGGTGCCCTTGACCACAGTCGCCAGCGCCAGCCCGCCCTACGCCAGCTTCAGGCGCAGGGTCTTGTTGCCCAGCTCCAGGGCTGTTCCCGCTTCCTCACCTCCACTGCTGAGCAGGCACGTCGTCTGCAGGCCTGGGAAGCCTTCACCCGTCGTCATGCCCCCTCCATCGAGGCCGCCGTACGTCAGGCTGCCGCTGCCGAGGGCTTTGCCGATGACTCCTTCGATTCCTTCTTCGCGCTGCTACACACCTCTTTTGAGCCGCAGCCGTTGTCATTCTTCCACCCCCTCGCCTCCACCGTCTTTGCCTCGAACCTCGTGGCCGACAGCGCTGCCCGCGAATTTCAGGTTGTCGATGTCCTTGAGACCGAAGACAGCCTTCTGCAGCGTGTCATCGATGAGGTCGAACGCGCAGATACCACGGGCTATGCCTTCGACATCGGCGGCATGAACTCTCTCATCGCCACGCGCCTCTCCGATGACTTCAACTACATCGGGTGGGCCTGCGGACTCATTGTCTTCTTCTTCCTCTGGCTCTCGCTGGGCAGCTTCGAACTCGCCGCCCTCTCCTTCCTGCCGATGGCTGTCAGCTGGCTTTGGATTCTGGGCATTATGGCCCTCTTCGGCATTCAGTTCAATGTCGTCAACGTCATCCTTGCCACCTTCATCTTCGGTCAGGGCGACGACTACACCATCTTCATGACTGAGGGCTGCCAGTACGAATACACCTATGGCAAGAAGATGCTGTCCTCTTACAAGAACAGCATCCTCATCTCTGCCTTCATCATGTTCATCGGCATCGGGTCGCTCATCCTGGCGCGCCATCCCGCTCTCCATTCGCTGGCCGAGGTCACCATCGTCGGAATGTTCTCCGTGGTGTTGATGGCCTGCCTCTTCCCCCCGCTCATCTATCGCTGGCTCCTCTACAAGGATGGTCGCCTCCGTCGCCGTCCCCTTACCCTCCGCAACCTCATTCGTCATTCTTCATTCGGCAGCGACCCCGTCGCCATCGTCCGCGACCGCTACCGCTACCGTACCCAGGACGTCCTCCAGCCCGTGCATCGGCGTCTGCGTCAGACCCGGAACTATGCCGCCTGCATGGACAGCACGGCCTTGCGCGAGGCGCACACCTGCATCGTCTGGAACTGCCATGAGGGCGAACTGCCGCAGCTGCTGGCCCTCGCGGCGCCCCACCTCCGTGTCTATGCGGTGGCGGAGAGCGATGAGATGTGCACCATTGCCCGCCACGCTGCTGAGGGCATAGAGAACATTACAGTGCTGACAAAACAAGAATTTAAAACATACGTCATGGACAACAAAGAAAAGATCCGCAACCTCTTGGAAGAGGTGCTCCCCCTCGTCGATTTCGACTCCGACTTCCTTTTTAGTGAACTCGACTCCCTCGGCGTCACCACCATCCTCATGACCCTTGCCGATGCTTATGGCATCAAGCTCGAAGCTGCCGATGCCACGCCCAAGAACCTCAAGACCCTGGACAGCATCGTTGCCATGGTAGAAGAGAAATTGAAACATTGAAATATTGAAACATTGAAAGAAAGTCTCGAATCCTATATTGCGCTGAACGCTGACCGCTACCCCGAGCGCATCGCTGTCATCTGTGGCAATGAGTGCTGCACCTATGCCCAACTCAACAGCCGCATTGATGAGATGGTTGCAAAGCTCCAATCTTCCCTCCCTCACAGTGGCGGGGTAGGGGCCAGCCCTCTCGTCTGCCTCCGCGCTTCCGCTTCCATTGACTTCCTCGTCAGCTATTTCGCCCTCCATCGTGCCGGCTTCGCCGTGGCGCCTATGGAGCGCGATATGCCGTCTGCCACCTTTGAGGCTGTGGAGCAGGAGCTGAGCCGGCATCCCATCCCCGAGGGTACGGCCGATGTCCTCTACACCACCGGCACCACCGGAAAGTCCAAGGGCGTGCTCATCAGCCACCACACCATCATCGCCGATGCCGAGAACCTCATCGCCGGTCAGGGCTTCAGCCACGACCTCACCTTCGTCGTCAACGGTCCCCTGAACCACATCGGCAGCCTCTCCAAGATCTACCCCGTGGTGATGCTCGGTGCCACCCTCGTCATCGTCGATGGCCTCAAGGATGTCAACGCCTTCTTCGATGCTTTCAGCACCCACCTTCGTGTCGAGGGCATCCCTGCGCGCTATGCCACCTTCCTCGTGCCCGCCAGCATCCGCATCCTCATTCAGTTCAGTGCCGACCGTCTGGCCGCCCTTGCCGACCGCATGGACTTCATCGAGACCGGCGCCGCTGCCATCTCGCAGGCCGACATGCAGACGCTCTGCAGCCTGCTGCCCCACACGCGGCTCTATAACACCTACGCCTCCACCGAGACCGGCATCATCAGTACCTACAACTTCAACGACGGTCGCTGCCAGGCCGGTTGTCTCGGCCATACGATGCCCCACTCGCACCTCTTCATCACCGAGCAGGGCACCATCGCCTGTCAGGGTGACACCCTCATGACCGGTTACATCGGCGATCCCGAGCGCACAGCCACCGTGCTGCGCGACAACACCCTCTTCACCTCCGACCTCGGTCGTCTCGATGACGAGGGGATGCTGCATCTCGCCGGTCGTCAGGATGATGTCATCAATGTCGGAGGCTTCAAGGTTGCGCCCACCGAGGTCGAGGATGCCGCCATGGCCTATCCCCTCATCAAGGACTGCATCTGCATCCCCGTGGAGCATAAGATCACGGGCACCGCCCTCAAGCTCCTCGTCGTCATGCTCGACGGCCACACCCTCGACAAGCGTGCGCTGGCCCTTCACCTGAAGAGCCGTCTCGAACCCTATAAGATACCCCTTCTCTACGAGGCTGTGCCTGCCATCCAACGCACCTTCAACGGCAAGCTCAACCGCAAAGCATACATGAATCCTTCATTCTGATGATGAGTAAGAACGTTGCATTAGTACTTTCAAGCGGCGGTGCCCGAGGCCTCGCCCATATCGGTGCCATCGAGGAACTCCTGGCACAAGGCTATCACATCACCTCCATCGCCGGCTGTTCCATGGGCGCCCTCATTGCCGGCGTCTATGCCGCTGGCAAGCTCGAGGATTTCCGCGAATGGATGAAGACTGTGGACCGCAGGAAGATGTTGGAGCTCACAGACTTCTCCCTCAGCCTCAACCATCTTGTCAAGGGCACGCGTATCATCGAGGCCATCATGGAATTCGTGCCCGACATGCCCATCCAGCAGCTGCCCATCCCCTACTGTGCTGTCGCCACCGACTGGAAGGCCGGTCATGAAGTCATCATGCGCGACGGCAGCCTCTTCGAGGCCATCCGTGCCTCCATCTCCCTGCCCGCCTTCTACGAACCCGTGCAGCGCAATGGTATGATCCTCATTGACGGCGGTGTCACCAACCCCATCCCCCTGAACCGTGTGGAGCGGCAGGAGGGTGACCTCCTGGTGGGCATCGATGTCAGCGGTCATGACTACGGGGCGCAGGAGATGCGCATCACCCACTATTCCATGCTCTCGCGTGTCAGCTCCATCATGATCCGCCAGAACTCCCTCCTCATGGCGCAGCTCACCCATCCCGACATCCTCGTCGATATCCAGATGAGCAGCTACGGCACCTTCGACTACGACAAATCCGAGAAGCTCATCGCCATCGGCCGTCAGAAAACCCGCAAAGCCCTCGAAGACTACCAGCGCTAACTGCCCCGTACCTCTGCATCGAATCATACAATTCACGCATTTCATCCTTTTTTTTGCCTATTTTTTCTTTTATAATAGATAAAAATGCTATTTTTGCACCAAATTTCAATTATAAAAGACAAAATTGAGGTATGAGCGCTAACAGCTTTGTTACGCTCAAAGACTCTTTGATAACAGATTAAAGCAGCCTTACTACAACAGCGACAGCGGCTACGGTTGATTCAACTGTAGCCGCTGTCGCATTATAAAAATGTCCCGCGCTTCACAGCGCAGGACATTTGACTAACAATAATTAATTAACTATCAACCAGAGCGAACTCTGATTGCGGGGTAAAGTCCCCCGTTGCGTTAGTGCAGCGGGAGACCTATGAGGTTTAATAATCGTCTTCGTAGTCGGAATCTGAGCCATTGCCCCAGATATCCCAGTCACCACCATCTTTGGTCTCCATGATAGAATCGTTGCTGGAGCCAGTTGTATCACTTAAGGACAGCATAACGCCTTCAGACATTTGAACATGAAATATCTGTGTGGCTGGGCTGATATATACTTTCTTTTTCATATTGTGAGGACCCACCCCCAACCCCTCCCGTTAGGGAGGGTAGCGGCTAGCGCTTTGAGAGCTTTTAGGGTCATTCTTTTTTAAGTTATTATTCTATTTTAATCACCTCCCGCCAAGCCCCCTCCATCACGGGAGGGGTTAGGGGTGGGTCTTTTTATTTTACCAATACCTTCTTGCCGTTGATGATATTCACGCCCTTCTGGGCCTTATTCAGGCGTTGACCTGCGAGGTTGTAGATCTCAGCCTTCTCGTTCTGTGCAGCCTCAACAGCGTTGATAGCAGTCGGCAACTCATCGAAGACGAAGTTCAGAGCCTTCACTTCTGTGGGTGCTTCATAGGTAATATATGCACGATAGGGCTGAGTGTTCGTAAAGTTTTCCTTCACAAGATAGAACGCCTGTACGCCATTCAATGTTTGAAGGACGTAATTGTGGGCTTCTGCAGCGATTGTCGGCGTATTATAAAAACCTGTCAGCAAATCAACCGTATGGCTTGTTTCATATGATGTACCATAACCTGTGAGTGCATCACCCGTATAACCCTCTTCAGAGAATAAGATATACGGCGTGTTGGCAGCCGGTTCTGCGACTGGCGTTAGATTCAACGTTGTGCCACCTACGGTAGCGCAGGAATATGCCGTTATAGCGGACGGTAGTTCCGGGGTGAACGGGAAGATTCGGGTTGCATATTTGCCAGCGGAAATAGTAACAGGAACGCTTGCCTTTGATGCCTCTGCTATCGTGAAACTGACATCACCCTTCGTGAACATATCATTATTGCTGTTATTACCGATAACTGCTCCGCGATCTGTGTTATACAATTTGAATTGATTCGTTGTAGTAGTTGCTTGAATTTCAATCTCAAGAGCCTTGCTAGCATCGTCGGTAGTACGGATGCGTTCTTTATTGGTATTATCTGAACCTGCATCATAACCAAGGTGAGCGGTTGTGATATATTGCTCATTTCCTGATCTAGTAAGGTAACTTACTTTATACTTATTCCCTGATGTCGCTGTGAACTTTACAGCTTGAGCCATGTTGACGTTGGTTGGCATCAGGTACTTTATTCCATAATTCCCTTGAGTGGGATTGGCTGCGCCCTCCATAAATGTGACAGCGTTGCCGTCCCATGCCTTGCCTGCTTCCACGATAGTAAGTACATAACGTTTTTCTGCATCGGGAGCATTCAACGTCTGATTGTTATAATTGTCAATAGCTTCGTTCAGGGCATCAACGAGATCCTGCACATCGCTAGCTGTTGAAGAGCTTGTTACAGTATAATCATTAACCGCCTCCTTGCACGTCTCGTAAGCACTATACAATGTGTTATTTGTAGTCTCATTGTATTGGAATACGCCAGTACCAATGTTTTCAGATACCTTTGTCAATGAAGAGGCCTCCTTAGCTGCAGCTAAAGCATCATAAGAAGATTTTGCCGACTGGAATGCATCACGCTTTTCTGTAATATCGTCTATAACATCCTTATAGGCTGCTTCGGTTTCTGAGACAGGTGTAGCTCCGTTTGCAGTTACCAAGTTACCACGTTCTTGACCTATAACATTATCGTATGTGGCATTCGCAAGATCTGTCGCTACTTCCGCTTTCAATTGTGGGAGGTATTGCTTATAGTACACAAACAAGCTGCTACCATAATAACGGAGTCGGAAGTTATCGAAGATTGTCCAGTCGAGGCTTACATGGTTCTTCGTGCTCTTAAAGCCGAGTTTCAAGCTACCTCCATCAGCATCCGTAACCACTGCTGCACAAGTTGCATCGTAGAGCCCTGCATCAAAATAGAGCTTTGCTCCTTCCTGTGAGTTAGGCAGATACTTGTAATTCCCTTCAGTGCCTACGCGGCTATCATTAGGCCAACCAAAATTGGTACCGTCTCCTAGTTTGTAGGTGTTCTGTGCATCTGCAGCAATATTCTTGACCTTTGAGGTAATACTATTGATATAAAGAACACTGGTCGCGTTATCCGTACCACCTATATAATCATTATATACTGCAGAAGCCTCGCCCGGACGTTGGAATGCTTGTACATTCAGACTATAGCTTCCCGTGGGGAGTCCCGTCACAGTTTGGTAAATATTAAACTCTGTCTGATAGTATTCGCAATTAGACCAATTAACACCAGGAGCAGAAGCATAGGTCCAACCTGAAGCATCACCCATGGAAAAGTCTGGATTTACCATCAGACATGTGATATCGAAATACTCTCCCTCATTTTTAGGCTCTGCGTTGGTTATATAGGTCTTGATTGCTGTCTGCAAGGCGTTTATGGCATCATTAACTGCAGCTACAGTTGTTGCATTGTCTGCTGCAGTTGTTTGAGTACTAATAGCTCCTATAAATGTAGTATAAGCACCGCCTGTTACTTCTGTATATTCTACATCCTTGATATCGTTAGCACCGTTCTTTATCCTATTAAATTCAGCATAAAGCGTCTCTGTGGCACGAGCATTTGCAATTGTTGTTTTCAGGTTGCTAATGGCCGTGTTGCACTCCTCAACTGTTGAGCAAGAAGGTGCACTTGCACTAAGTGCCGTCTCCAATGCAGGAGTTGTTTCAACCTTACCAGCCCAAGCATTTGCATCTGCAACAACTTCTGCCAAATGAGCTTGCTTCATGGCAAGTTCTGTGGTGTAGTAGTAGAGGTGGAAGTCATCGGCACCAGCCCATTTTGAGCTGCCACACTCAGAATAGAAACCAATACTGACAGACTTGGTTTCATCCACATGGAAGCCAAATCTTGTCCAGGCCCAACCGTTGCCTAATAAGTTCCCGGTATTACCCTCTCTATGGATATTGTCACTTCCAATATTGCTTGATCCATCATGTGCATATACATTTCCGTTACTTACATTGGCATGGGCACGGGTTGCTACCTTTAGCAGATAATAACCTTCGGGTAAAGTAACTGACTGGTTTTGATTACGGTTCTCATTCCATGTGTCCAAATATGTATTGTCGGGAGCACCTGTGTATTGTTGATTGCTTCCAGTACGTCCATTAGTCCAACCTTTATCACTGGTCACTGTTGCATTTGTAATCATGCCTGTTAGATCTCGTCCATCGGACAGAGATGCATAGGCTGTAGTAAGAGCTGAGTTAAGAGCTGTATTTCCGTCATTAACTGTCGTTTGATTAGCTGCTACATCACGATAGACACCTATTGCGGTTTTAATAGCTGTGGCAAGTGTCGCATCGTTCAGCGCATTATTCAGTTGGATAGCTTTTTCAATAGTTGCTAATAAGTCGGTCTTATCAGATGCCTTGTACATCATCTTGACATTGTCTGCACCAGCCTTTACACCATCAGCTGCGAGATTAGAGAACTTGATTCCGACCTTGACTGAACCTTCAGCTAACGATGCGGTGAAGCTACGATTCTGCCAAGTATTTCCACTCGAATTCTCCACACTGTTGTCATCTGCATACAATTTGACTGTTATTTTAGAGCCATTTTCGCGAATCATGTCAGCAGAGATTGTGTAGATACCTGCTGCGACGGAGATTGTCTGCGACAAGTCAATATATTCACTAGGCTTGTTGTCACGGAAGCGAACCATGTATTTCTGGTTATCAGCAGGAACGGCATAAGTGTCTGTAAAATTGGTCGCCATTGCGTCCGTAGAAGCAACGACAGTCATATTCCAAGTAGACTCGTTCTTATAATCAATGTCCCATCCGTTAGGTTGATAAATGTAGCGATTTGTATTAATGGTGTACTTTTGGGAATATGATCCTGAGAAATCAGCGTTCGTAAGATATGTGCTGGTGACATTCGTCATGTAATCCTTACAGGGAATACGATATATCTTGAAAGTTCCTTTAGCATTGCCGTTTCCACCAGCATTACCAGCGACAACCATATTATCCTGGAAAGCACCAGGATTCCAAGGGCCTATCCAGTTATTATCGCCGCCACCATCACCTGCGGCCAATTTGTTCTGAATCGTCCATTTACTATCAGCATAAACAAGATTCCACATTGTCCACTTACTTTGTGCAGTTTCCCAGGCGAACTGAACGCGGTATGTCGCGTTCTCGCGAGTTTGCATAAAATGTGTAGAATTATTCAGGTTGCGAATACCAAAGAGGTAAGTGTCACTATAGTCAATCATCCACACGAACTTCTTTTCGATAGCGGGATCGCCAGGGGTTCGATAAACCATAGTGAGTTGACCTTCTTGCGTATCGCCACCTTTATCAGTTCCTGATTCCTGAGCCATCATCAGGTCAGCCTCTGTGGCAACAAAAACGTAATAATACTTTGACCATTCAGCTTTATCTGCTGGTAAAGACGTTACTTCCGTCCAACCTGTCAGATAGTCTGCAGCGGCTGCATGCAGTTTCTGAGCTCCGACCGAGCACAATAGTGCTACAATCGCGAAAAGTAATTTCCTTTTCATGTTGTTAATTAGTTTTAGTTGTTAGTTATTATTGTATATTAGTTCTTATTCATCATCGTCGTTCCAGACGTTCCAGGAGCCAGAGGACTTGGTGTCGACAGCTCCGCCGCCAAATTTCTCGCTACTTTTGGACACGCCATCCAAGTTCTTGGTGCTGTTTAGAGAATTTGCCAGCAGTTGGCAAACCATAACCTCTACTATATTGATAGCTGGGCTGATATATGCTTTCTTTTCCATCTCAATAATTTACTATTTGACAATTTACGATTTACTATTTATTTCTCAATTTAGCAAATTGGTTATTTGACTAAAACTTTCTTACCATTGATGATGTTCACACCCTTCTGTGCCTTGCTTAGGCGCTGGCCAGCGAGGTTGTAGATTTGGCTTTCGGCCATTGGCTCTTGGCTGTTGACAATTGAACCGATAGCGTCTGCATCGTCAAAGACTAAAGTCAGAGCCTTTACCTCTGAGTCTTGTGTGTCTTGGTCAATCTGGAAGTATGCCCGATATGCTGGTATCGTAGCACCTGCATCGCCCACAGGATAGATGACATTGTTACTCAGCACATAGTTCTTTTCAGCGTTAGTGATATCGGTGGCGCTGTATGTGCCTATCAGGTGAGCCTCGTTAGCAGTTGCGTTTGTAACGCTGGCGGCAGCAACGGTCACATCGCTTAGTGAGATTTCTGTTGCGCCAGCTGTAGAGCGCATCAAGAAAGGAGTATTGGCAGTGCTGGCATCGGGAGCGTCGAAGGTAAGCTCGCCAGTCTCTTTGTCGTATTCACTGATTGTTGCAATCGCCAAATCGCTGCTCTTTGGAACTGCAAACGGATATACTGCTGTTGCCCAGCGCCCTGCTGTCAGCGTGCGAGTAATCTTCACAGAGGGATATCTACCAGGAGCATAGTTGGGTACAGAACCGTCGGCAAACTCAAGATATTGATTGGCAGCCTTTCTGATAGAGACATCAGTTATCACTGTGTTGCCATCATTGTTCAGAGTCAACACATAATCGCCAGCTGTGGTCGTAACGAATAGGATTGTTTTCGCCACAAATGCGCCAGCTGTGGTATGAACTGTGGCATTCTTTTCGTATTTCACCGCTGCCATTCCTTCGCCACTCTTGAGTACTGATGCCTTTACCCAATTATTTGAGTTTGCTTCCCATGAAGCATACTTGAATGTCAGCTGATAGATGGTATTAGCTTTAAGCGGCATCGTGTAATACCCTGCATTACCATACTGCAGGCTTCCCGGCTGGTTGTAGTATGAGGTTCCATTGCTTGTGGATGATTTATCTGAATCACCTTGAAAACTTCCCCAGGCATTAGTGCGTGTCCAGCCATAATCTTGGATATTCGCAGCAGGGCTTCCCTGTCCATTCGCGAAGTCACCATTGTAAACACACTCCACATCGCCAACATTGGCAGTCCACGCGCCATCATTCAGTGCATTGGTTGAAGCATTAACCATTTCCTTCGTATTATCTGCATCTTGATCAATAGCCTTAGCGTTTGCGAGCTCCGATAATCTTTCGATATTGTTATAAGGAGCATATTCGCCACTCTCAAAGCCAAGTGTATGAGTTTCTGCTGCTGCTATTGCAGTATTAAGAGCTGTATAATCCGTTTCATCAGCATCCTTCAGAGTATAACGTGTCAGTCTGAAATTTCCGAAGTTGAAATAACACACTTCCAAATATGCCGGTTTACAAACCTTGAGGTTAAGGTCTGTTGAACCATCTAAATATACATAAACAACATTGTCTGCAGCTCCGCTATTAATACTGTTCGCCTGTGTTTCACCGGTTGTTGGGCGTCCCTCAACATCTGCCCATGCTTTCATGCGAACCTGCTCGTCGTTCGCCTTGAGATAGCTGGAGCTGAGGCTTCCATAGCTTGATGCTAAAGAAATATCTGACGCCTCGCTCGCATGACGATCAAAGCCGCCCATTTCCACCTTATAGACCCCAGCAGGAAGATTGGCTGCTGCAATGGTTTGAGTATATGACCCTGTACGCTGATATTGCCAAGCAGTTTCATATCTATAGCCATCTGAACCGGACCTATTTTCGACCTGTGTCCACGTCCAATCGCCTGCACCACCACCAAATTTTGCTGTACCTATCTTATCGGTCATATCATTCGCATCATAGTAGGTGCTCAAATAGGACTCAAAACCTGCTGCATCGGTCTTATCTTCCATACCTGCAGCTGCAATCACATGGTTGATGTTATCTGTGGGATAAGCATTCACTACCGTATTATGTTCTGCCACAGACTTCAACTGCCATACTGTTTGTGCTTCATTCTCACAGTTATCACCAATGATGGCATTGCCTGCCACACGATACTTGTCACCATTTTCTTTAAGGTAAACATAAAGGCGGTTGTTCGATGTCTCTGCCTTGTTGAAGAGCGCATATCCCGTGTA
This sequence comes from uncultured Bacteroidales bacterium, assembly GCA_902779845.1. GTDB lineage: Bacteria > Bacteroidota > Bacteroidia > Bacteroidales > Bacteroidaceae > Physcousia. The sequence goes on along the minus strand of CACZCZ010000010.1, from coordinate 87,604 downwards.
ATCGCCTACAGTTGATTCAGCAATCTTAAACTTAGCCCCATTATCACCATCTACGTAAAGCCAGTTGGGACCATACAAATATTTGTTCCAGTCAACAAATTTGAGCATGTAACCATCTGCGTGAAGTTCAAGATCGAACGGCACGCCATATTTATCTGCAAATGCAGAAGTTCCATAATTAGCGCCGCTGCCAAGAAATAGTCCTGTGTATGGGCTATAGAGATAATATGTTCCATTGGCTATCGTCTGTTCACTGACTGTCACCGTCTGTGCAGATGAAGATTTGATATAATATTTAGTACCAGAGGTCATTGTCATCTCTGAAAGAGCGGTACCTGCGATATTAGTCAGTTGACTACCGTCAGTCGTAAACACAATATTGCCGGGTATTGGAGCATCAATCCACTTGTCATCGGCTCCTGCCGTGAAATAATACCATGCATCGGCAGCCATAGTTCCTCCAGCGGGTAACTCCACTGCATCTTTCTCAATCAGATTAGCCACAAGTTGTAACCTGAAGTCATCAACCTTAAACCATTTTGTTGAATGCAGGTGAATCAACACATCGCCAACGGATGTATTGTTGAGATCTACTGTCGTCGAAATGCCGTTAGTTTTTCCTGTACAGGCCGCATTTTGTGAGGAAGCACCGAATTCTACAGTAACCGTATTCGTGTTATCAGAAGCCACCTTACAGGTGAGACGGTACAGGCCTACGGGGAGGTTGTGGAGGGTCTGCTTAAGGTAATAATCCGTAAAGCCTGAATTATTCTTCCAGGTCTCAAACAAGTTGTTTCCATCTACACCACTAAAACTGCGTGTCTGTTTATCCTTATGCGATATATATGCTGTTCCTGTATTATCTGTTCCAACCCAATTGAGTAAATCCGTAGAAACATTTGAAGAACTTGTTAAGCTTAAACGCTCGAACGATGGGTCGTCGATAAATGCAGTGAAATCAGCCCCCGCTTTCACCGACTGCGCCGCAATTGTTACATTGGCAGTAGTATTCGTTTTGAAATAAAATGTACCTGCCGTCAAATACTGTAATCTTCCTGTTGTAGGAGCGTAGAAACTAGTAAATGTACCATCGAAAGCCTGATTGCCATTCTGTGTGTAACTAAAAATTCCAGCTGCACTCGGGGTCACCGTATACAATCCATCATCAGGCACTGTAAAAGCATACCATGTATCTGCCGAAGCACTTCCTCCACTAGTAAAATCAGCAGGCTCATAGACAACAGCAAGACCATTACCCAAATATTCAAGATAGAAGTTGTCAAAGATTGTCCAGTTTGTGCCTTCTGTTTTGACTCCAACTTTCAAAGAATTAGTCTTTACAATAGTTGAAACAGAATTTACATATTTGCCTGCAGAAAATGAAGTTGATGCGCCGGACATGTCTGCCGCAGTACCTTCGCTCTCTGAGTTAAGGATTCTCATCACTTTGGTATCAGCATTTGCATAAAGATATGCAGGTTTTGTGGCATCATCATTGCGATAGAAACCCTGATTATAAATAATGTATTTTCCATTAGAAACAGAAACGCTTATTGTTTGAGAAACATCAAAAGCACTACTAATCATTTCCGCGCATGTGTTTTCCTTATTTCCGCCACAATAGTTTGTCCATGTTGCGGTATTTGACCACATGACAAGTTCCCATGGATGTTGGAACTCTGTGTTACGAAGAAGATATGTGTAATCATTTGCTGCTTGACGTGTGGTCAACGGTATCAAAAGCCAATATGAGTAATTATCGTTGGTAGATGCGCCAACGTTTATGAATTGCCCAACTTTATCTTGATATAGCTTTTCTTTACATTCCCAATAAAGATATTGGCTCTCACTATTCTTAATGGTATATGCGTTGGTATAGCCTGCAACAGAAACAGGTGTGAACACCCAATCTGCATCATTGGTGCCGGTGTCAATATATCCATTTGTTGTTAAATATCCATTTTTCTCATCAGATCCGTTTGCTGAATAGGGCTGGGTGTAAATAGAGAAACCATTAGTATTATTAGCTAATGTTAGGATACGCCCTCCATGGTCAACGGATGCATGGGTACCATAATCCATTCCGTCTGTAAGAAACATCCCCGAGCCGATGTTATAGAGGAAATAATTACTACCTGCAGATGCTGTCACACCTTCGGTATATATGTGGTTGAACGAGGCTTGCGCCCACGTCCCTACTGCGCACAAGAGTGCTACACATATTAGAAGTAATTTTCGTTTCATAAATATAATTGTTAGTTGATTCTATGACTATGGTTCGGTGGGTCGTTGCTAAACTATAGGCATAGAAAAAGCGCAGACCTGCCATATCTCTGCCAGGCCTACCACAGCCTCATACACTTATGGAGAAGTCCACGCTCGTGCGTAAACTCCAACAGTGTATGTTTATCAGCTCTTTAAAATCTCTAGACGAGGTGGTAGTTCGGCAGAGAATTTGAGCAAATAAGATAGTTTGCACCGCCTTTTTCGGGCATAATGCGGGGCAAATGTAGGGATAAATTCAATAAGGACAAAGGAAATACGGTATTTTTTGGCTGTCAGAGCCAAAAATCATAAAAAAACATAAATTGTGGGGAACAAAATCTATCTTGTCAAGTTCAAGGGTTCAAGAGTTTAAGGAGTTCAAGGGTTTAAGAGTTTAAGGAGTTCAAGGGTTTAAGAGTTTAAGGAGTTCAAGGGTTTAAGAGTTTAAGAGTTTAAGAGTTTAAGAGTTTAAGAGTTTAAGTTTTTCTTCTAACCACAGAGGCGCAGATGACAAGGAGGTTCCTCGCACTCGATATAAAGGATCGATTTTTCTCACTGGTGAGAAAACATTTTGCCACTGGTGGCAAAACGTTTTGCCATCAGTGGCAAAAGCCATAACATCATATCCTTTCAGCTGGAAGGTCTTGCTCTCCCACCAAACATACAACTCATTTTTCCCAGATGCAATATGTGTGAATTGTTAATAAATTGTTAAATCTATCACTTTTTCAGCCATCCTTCACCAGAACTATCACCCATCTACTCGCCTTATATTCTGAATGTTAACGACCACTGGTGATAGTGTGATGGATTCTTTGGGCAATCTGTGTGAGAAACACATTTATGTTCAGATTTATGTTCCATTCGTCATTGACCTTCGGTCGAGCCTGCTCACGCTCGGGAAAGTTCAAGCGAGCTTGACTCTCCTCTCGCTTAATCGCAGCCTTCATCATTCGTCATTCGTCATTCATCATTCTTCATTCATCATTCGCCCGTCCTCGAGTCTTTTTTAACCGCAAAGGCGCAGAGATCACAGAATCATTGCATCATGCAACCATGTCCTGAAGTACGGGGAGCCGCATGAATGGCGCTGCGCGCAAGCATTCATGCTAGGCGAAGGACACAAAGGGCTGCGCGAGGAAGAATCAAGATTTAGGTTGAGATTTAAGATCGATTTAAGTTCTTTTATCTTTGTGTCCTTCGCCTAAGCCTAAACCCGCGCAGCGTTTAGGCTGGCTCTCCGTACTTCCAGACTATGAAGACAACAGGACTTGCCTTTGTTCCTTAGCGCCTCTGTGGTTAAAAACATGCATGTGTCATTAGTAACTTTTATTCTTCACTCTTCATTCATCTTCTGTGTTCCATGACTTTTGGCTTATGCGGAGGTTATGAGAAGGGTTGTGTGGCGGCGATGAGCCAGGCGCGGTCGGCGGGGTCGTCGAGGCGGGGGAGGAGGGCTTCGCGCACGCGTGCGTGATACCTATTTAAATAGTCGATCTCATCGGGCAGAAGCATCTCGCGGATGATGGGGCGGGTGTCGATGGGACAGAGGGTGAGGGGTTCGAGGCGGAGCCAGGAGGGCCCTCTCTGCCCTGCGGGCATCCCTGCCGTCAGGGAGGGAGAGGCTGGCGCGCTGTTGGGGGTGAGGGGTGGGTCTGGTACGATGAGCATTGTGTTTTCGATGCGGACACCGTGGCTGCCGGCGATGTAGATGCCGGGTTCGATGGTCACCGTCATCCCCGCCTGCAGCTGCGCCGGGACGTAGTTCATGCGGAACTGGTGAGGCCCCTCGTGGACGCTCAGATAGCTGCCGACGCCGTGACCGGTGCCGTGGCCGTAGTTCTTATGGTCCTGCCACATGGCATAGCGCGCGAGGACATCGAGTTGCGTGCCTGAGGTGCCCTCGGGGAACACGGCGGTGGCGAGGCGGATGTGACCCTTGAGGACAAGGGTGTAGTCGCGCCGTTCCTCGTCGGTGAGGGGACCGAGGGGGATGGTGCGGGTGATGTCGGTGGTGCCGCAGTCGTACTGTGCGCCGCTGTCGAGGAGCAACAGGCCGCGCGGCTCCAGGGGGACATCGGTCTCGGGCGTGGCTTCGTAGTGCACGATGGCGCCGTGGGCACCGTAGCCCGCGATGGTGTCGAAGCTCAGGCCGCGGAAGCCGGGATGCTCGGCACGCAATGAGGTAAGCAATTCATCAACACCCATCTCGGTGATATTGAGCGGCGCGGGGGCCTCTCCCTCTTCGGGGAGCGGGGACAGGGTCCTTAGGAACTTGACCATGGCGACGCCATCGCGCAGCATGGCTTCGCGAAAACCTTCGATTTCAACGGGGTTCTTGATAGCTCGGAGGGCAGGGATGGGCGATGGCTTCTGCACGGCGCAGAGGGTGTTACCCCGCTCGACGGCCGTGCATAGGGCGTGGCACGTTACGTCGGGGTCATACTGTATGGCGCATAGCTGCAAGTCGGTGCCGGCAGCATCGCCGTTGAGCAGGTCGGTCTGTATGGCCTCGTAGGGGCACAGCTGGATGCCGTTGTCCATGAGGTAGGTCCTCACGGTGTAGTCCAGCTTGTCCTCGTTGACATACAGGATGGCCTGAGGCCCTGGCTTGTCGTCGTTGTCGGCTAAGATGAGGAGATAGCTGACGAAGACCGGCGTGCAGTGGACATCGCTGCCGCGCAGGTTCAGCACCCAGGCGATTTCATCGAGCTGCGTCACCAGCAGGCCGTCGGCTCCTGTCCGCTTCAGCTCACGACGGATGTCGCTCAGCTTGTCTGCCGTGGTGCGCCCAGCCAGTTCCAGCGGTTGCAGCACGATGGGCGAAGTGGGCAGGGGAGGGCGTTGCGCCCACAGTTCATCGACGGGTGAGAGATCTGTGACCAGATCTACCATCTGACAAAAGCTTTCGTCGATGACCTTGTTCATCTCCTTCACGCTTGTGGCGGTGTTGGTCCATGCATCCAGCCCCACGCGGATATCTACAACGTGGTTGTACTTTGTGACAATCCATTCTATCAGTTCCTCCGCCGTGGCCACGTTCCTGCCGCAGCGCACGACCTCGAAGGGCGTGCCTGCCAGCTGCTCTTCGGCAGCCAGCCAGTAGCGGCTGTCCGTCCACAGCGCCGCGTGCTTCATCGTCACCACGGCAGTGCCTGCCGAGCCGGTGAAGCCCGAAATCCATTCGCGTGTCTTCCAATGCTCAGGGACATACTCCCCGGCGTGTGGGTCGGTGCTGGGGAAGATATAGGCATCCAGCTTGTGCTTCTGCATCCAAGCGCGCAAGTCCTGCACGCGCTGTGTAATAATTTCTGCTTTTGTCATATCTTAGGTTGGTTTCAGAGCCTCTTTTTGCTCTTTCCGCTTTGCAAAAATACGTTATTCATAGCGGCTGACAAAAGATTTTCTCCTTTTTATTCTTCTAATACAAAGAAAAAGCTTACTTTTGCGGTGCATTTATACAAAAAACTCAATATTCAAACCATTAAAAACTCTCAACTCTATGAAATTTCTGACGAATGACAAGCTTGTGATTGTCGGCGCTGGCGGCATGATTGGCTCCAACATGGTTCAGAGTGTGCTGATGCTGGGTCTGACGCCCAACATCTGCCTCTATGACATCTATGAACCCGGCGTTCATGGCGTCTATGACGAGATGTGCCACTGCGCCTTCCCCGGTGCTAACCTTTCTTACACCGTTGATGCCAAGGAGGCTTTCACCGGTGCTAAGTACATCATTTCCAGCGGCGGAGCTCCCCGTAAGGAGGGCATGACGCGCGAGGACCTGCTCAAGGGCAACTGCCAGATTGCAGCTGACTTCGGCGAGAACATCAAGAAGTACTGCCCCGATGTGAAGCACGTCGTCGTCATCTTCAACCCCGCTGATGTCACAGCCCTCACCGCTCTCATCCACTCCGGTTTGAAGCCCAACCAGCTTACCTCTCTGGCTGCTCTCGACAGCACGCGTCTGCAGCAGCAGCTGGCTCAGGAGTTCGGTGTGCAGCAGGACAAGGTGACCAACGCCTACACCTATGGCGGTCACGGCGAGCAGATGGCTGTCTTTGCCAGCAAGGCTCTCATCGACGGCAAGCCCCTCAGCGAGCTGCCTCTCAGCGCCGAGCGTTGGGCTGAGATCAAGCACATGACTACGCAGGGTGGTAGCAACATCATCAAGCTGCGTGGTCGTAGCTCCTTCCAGAGCCCTGCTTATCAGGCTGTGAAGATGATCGAAGGTGCCATGGGTGGCGAACCCTTCAAGTGGCCCGCAGGCTGCTATGTCAACGCCTTCGGCTTCAAGAATGTGATGATGGCTATGCCCAGCGTGATCGACAAGGACGGTGTTCACTTCACGGCTCCCGAGGGCACCGCTGAAGAGATGGCTGCCCTCCAGGCCAGCTATGAGCACCTGCAGAAGATGCGCGACGAGATCATCTCTCTCGGCATCATCCCTGCCGTCGCTGACTGGGGCCAGGACAACCCCAACCTCTAAGCCTCAAGTAAAAAAGAAGAGTCCCTTAAGGCGGCCGCCTTAAGGGACTCTTCTTTTTTACTTGGCTCTGAGCCGTTGGAGGGAGTCTTCGAGAATTTGTTGTTCGTAGGCATCGCGCAGGAGCTCATCGAAGGTCTTCACGCGGCTGTACTCCTCCATCACCTTGAGGTGGCGCTGCATGCGGCGCTCGCGTTTACGTTCCTTGATGGCGAAGGGGTGCATGATCTTGTCGCTGAGGCCGGGAGAGAGGCGGTCGAGGACATCGCTGACCTTGGGGACCTTGATGACCTGCTCCTGACCCAGGGATTCGCGGATGACGCGATCAACAGGCAGGAGGCTGTCGGGTATAATGATGACTTCGCGCAATGTGTCGGTGGGGATTCCGTCGTCCTGAGGACGATTCTCGAGGCTGTCCGTCATCATGACGAAAGAGAGGAGGAGAGGGAAAAAAAACATGATATTTATAGTTTGACGATCAATTAAATTTGACGATTTGACGATTTACGATTTTACAACAATATAATTTTACAATTTGACAATTTACGATTTTACAATTTATTTTCGTTATTACGTTATTACGACTTTGTGATTTATTTTGTTTATGAGATGACGCGGTCGCCGCATTCCTTGCTGAGTTCTTGCAGGGAGCGAGTGGTGGTCATGAACTCCTGCATCAGCTGTTTGAAGTGCTCCTTGTCGGCTTTGATGGCGGGGTCTCCCAGCTGTCGGCGGAGTCCGTTGATGGTCTTCTTGACGATGGCCAGCTTGTAGTCTGTCATCAGACGAGGTACCAGCTCAGCCAGACGTTCTTCCTCGGGGGGAATCGTGAGGCCCTTACTGTGAACTTTGCTGAGGGCTTCGGGGTCATGAGCCAGACTGATGGACAGCGTCGCCACGTCGTTGTCAGGATGGTTCTCGAAATAGCGTGTACACTGGAAGCCCTCTTCGTTGAGGTGTTCCAGTGTCTCTTGGAGGATGCGCTGATGCAGGGGGTGATGCAGATGCAGGGAGTCTTGGTCGAGCGAGAAGCTGATGAACTCCGCCACCTTCAGGGGGCGCGCCTCACCCGTCTCCTCGTCCTCCACATCGCACATGACTTTCTCGCCATGACGGATAAGCATCTGCACCAGCAGCGCCTCGGTTAGAACAATCTTTTCTTCTTCAGGAGCAGACCCACCCCGCCCGAAGGGAAAAGACCCCTCTAAATCTCCCCGTGGAAGAAAAGACCCCTCTAAATCTCCCCGTAAGGGGAGACTTTCGTTCTCATTTGCCATCTCTGCGCCAGCCTGCTCCCCTCCATTACGGGAGGGGTTGGGGGTGGGTCTTTCGGGCGTAGCTCCTGGCAGTGCGCCAGCCTCCTCCCCTCCCTGACGGGTAGCGAAGGAATCAACGGGTTGACTGGATGTCAAGCCGTCCTGAGTGACCGAGGCAGAACTCGTCTGCTGAGGACGGGCAAAGCCGGGGGTGGGTCTTTCGTTTCTTCTCTCCTCCCGCATCTTCGCCCTCACCTTGGCCACAGCGGTGGTGATGATGCGTTCCTCGATGGACAGCATCTGGGAGGTCTCCTTAATATAAAAGGTACGGGTGATCTCATCGGGGATGACGGCGAGGCTGTCCACGATGTTGTTGACCAGCCGCGAGAGCTTGATGGGGTCGCCTTTGGCCTCGTTGAGCAGGAGGTCGGTCTTGAAGCGGATGAAGTCCACCTGGTGCTCGGCGAGGTACTGTTGGTACTCGGTGGCGGTGTGCTTGCGGGCGAAGCTGTCGGGGTCGTCGCCGTCGGGCAGCAGGAGCAGTCGCACTGTCATCCCCTCGGCCAGCAGCATGTCGATACCTCGTTGCGAGGCTTTGATGCCGGCGGCATCGCCGTCGTAGATGACGGTGATGTTCTCCGTGAAGCGGTGGATGAGGCGTATCTGTTCATGGGTGAGCGCTGTGCCGCTGCTGGCGACGACGTTCTCCACGCCCTGCTGGTGCATGGCCATCACGTCGGTGTAGCCCTCTACGAGGTAGCAGAGGTCCTCCTTCACGATGGCTTTCTTGGCAAAGAAGAGGCCGTAGAGCTCGCGTTTCTTGGAATAGATGACGCTCTCGGGAGAGTTCTGGTATTTGATGCTGACACCTTTCGTGCGGCTATCCAGCACGCGGCCGCCGAAGCCGACGACCTTGCCCGAGATGGTGTGGATGGGGAAGATGACGCGGTTGCGGAAGCGGTCGTAGGTCTTGCCCTGCTCGTTGCGGATGCAGAGACCCGTCTTGAGGATGTAGTCCTCGTTGTAGCCTTCAGCCTTGGCGGCCTGCCACTGTGCGTCGTATTTATCGGGACAGAAGCCCAGTTGGAACTTCTTGATGAGGTCGTCGCGGAAGCCGCGCTGGCGGAAGTAGGCGAGACCTACGGCACGGCCATCGACGGTGTCGTTCATCTGCTTCTGGAACCATTCGTTGGCCCATTCGTTGACCACGAACAGGCTCTCGCGCTCGCTCTGCTCCGCCTTCTCCTCGTCGGTCTGCTCGCGTTCCTTGATCTCGATGTGGTATTTCTTGGCCAGATAGCGCAGCGCGTCGGGGTAGGAGAGTTGCTCGTGCTTCATGATGAAGTGCACGGGCGTACCGCCCTCACCACAGGCGAAGCACTTGCAGATATTCTTGGACGGCGACACCATGAACGAAGGTGTCCTGTCGTCATGGAACGGACACAGCCCCTTCAAGTTCGCTCCTGCGCGCTTGAGGGTCACGAAGTCCGAGACGACATCCACGATGTTCGCCGCATCCAATATCCTATCGACAGTTGCGCGATCGATCATGATTTTAAGTGAAAAGTGAAAGAGTGAAAAGTGAAAAATAAATTTTTCTTAGGGGGCTAAGTATATGTTTATATTGGAAGTTTTTCTAAATTACTTTTGTTTATAGAGTTCCAAGTGACCTTAATTTTTCACTTTTCACTCTTTCATTTTTCATTTATTTCACCGCTTCTCCCTTGCCGTCCTCGGTGAGGTAGAAGAGGGGGGCGGGGTTCGTCTGTTCCTGCTCGTAGTAGTGGAGGCCGCTGTCGTTGGTGCGGGGATACCACTCGCTGAGCAGACCGATCATTTCGGCAGCAGCCCAGATGACGGGGCCGTAGCCGTGGGCAGCGGCGGTGCTGACAGGACGATAGTAGTAAAAGGCGGGGTCAAAGGCCATGCCTGTGCCTACGCAGGTGCCAGCCACCTTGCCGTCTTCTGTGATCTTCGTGCTGATGGCATGCCAAGCCAGCTGGGCCACGCCGCCGTAGGTGATGCCCTCCAGCCAGCCCTTGCGGATAGCGTGGGCGATGGAGTAGCAGTAGATGGCTGTGGCGCTGGTCTCGAGATAGCTGTCATTGCGGTCCAGGAGCTGGTGCCAGAAGCCCTCGCTCGACTGCAGAGCGCAGAGGCCGGCGACATGTTCCTGTAGTTGGTTGAGGATGAAGGGACGGTCGGGGTGGTTCTCGGGCAGCATATCCAGCAGTTCCACGGTGGTCAGCAGTGCCCAGCCGTTGGCGCGTGCCCAGTGGTAGGTCGGCTGTTGGGCCAGTCCTTCGACGTAGCCGTGGCGGTAGATCCTCTTCTCGGGAACCCACATGCGTTTGACGAAGTTCTTATACATCGTGGCAGCCTCGTCGAAGTATTTGGGGTCGTTGAAGTAGATGCCGGCGTAGGCAATGGTGGGGATGCCCATGTACATATCGTCGAGCCACACCGTGTTGTGCTGCGGACGATGGCGGGCGAACATGCCGTCTTCGAGGCGGTATTGGCCGTGCTCCACGAACTGGAAGTAGTTGCCTATGATAGATGAGAGTTCTTGAAGGGTCAAGCGAGCAAGCTCGAGCGGAGAGTTGAGAGTTGAGAGTTGCCGCGTGTACTTCATCATGGCGGTGCACATCGCGCCGCAGTCATCCAGTGCACGGGGATGCATAATCTGCTCCAGCTGTGCGGGTTCCATCTTGATGCTGGCGGTGTCACCCTTCTGTGCTGCAGCTACGGACTCCGTGATGAGGTTGAATTTCTCCTTGACATAACCCTCATAGCGCTCATCGCCAGTGGCCTTCGTGGCAGCCATCAGTGCCTGGTAGGTGATGCCCCATTCGTAGCTGCCGAGGCGGAATGTGCCCTGCTCGCAGTAGGCAAAGACGCGGTCGAGGGCGCTCTTCACGTCGTCAGCCTCCAGCTCGCCGTACGGCACTTTGTAGTCGGGCTTCAGCAGGTGGAGCGGCGTGTTGGAATCGTTGACCTCCTCGGTCTGTGACGTAGGTGCCGAGGTGCAGGCTGTGATGGACATTGCAGCCAGAAACAGGAAATGATGGACTTTCATTGTTGCAATAGAATCATAAAGTGAGAATTTGCCAACAAAAGTACAGCGAATCTCGCGAATGACCAAACTTTTTGACGGGAAAACATGTCCTCAGCGGATTATTTCTTCACCGTTTCATGAAAAAAAGCACTCATTTTATTGGCCGTAACAAATAATTCACTACTTTTGTGCTCGAATATCACACAGTTATAACTATAAGAACATGAAGAAATCTCTTATTCTTTCCGCAGTGGCCGCAGTGCTGTTCTGCGCCTGCTCGTCGGACAAGCCCGCCGAGTGCTACATCCCCAAGAACACGGTAGAGTTCGCCGGCAATGCTTTCAGCTCTTTCAGCCTGGGTGCTGATGTCAGGCTTCATACCGTTCAGAACCCCCAGAACAGTGCCGAGTGGACGCTGCAGGCTGTCGTTCCGGTGCGCAAGGAAGTCAGTGGCTCGCTCAGCGACCTCTCCATCAGTCTGGTTCCGCTGGATGACCGCAGCGTTCGCGTTCGCGACGGCCTGGTGCTGGAAGGCGAGGACCTGGCGAACCTGATTCCCGTGTATAATGCCGGTGAGGGCGTGGAGCGTACCATCGTCTTCTCTATTGCCGACCCGGATAAGAAGTATATGTCTGCCAGCGATGCCAACCAGCTGCTGGAGAGCACCAAGGGCGTGCGCATGGACTTCAATGTGGAAGAACCTGTCGCTCCGGTTGTTACGGAGGTTCAGCCTCAGGTCGAAGAACCCAAGGCAGAAGCTCCCAAGGAATACCCGATGACGCTGGACGGTCAGCTGCGCAAATATGGTGTCTATGGCCTGTTGGCACAGTACGACAGGTACCTGCGTAGTGACAATAAAAAAGCTGCCAAGAACATCGAAGACCGGCTCTGGTCCATTGAGAAGCGCTTCAAGGCCGACAAGTCCATTCCTTCATGGTTGCGCGACCAGTTCGTAGAATACATAGAGGACAAGGAGGATGAAATCGAAGACCGTTACTAAAATAGGTTTTATTGCGATGCTTCTGGCGTTCCCCGTCAGAAGCATCGCTGTTGAGATACCTGCCCGTCTGCATTGGATAGGCAGGACTCCCGAGGCTGCCAAGCCCGTGAGCTTTGGCATCCCCTTCGCGAAAGGCGAGTTCAAACCCACCGATGCTTTCGCCCTTACAACAGACAAGGGTGAGGTCGTTACTGCCGACTTCTGGCCTACGGCTTACTGGCCGGATGGCTCGGTGAAATGGGGCGGTTTTGCAGCTGTGGTGCCTGGGGGGACGGAGGAAATAGGCCTCTCCCCCGACCCCTCCCCCGTGAGGGAGGGGAGGAAGGCTGGCGCGTTGCGTGTGGAGGAGAACGAGGCGCAGATTTGTATTAACACGGGTGCCTTGAGAGCTTATATCTCCAAGTCTGGCAGCGCAATCGTAGATAGCTTGGTCCTCGGCGGCACGCCGGTGGCAGGACGTGGACAGCTCATCTGCACCACGCAGGATCAGCCGTTTGCAGAAGGCCTTAGCGATATCCATTTCTCTCATTATACCTCTCAGGTTGAGAAGGTGGAGGTGGAGCGCGCCGGCAACGTCCGCGCGGTGGTAAAGATAGAGGGGAGATACAACACCATAGGCTCAGCAGCCCTCCCCCCCACGGGGGGAGCGGGGAGAGGGGCTTTCGTTGTCCGCCTCTACTTCTATGCCGGCTCGGAGCAGGTGCGGATGGTACACACCTTCACCTATGAAGGCGACCAGAACCGCGACTTCATCCGCAGCCTCGGCGTGCGCTTCGAGGTGCCGATGCGCGAGCAAGCGTATAACCGCCATGTGGCCTTCGCCACGCAGGACGGTGGTGTGTGGAGCGAGAGCGTGCAGCCGCTGAGTGGGCGTCGCATCCTGGAGAATCCGAATTCTGACCCCGCCCACGAGGGTGCTGCCTCCTCCATGGAGGCTCAGCAGGTGGCTGGCAAGCGTATTCCTGAGCCTGAAGCCTTCGATGAAAAGGGACAAAATCTGCTTCACCATTGGGCGAAGTGGAATACCTATCGCCTCTCGCAACCCAATGACCAGGGTTACACCGTCACGAAGCGGGCCCATGCCAACAACCAATGGATTGGCACTCATGCCGGTCATCGTGCTGCGGGCTATGCCTTTGCTGGCGATGTCAGCGGTGGCCTCGGCATCTGCATCAAGGACTTCTGGGAGAGCTATCCTGCCTCGCTGCAGGTGGATAGCGCCACGCATGACATCGCTTATCTGACCGCTTACCTGTGGAGTCCCGATGCAGGACCGATGGACCTGCGCCATTATGACAATGTGGCTCACGACCTGAATGCCAGCTACGAGGATGTGCAGGAGGGAATGTCCACGCCCTATGGCATCGCGCGTACATCGGTTATTACCTTACTCCCCGAGCGCGCCTATCCGGGCAAGGCCGCTGTGGCACAGCGTGCGCAGCAGCTCAGCGAGGATGCACCGCTTGTGTGTACGCCGGAGTACCTGCATTCACGCCGTGCCTTCGGTATCTGGAGCCTGCCCGACCGTTCGAATGCGCAGCGGGCTCAGGTGGAAGACCTGCTGAAAGACTATCTCGACTACTACGTGAAGGCCATCGATGAACGCCACTGGTATGGTTTCTGGAACTACGGTGACGTGATGCACCAGTACGACGCAGCCCGCCATGAATGGAAGTATGACGTAGGCGGCTTCGCGTGGGACAACACGGAGCTGGGAAGCATCTCATGGCTGTGGTATTCGTTCCTGCGTACGGCGCGCCCCGATGTGTGGCGCATGGCGGAAGCGATGACACGCCACACCAGCGAGGTTGATGTCTATCACATTGGACCTTTTGCCGGACTTGGCAGTCGCCACAACGTCAGCCACTGGGGTTGCGGTGCCAAGGAGGCGCGTATCTCGCAGGCGGCGTGGAACCGTTTCTACTACTATCTGACGACCGATGAGCGCACTGGCGACCTGATGACGGCCGTGAAGGATGCCGACCAGATGCTCTACACCATCGACCCGATGCGTCTGGCGCTGCCGCGCGAGAAATATCCCTGCACGGCACCTGCCCGTCTGCGTATCGGTCCCGACTGGGTGGCATACGCGGGCAACTGGATGACAGAATATGAACGCACGCGCGACATCAAGTATCTCAAGAAGATTGAGGCGGGCATGAAGTGCATCGCCGCCCTGCCGCAGGGGATGTTCACGGGCCCCGGCGTGCTCGGCTACGACCCCGCCACGGGCATCCTCTCCTACGAAGGCGATCCCAAGGTGACGCACACCAACCATCTGAAGCTCATCATGGGCGGCTTTGAGCTGCTGCATGAGATGATGGAGATGGTGCCGAATAAGAAGTTCGCCAAGGTCTATCTCGACCATAATGCCCGCTACCACAAGATCACCAACAACCGCTTCCGCATCAGCCGACTGAAGGGTTATGCGGCAGCCTTGACGGGCGACAAGGAGCTGGCAAAGGCGGCTTGGAAGGAGATGTGGCAGTACAGCCGTCCTGCCCAGCACTACCGCTTCGAGCCTCATGAGGTGCTGCCGCCTGAGGTGCCGCAGCCGCTCACCGAGAGTCCTGAGACCACCACCAACGACTGTGCTCTCTGGAGTCTGGACGCGATTTACTTGCAGGAGGTGGTGCCGGAGGGGAGAGGGGAATGAAGAATGAGGAATGAAGAATAAGGATTACTAGTGATAAATTATAAATGAAACTTGAAAGATTGAATACATCTGCAAGAGTATCTTTCTCTGTGTCCTTTGCCTAAGCCAAAACCTGCGTCGCGTTTTGGCTGGCTCTCCGTACAAAAGAATGCAAGAGGAAAGGCCTTTGTTCCTCTGCGCCTTTGCGGTTAAAAAGACTCGAGGACAGGCGAGTGAGGAATGAAGAATGAAGAATGAAAAGTGAAAAATGAAATGAAGAATAAGGTTTTGTTTTTGGTTGTGGCTGTCCTGCTGATGGCAGGAAGCTGGGGCGCTGCTGTGGCGCAGACGATAAAGGTACAGGTCACGAATAGCTCTTCTACCGACCGCAAGGATGTGCCGGTGGTGGTGGATCTCAAGAATGTTCTTGGAAAGAAAACAGCTGGCGTTGTTTCAGCGACGGTGACCAATCCCTCCCTTATAGGGAGGGCGGGGGGAGAGTCTGTTCCTTCCCAACTCGATGACCTCGACGGTGACCTTATCCCCGATGAGTTGGCCTTTGTGGCCGACATCCCTGCCGGCAGCACACAGACCTTCCAGGTCGTACTCTCAACTCTCAACTCTCAACTCTCAACTTCTGCCCCTCGCACGGCCGCCTTCATGAAGGTATGGGATCGCAAGTACCGCTATCCCTACATCAACAGCATTGAATACCAGGGCCGCAACGAACCCCTCGCCACCTACGATGCTATCTACGGCCACGGCGCACAATGGGAGTCGGAGCTCGTGGGCTTCCGTGTGTATATGGACCACCGCCAGAGCATTGACATCTATGGCAAGCCTACGCCGCAGCTCGTGCTCGACAAGACCAATTTCTACAGCACGCGCGAGGACATCGCCAACGGCCTCGGCTGCGACATCCTCTTCGCGGGTCCCAGCGTAGGTGCCGGCTCCTTCCGTGGCTTCGTGGATGGCCAGCCTACCTATGTAGATAGTGTGGAGGCTCGCGGTCAGCGCGTCATCGCCTGTGGCCCCGTGCGCGCCATCGTGGAGGTGTGGGACAAGAACTGGTGGTACAACAACAAAACACTACAGATGCGCCAGCGCTACACCATCTATGCCGGTCACCGCGATGTGCAGGTTGATATCCAACTCGCAGGTCCTGCTATTGACGACGAGCTGTTCTGCACGGGTGTCCAGAAGCTCGAGATGGACAACGAGGGCTACTTCCCGCAGGCTCTCCCCTCCCTAACGGGAGGGGTTGGGGGTGGGTCCTCTCTTGTCGGCTCCTGGGGCCGTAATATCCCCGACAAAGCCGCCGAGGACCTTGTGGAAGGTGTGGGGCTTGGCGTCTGTGCCCCTGCTGCCTACCTCACTTCCACCAAGGAGGATGCCTATAACTATCTGACCATCCTCCACCCCGTCAATGGCCACATCACCTATCATCTCGCCATCTGTGCCCTCATGGAGCAGGACGGCTTCAAGGATGCCAAGAGCTGGTTCCGCTGGCTGCAACAATGGCAAACCGAGCTGAGCCAGCCCTGTACCGTTCGCACGGAGGCACTTCAATAACGAATCACTTCACCATGATCTTCTGGCGGTTGCGGATGTAGATGCCACGGGGCATCTGGCCATCAACGATTCGGCGTCCGGCGAGGTCGTAGGTCGTATTTGAAACCTGAAACTTGGAACTTGAATCAGTGTGGGTGGCTGGACTGTTGATGCCTGTGGTGTTGGCTTTGTCACCCAGGCGCAGGAGCTTTGCGCCGTGGCTGGGAACGGCGATGCTGAGGTGGCCCGTGGAGGTGCCGAGGTCCTCATCGCTCCAGATGTCGTGAACGGGAACAGCCTCTGTGGCGGTGTAGCCCAGCTGTGTGAGGTCGAAGGTGTAGGATTCGTTCTTGGTGACGTAGAAGATGAACTCCATCGTGGTTCCCGATGAAGAACTATTGTCGATGTCGCAGCTGGAATCGTAGCCGCAGAGGGCGCGGAACGTCTTCCACGAGTGCCCTGCGGGCAGATCGTAGATGAGCGTGCATTGGGCGTTCATGCCGAGACCGGTGGCGTAGCTCTGACCCTCGACCTTGAGCGTGCCGCCTTCGACATTCTTGTTCACGTGGAGCGAGCCCCAGTCAGATTTATAGGACGTATAGGACAGCGTCGTGAGCGACGTCTCATGGCCTTCGGCATCGATGAGCACGGGGTTGATGAGGTTGGCGCGGTCATACGCGAAGTCGTCGCCCCAGTTGCTGACCACGATCTTCAGCTGCTCAGCATCAGCGATATCGGCCTCCAACGTCTTGCTCTTCGTGCCTGTGCGGCTGATGAGCCCTGAGCGCGCTGCCGCATCGTCCTGTTCGTCGGTGAGCGGGTTCTGGGCGAACACCATGAAACGGATGCTCGTGGTGGCGCCCTGCTGACCGATACCGCTGTCGTCGGCAGCGGCCAACGCCTTGAAGCGCACGACATCCATGTCGGCGGGGATCGTGAAGAAGATGGCGGCGTTGGCATCGGTGGAGAAGCCACGGTCGTATGCCGTGCCCAACACCTTCATCTTACCGCCGTTATCCACATTCTTGTTCTCATACACGCGGTTGAAATACGACTTCGTATATTGGCGCGTCTTGTACGTGCCTGTTAGGGCGACCTCTGTGCCGTTGCGCAGCACGAGTGTGGGGTTGATCCAGTCGCCGTGGTCGTAGTTGTAGTTGTCGCCGCCGTCATCAACCACCAGCACCAGCGTCTTCTCACCCTCAGGCCACTCGATGTCCACGTCCACGGCATGTCCGTCGGTGGTGTAGGCCACTACCTCGCTCTTGTACAGCGCCTTGTTGCCCACCACCCAACGGTTGTTATCGCGCTGGAAAAGCGCCAGGTAGCGCGTGTCGCCGATGTGCGACGTCCACGCCACGCGGCCGTTGTCTTCGTCGTTCATCACCTCGTGAGCCTCCTCGCCGTACTTGTGCATCTGGTGGTACTCCTCGTTGTTCAGGAGCGACAGCGTGAAGGCATCGTTCTTCGTCATCTCGCCGCCGAAGAACAGGGGCGAGTGACAGATGCCCCAGAGCGTCATCATCGTCAGCTGCTCGTTCTGCGAGAGGTTCGTCCAGCGCCCTGCGTCGGCAGCGGTGTAGCCGGCATCGCCGATGGTCATCGCAATCTGTCCCAAGGGCAGCATGTCGCAGTCGGCATAGTTGCCCGGCCGCGTCACCGTCTCCCAGGCATGCGCCTCGTTGAACACGGCATCCACAGCGCTCCAGTTGTCCCACAGGTCATCCATCATGCGCCACATATTGGCGTTCCCCAGACACTCCTCGGCATACTGGTACTGCGTCTTACCGGGCGAGAGCGACAGCACCATCGGGCGGCCCGTCTGGTCGATGGCCTTGCGGATCATGTGAATCTCGTCGGTATAGAACGGCCGCGAGAGGTCGTCAATCTTCAGGAAGTCTACGCCCCACTCGGCATAGAGGTCCATGATACTATTATAATAGGTCTGTCCGGCCGCATTGTTCCTGACCAGCAGGTTGTCCTTCAGCCATGTGCAAGGCGAGGTAGTGCCGTTATACACCTGACTCCACGCCGTGCTCTCGCTGCCTTTCAGCTTATAGCTGCTGCCTACGACGCTCTTCGGCACGCCACGCATGATATGGATGCCGAACTTCAGTCCCATGTCGTGAATCTTCTGGGCCAACGCCTTGAAACCCTCGTTCTTGCCCTCGACCATACACGACGGGAAGCGGGTGGGGGAGGGTAGATAGCGCCCGTACTCGTCGAGCACATATTCCTGGTCGCCGCGCTGGTTGTAGTTGCCGCCGCCCAGGGACGGGTGGTTGCAGTACCAACGGATATCCACCACCACATACTCCCAGCCCCATTTCACCAGGTCGTTGTCCACTAAGTACTGCGCGTTCTGCAGCACCTCCTTCTCCGTGACGCTTGAGTAGTAACAGTCCCACGAGTTCCAACCCATCGGCGGTGTCAGCGCCCATGTGCGGAACGTAGCCATCTCGGCGTCTGAGCCTGTCGAAGGCTCCTGTGCCAGCGCCATACCCATCGTGAGCAGCGCGCCAATGACAAATGCAAATCTCTTCATTTTAGTATTCTTTTTATCATGTTCGCGTTTTCGTGCACAAAACTACACAAACTTCCACAAACACACCTTCTCCTCCCCTCAAATTAAATATTTCTTAACAAAAACAGTCCGCACAGCGCACGTGGACTCGTCATTGGAAGAAGCTTGTTATATCTCATGCCCTTATAAATGACGAAGTCCCGCCGTGGTACGCATTGTTAGGAGGCGTGGCGGGAACTGTTGCTGCAAAGCTGCAGCTTTCCAACGAATTTCACTAATTATACGAATTTATCGGAACTTAAATCTCAGAAAATCATGCCATAAATCTTAACGAATTGCCCAGCAGGGGCGTCATTCATTTTATCGCAACGCTCCAAGAAAATCTGAGTCATCTGAGCTGAAATAATTCGTTTAATTCGTGAAATTCGTTGTAGAAAAGAGAATTTAAGTTCAGATTTAACTCTGATTTATGTTCCATAAATGATGGCCATTATGGAAATTGGTGTTAAAGAGATTTATGGCTATGCGTTGAGGATCTGGTCAGCGTGCTCTTTGGTCTTCACCTGTTTGCCGGCAAAAATCTGTTCGATGATGCCCTCCTCGTTGATGACGAAGGTGGTGCGGATGGTGCCCATCGTCTTTTTGCCGTACATCACTTTCTCGCCCCACGTGCCCATCGCCTCCATCAGAGTCTTATCGACATCGGCAATCAGCGGGAAGGGCAGCGCATGCTTCTCCTTGAACTTCACGTGCGAGGCCGCAGAGTCCTTGCTCACGCCCACAACCTCGTAGCCTGCACCCTGCAACGCATCATAACGGTCTCGCAGGCTGCAAGCCTCTGCCGTACAGCCGCTCGTATTGTCCTTCGGATAGAAGTAGAGCACTAACTTACGGCCCTTGTAATCGCTCAGACGGATGTCCCGTCCCTGTTCGTCCTTGCCCAGAATCTCTGGTGCCTTGTCTCCTATATTCATAATCGTTTGGATTTGGTTATCTGTTCTGCGTTACAGCTCCACGGCGGGCCAGCCGTAGTCCTGATAGTAGCGGATGGGGAGGTTGTGCTGTCGCACATACTCCTGAAGCTGTTCCTTGCGGACGGCTTCGCGGACATTCTCATTGGAGTGCATGTCTTGGAACACGTCGAAATGCTCGCCGAAGATGCGCTGGGCGGTGGGCAGGAAGCGCGAGCCGTCCTCCACGCGCTCGAAGCCTGTCACGGCGAAGCGGCCATCCTTCTTGGACAACGTCATGAGCCCGGGGTGGCTGCCGCCCGATACGGTCTTTAGCGTATCGCCGACCTGATCATACCAGAACACCCAGAAGTCGCCCCACACGCGCATCGGCTGGCATTCATCGTCCTCGGCGGCAATCATCAGCATCGGAATGCAGAGCTCGCCCTGCAGGTAGTGTTCTCCTATCTCGCGAACCAGATAGTCGCTGATGGCAGCACGAACGGTCTGCTCGCGGCGGTTGATGGCGATGTGGCGGATGCAGTCAGCCTTGTGTTCGTCGAAATCCGACATCAGCCACTGCCCGTCCACACATTCCATATACAGGCGATGCTCTTCAGCTTCGCTCTCCGAATCCAAGGAACCGTCTTCCCATTTCTGTCGCACCAGCACGGTAGCCACCGCGTGCGTCTCGTCCGTCAGCTGTACGCCCACGACCTCAAAGTCCGCAATCGTGCCGCCGTTGCCGGTTACGAAATAGTAGAGCCACTCGTGGTCCATGGCCTCGTGCTCCGGCAGGTTGAACAGCGTGTCGAGAACAGCATAGAAGTCTGCCGTCATGTAGTCTTTCGACTGCGCTAACAGTTCATGATCCGGGACGTACTTACATAACTCTGCCGCGCGCTGGCGCAGGCGTTCTTCCTGATTGACGCACCCCGCCAGCAGCAAGCCCAGGCAGAGAAGTGTCGTAGAAAAACAAATCTTGCACTTACTCATATTGAATACTGTTTATCTAAATTCTGTTTATCTATTTGCCTGCAAAATTACACATTATTCCATTACGCCCGCACGAAACCTTCATTTTTTCATTGCCCACCTCTCTTTTTGAGTCACAACTCTCAGAATTTAAATATTTCTTAACAAAAAACATCGCACACCGCACAGAATACAGCATTAAAGGTGACCCTTTGAGGCAAAGATGGGGCAATAATCGTATGCTTGACGTTATTTAAGATGACAAGTTGCCCGTAATTCGTGGAAAAGTCGTAACTTCGCGCCGAAAAGTTTGTCATACTGCAGACTTTATGTCCAAGGTAATGGCTCCTTTTGGCGCTATTGTTCAAGATCTATCTAACAAGAAATAAGCACAAAGAAATAAACACAATGTTTGAAAAGAAAATGTGGTCGTTTGTCTCCATCCTGACGCTATGCGGCACGCTGTTGTTGCCGTCGTGTTCCGATGATAAATCCTCTGCCAATGAAGGCAATAAAGCATACAAGGGCATACCGCTCGTCATCTTAGACACCGATATAGGTTCCTCGGCCGACGACCTCTTTGCCCTGGAGTTGCTCTATCGCTATGAGGAGGAAGGACGCTGCAAGCTGCTGGGCGTGGTGGTGGACCGCGTAGGCGAGGAATGCGCAGCTGTGGCCGATGTGATGAACACGTATTTTGGCCATCCCAATGTGCCCATCGGACTGGTGCGCAAGGGCATCAGCAATCCGCCGGTATGGATAGACTATAAGGCACTGCCGACCTACACGATTGGCGACAATCAGCCGATGTTCCGTCGCACCGTCAGCGACTACTCCGCACTCCCCGATGGCCACACGCTCTATCGCCGACTGCTGGCAGCACAGCCCGACCACTCTGTGAGCATCTGCTCCGTAGGCTTCGTCACAGCATTGGCTGCTCTGCTTGAGTCAGAAGCCGACGACATCTCACCGCTCAGCGGCGTGGAACTTGTAAGGCAGAAAGTAAAATGCCTCTACATCATGGGCGGCGTGTTCGGCAAGTCTGTTGAGCCGGATTTCAACTTCGCTCAGGGCATCACCTTCGCCCAGACCTTTTTCCGTCTATGGCCGAGGGAGGTGGACATGGTCTTCTCGCCGATGGAAGTAGGACAGGAAGTGGAGTATAAGCCCGAACAGGTCATTAGTGAGATCTCATGGACCGATGTCCACCCCATCAAGCAGGTCTATATGACTTGCAACTGCAACACAGGGCAGAAGATGTGGGATCCCATGGCCGTCATTCATGCGGTGGGCGATGCCTCCTTCTCTCTCTCAGAACGAGGTACCGTGACCCTCACGCCCAAGGCCGAAACCATCTTCACACCCTCTGCGACAGGAAACTGCCGATACCACTTGCCTGGAAATGAGAAGTGGAACGCCATGATGCTGGAGAAGATCAGGAAATATAATATGCTCCATGTTCGTTAGCTCCGCTCACCAGGGTGTTCTTAGCTTCACAGCAGGCTGCGTAGCGTTTTGCCACTGGTGGCAAAACCGAGTTCCACCGGTGGAACACCCCAGAAGATAAGGCCGTTAGGGTAGGGGAGTCAAGGGGTACACGAGGTTGACGATGAGGATGTTGGCAGCGAGGATGATGATGTTCATCACCAAGCCGATGCGCATGAAATCGCTGAAGCGGTAGCCGCCAGGACCATAGACAAGCATGTGCGTGGGTGAACCGATGGGGGTGGCGAAGCTGCTGCTGACGCTGATCATCAGGGCCACAAGGAAGGGGAACGGGTCGTAGCCCAACTTGTCGGCGGCCTCGTACATGATGGGGAAGAACATCGCACCTGCGGCCGTGTTCGAAATGAATTCCGTAATGAAGGTGGCCACGAAGCAGATGGCGGTCATCACCACGATGGGGCTGGTGCCGCAGACATCCAGGATGCCGTTGGCAAGCCGCTCGGCGATGCCCGTGTCCTGGATGGCGATGCCGAGGACGGCACTGCCGGCAAAGACCATGAGAATGTCCCAGTTGATGGCGTGCATCGCCTGATCCATGCTGCAGCAGCGGAAGAGAAGCATGGCGGCGGCAGCGAGGAAGGCGCACTGCAACAGCGGCAGGATGCCGAGGGCCGAGATGGTCACCATGGCAATCATGATGATGGTGGAGATGAGGGTGCTGGAGTCGATGTTGGGCACAGCGTCGGAGTCGAAGAAGTGGAGGTCGCGCTTCAAGGCAACGGTGTTGACATTGATGTGCTTCGGACAGATCAGCAGCAGTGTGTCGCCAGCCTGCAGCACCACCTTTCGCGGGGCCTCTTGGATGCGCTCGCCGCTTCGCGCTACAGCCGCCAGCATCACGTTGTTATCTTTCTCGAAGGTGCTCCCGCCGATGGTCGTCCCTATCAGGCTGCTGCTGAAGTTGACGTAGGCCGTGCGCAATTTGTAGTTCTGATCTTCAAACTCGCTCATGGAGAAGATGTGGTGGTCGGCGCTCACCAGCTTGTGGTTATATGCCATCTCTATCAGCTCGTCAATCTGTCCGGCATAGACCAGATGGTCGCCACCCATGATGGGCTCGTCTTCGCTGACGGGCGATGGGACATCGTCGAAGTGGTACAGCTCTATCAGGCTGCCGCCGTTGACATGGAAGAGGCCGGCCTCCCGCAGCGTCATGCCGATGTAGGGATTGTCCGATGGAACCTGCAATTCTACCGTGTATTCATCCGTGGATTCGAAGGCGCTCTCGGGAGCCTTGCGGTCGGGCAGCAGCCTGCGCATGGCGATGACCGACAGCACGCCGACGCCAAGACAGAACAGACCGGGGATGGTCGTCGTCAGGATGTTCATGGCCACGCCCGTCTTCTCTTCGTAGAGGCCGCTGATAATCAGGTTCGGAGGTGTGCCGATGAGGGTGCAGACGCCGCCCATGCCCGAGGCATAGCTCAGGGGTATCAGCAGCTTCGAGGGCGAGATATTCAGCTTCTTGGACCACATCTTGACGATGTTGACGAAGAGCGACACCACCGTCGTATTGCTCAGGAACGAGCTGAGGGCGGCCACGGGCAGCATCAGCCGCACCACCGCCTTCGCGTAGCTATCGGGCGTACCAAGCAGGTATCTGACAATACATTGCAGCACACCGGTATGCATCAGGCCGGCGACGACCACGAACAGTACGCCGACGGTGACGACCGAGTTGCTGCTGAAGCCCGAGAAGGCTGCCTTAGAGTCGAGAACGCCCGTGACGAAGAGCACGCCGATGGCCCCGAGGAAGACAATGTCGCTGCGCCATTTGGTGAACAGCAGGATGGTGAACATACCCAGTACCGTCACGATGGTGATCCAGGCATGAAGGCCGAAGCCTAAGAACATGAATGAATCCATATCTTTCTTTTGATGATTTCTGCTTGCAAAAGTACCGCTTTTATTCTTATTAAACGGCATCGAAATAGAAGAAATGTGTCCGTTCAATAAAATTTATTCAAAATAGGCCGCCTGTGTCATGGATTCACGTCAAAAAAGGACCTGTACACACATGTTTAGGTGCCGTGGCCCTCGATGGTCAGGTATTTATGATGGGTTATGTAACAAACTTCATCTTTTCTTTTGTTTGAGCGTGAATATTGATTACTTTTGTGGCGTGAAACCTTAATAGCTTCTATGATGAGACCTCTAGCTTTTCTCTTTTCCTGTTGTCTGACACTGGCTGCTATGGCGTGGCCGGGAGTGTACACGATCTATCCTGTTCCTCAACGACAAACGGCTGTGGAGGGCCGGGGACGTATGTCTGCCACCGTCAATGTGGTGGCTGAGGTCGGCGTTGACGAAGCCACGGTGGCGAGGGCTGTGGGTGTGCTGCAAGAGCATGGCCTGAAGGTCACGCGCTCGGCGCGCCCCCAACGCGGACAGAGCAATGTGTTGCTGGGAATCCATACCTCGTGCGGCGTGGTGGATAAACAGGCGACAAGTCTGAGGCTGCCCGCAACGGTGTTCTCACAGCCCAAATACGACCGCCATGTGCTCAGCCTCACCGCTGACAAGCAGGGGCTGGCGCAGGTGCTGATATGGGGCGAGCACACGGACGCGGTGTTCTGCGGCCTGGCCTCGTTGGAGCAGATGCTCGACGCTGGCAGTCAGGAGATGCCTTGTGTGTGCATCGAAGACTATGCCGACGTGCGCGACCGCGGGGTGATTGAGGGCTACTACGGGGTGCCGTACAGCGCTGAGGTGACCAAGGATCTGTTCCGCTTCATGGCGCGCTATAAGATGAACACGTATATGTACGGCGCCAAGTCTGACCCGTATCACTCGCAGAAATGGGCGGAGCCGTACCCTGCTGCGATTACGCCTGAGCAGTTGCGAATCGGCTATCTCTCGCAGGATATGCTGCGTGATATTGCGGAGACGGGGCAGGCCATGAAGGTGAACTTCATCTGGGCCATTCATCCGGGAACGGCTTTCACTGATGCCAACAACCAGGAGGTGATGGATCAGATTATGCATAAGTTCGGTGATATGCACGCACTGGGTGTGCGACAGTTCGGCGTCTTCGTGGATGATGTGGGAGTACCGTCGGATGATGCCACGCTGCAGCTGGGTGCCAACCGTCTGACAGCGTTGCAACAGCGCATAGATGCCCGATGGAATGGGCCGAAATCTGCGCCTGCTGATACCGTGCGCCCCCTGCACTATGTGCCGCAGCTCTATGCTTTCTCGTGGGTCTCGGCGGAGCAGGGCAAGCGCTTCTTCAATGCCTTGAGCAGCGTGCCTGAGAAGGTGCGCATTTATATCACAGGACGCAACGTGTGGTCGGTGCCCAACAATGCCGACCTCGCCGTGGTGCGCGAGTGGCTGGGACGTGATGCCAGCTGGTGGTGGAACTACCCCTGCAATGACAACGATGTCACCAAACTCTTCCCCATGGACACCTATGCGAACTTCAGCGACGAGAAACATATCATCACGCTGGATCGGCTACAGGGATCACTGCAGGGAACCTCTACGCTCATCAGCAACCCCATGCAGCAGGGTGAGGCCTCCAAGATAGCGCTGTTCAGCATCGCCGACTATGCCTGGAACAACGCTGCCTTCGACAACCACCGCAGCTGGGAGGCTGCCCTTCCGGCAGTGGTAGGCACGACGTATGCGGCGGCTCTGCGTAAGTTGGCACCGTATCTTCGCTACTTCGACGGCGATGCCCTGGCATATCTCGTAGGTAACTATCGCCGTTCTGTGGCAGAAGGGCGCCCGCAGCCCTGGGCTTTGGTGAACGAACTGAGGCGTGTGGTGGCGGCTTGTCAGACGATGAAGGGTATGGTCACCTCCTCCCGACAGCCTGACCGCCTGTTCTACGGTGACATCCGTCCGTGGCTGCTGAAGCTGGAGGCGATGGCGGCTGAGTGTGCTGAGCGTTTAGAGGGAAAGGAGCCGACAACCGTTGCAGACCTTGATAATACGCCCGACTTCCAGTTCGAGATATTAAGCGGTTTGGGCGCCGACATCACGCTCAGCGTGCAGACGGCAGAACCCGCGGCTGTCTATCTGCAACCACTATTGAAGGACTTGCGCGAAGAAGCAAAAAAGAAGGTTGAGACGGAATAGTCTCAACCTTCTTTTTTTGATATGTGACCTATATCGTTAGAAGCGGTAGCCGATGCCCAGCTGCAGGACGCCGCGGCCGTAGTCCTTCACATACTGGTACTTCATTTCAAGGTTGGCGTAAAGATTGGATGTGATGTCATACTGCACACCTGCACCTGCATTGAGGCCGAAGTGCCAGTCGTTACCTTTGAAGTTTATACCTCCAGCCTCTAAGACAGCCCTGGTTGCGGAATCCTTGGCGTAGTCGTAGTGGTAGTGCTGGAATGTGGCACCGATGATGGGGTAGATGTAGATGCCATACTTCATGTGGAAGAGGTAGTGGAAATTCAGGTTGATGTCCCAGAAGCTCTGGCGCTTGTTCTCAATGAAGTAGCTGAAGGAGATTTCAGGACGGAAGGCGTCGGTGACGTAGTACTGCACCTTCGGAACCAAACCGAAATTCACATAGCCTTCGGTGATGTCGTGGTTGACCACCGTGGGAATGCCGCCGAAGCCCATGCCGAGATTCAGGCCGATAGCCCAGTCGCCAGCCTTGGCGCCTTCTTCCTCTTCTTCATAGTACTCCTGTGCGGAAGCGCCGACGCTCATGAGTGCGACGCAGAAAAGCATCATTAGTTTTTTCATACTCGTTAGTGGATTTAAGCGTTTGTTATGATTGGTTTTATTTTTGCTTTTACGGGTGCAAAGATAGGTAATATTTGTAAAAAGCAGTCGCTTTCATGCGAAATAATTCATGGTAAGACCGATATTCTCGCAAAAAACATCTATTTTTGCCCCCAAAATCAACACTTAATATCTTATAACTATGTTAGGAACTCCCGAAATCATTCTTATCTGCATCGTCGTGCTCTTGCTCTTCGGAGGCAAAAAAATCCCTGAACTCATGAAGGGCCTCGGTAAGGGCGTCAAAAGCTTCAAGGACGGCATGAACGGCATCGACCAGGAAGCCTCCAAAGACGAGAAGGCTACGACCAACACCAAAGAAGTAGCACAGTAATGGAGGAGGAGATGACCTTTTGGGATCATCTTGATGTCCTGCGCAGCAGCATTATCAAGGTGCTGGTGGCAGGCGTTGTCATGGGTATCGGTGCTTTCAGCATGAAGGACTGGCTCTTCCGCTTGGTGTTGTGGCCGCGTAGCAGCGACTTCCCCACGTACCGCTGGTTGGGTGCTGAGCCTTTCCACATCAACCTCGTGAACACCGAACTCACCGAACAGTTCATGATCCACATGAAGGTCGCTCTGGTGGCCGGGCTTCTGGTGGCCTCGCCCTACATCATCTACGTCCTGTTCCGCTTCATCTCGCCTGCTTTGTACGACAATGAGCGGCGTGCCGGCATCCGTTTGATTGGCGCCTCCTACACGATGTTCATGATAGGACTGGTGGTCAACTACCTGCTGGTGTTCCCACTGACCGTGCGCTTTCTGGGCACCTACAGCGTCAGCGCCGACATCACCAATCTGCTCACCCTCAGCAGCTATGTCGATACGCTGTTGCTGCTCTCGCTGCTCTTCGGCATCATCTTTGAGATCCCTGTCGTGGCCTGGCTCCTTGCCCGTTTCGGCATGCTGAAAGCTTCGTGGATGTCGCAGTACCGTCGGCACGCCATCGTGGCCATCCTCATCATCGCCGCTGTGATCACCCCTACAGCCGACATCATGACGCTGTTTGTGGTATCCCTCCCCATCTGGCTGTTGTATGAGGCCAGCATTTGGATTGTAAAATGGACTTCTCCCCCTGCCTCCTCTCCTGTTCTTCAAGCGTGAAGGTCCCTTTGCGCCGTGCGAGTGAGGGGAGTGCTCCTTGAACTCCTTGAACCCCTTGACCCCCTTGAACTCTTAAACTCTTAAACTCCTTGAACCCCTTAAACTCTTTGAACTCTTAAACCTTTTAAACCCTTACCCCCCTAAACTCCCAATATGCTTAGAAAAATCAGAATCATCCTTGCCAGCATCGTCTTTATCGGCATAACGCTATTGTTCCTTGACGTCACTGGCATCCTTCACACCTACCTTGGCTGGTTGGCCAAGATTCAGTTCCTGCCCTCGGTGTTGGCGCTGAATGTGGGCGTCATCATCGCCTTGGTAGCGCTGACCATCATCTTCGGGCGCATCTACTGCTCCATCATCTGTCCTTTGGGAATCCTTCAGGACCTCCTCGCGCGCCTGCGCCCGCGTAAGAATAATAAGGTGGGGCGCTATGGTTTCTCGAAGGAGATGAAGTGGCTGCGCTATCCGGTGTTGCTGCTGTTCATCGTCGCCCTCGTAGCCGGCGTCGGCTCTTTTGTGGCGCTGTTGGCACCTTACAGCAGCTACGGTCGTATCGCTGCGAACCTCTTTGCGCCCCTTTACGGCTGGGGCAACAATGTCCTGGCTGCCATTGCCGCGAAATATGACAGCTATGCCTTCTACCACGTTGATGTGTGGATGCGTGGCTTGCCCACGTTCATCATTGCCGCTGTCACCTTCGTTGTGCTGGCAGTGCTGGCTTGGATAGGCGGTCGCACCTATTGCAATACCATCTGTCCTGTCGGCACCTGCTTGAGCTTCCTCGCCCGCTTCTCGGTTCTGAAAATCCGTTTCGACGAGGACAAGTGCAAGAACTGCTCCGCCTGCAGCAAGAGCTGTAAGGCATCCTGCATCGACTACAAGAACCACACGGTCGATTACTCGCGCTGCGTGGTGTGCGGCAATTGTGTGGACAGTTGTAAGTTCGGGGCGCTGAAGTATGACGCGCCAAGGCTGCATAAGGCCCAGGGGTCTAATGGAACCCATGGGGCTAATAAGCCCAACGGGGAACGGCGTGCGTTCCTGCTTGGTCTTGGGCTGGCTGGCACTGCTGCCGCCTTAGCGCAGGTAAAGACCAAGATGGATGGTGGACTGGCTGACATCGAGGACAAGGTGGCACCTGAGCGCAAGACAAAGCTGACGCCTCCGGGTTCCCTGTCGGCAAGCCATTTCCATCAGCATTGCACGGGCTGTCAGCTGTGTGTGGCCCAATGTCCGAACCAGGTGCTGCGGCCCAGCGGCGACCTGCTCACGCTGATGCAGCCCGAGATGTCCTATGAGCGCGGCTACTGTCGTCCTGAATGTACGCGCTGTTCCGAGGTATGTCCTGCGGGCGCCATCCGTCCCATCCAGCAAGAGGAGAAGTCCAGCATCCAAATCGGTCATGCTGTCTTCGTGAAGAAAAACTGCGTCGCCATCAATGATGAGGTGGAATGCGGCAACTGTGCCCGCCACTGCCCCACGGGAGCCATCCAGATGGTACCCCTCGATCCCAACGACGAACTCGGTACTTACATCCCCGCTATCAACGAGTCGCTGTGCATCGGTTGCGGTGCCTGTGAGAACCTCTGCCCCGCCCGCCCCTTCAGCGCCATCTACGTCGAAGGGCACGAGGCGCATAAATTCGTTTAGGGCTTATGGTTTATAGATAATCGAAAAAGGTATGAAAGACAGAAATATATCCCGTAGGAACTTCCTCAAATATATGGCCGGTGGCAGTGCTGCCATCGTCCCGGGCGCCGCTCTGCTCAGCGGCTGCAAGCGTGGTAGTGCTACCGTCGATTCCGCTGACGGCTCAGCCATGACCATGCGTGTGAACCCCAATACAGGCGACAAGGTCAGCCTGCTCGGTTATGGCATGATGCGCCTGCCGACGCTCCCCGAAGGTTCGGAGGAGGATCCGCAGACGGGTCCCTTCGATCAGGAAATGATTAACCGTCAAGTGGATTATGCCTTGGCGCATGGTGTCAACTATTTCGACACCAGCCCCGTGTATTGCCGTGGCTTCTCGGAGCGTTGCACAGGTATCGCCCTGAAGCGCCACCCGCGTGACAAATACTTCATTGCCACGAAACTCTCCAATTTCGACAACCATCTGTGGTCTCTCGAAGAGTCGCAGAAGATGTTCGAGAACTCGCTGAAGGAGCTGCAGACCGACTATATCGACTACCTCCTGCTGCACAGTACAGGCGGTGGCGGTCACGACCCTGAGACGGACGAGGAGCTGAGTGGCCTTGAGGTGTGCAAGCGCCGTTTCCTCAACAACGGTCTTGCTGACTGGCTCGTGGAACAGAAGCAGAAAGGTCGCATCCGCAACCTCGGCTTCTCGTGGCACGGTGACTATCGCGCCTTTCAGCTTCTGTTGAATTTGCATGATGAGGGGCGTTACCACTGGGATTTCGTGCAGATAGAACTCAACTACCTGGATTGGTTTTATGCCAACGAGATCAATCAGTCAAACGTGGATGCTGTCACCCTCTACGCAGAACTTCATAAGCGTGGCATCCCGGCAGTCATCATGGAACCGCTACTGGGCGGACGCCTGGCCAAGGTCAACGATGATATCGCTGCAGAGTTGAAGCAGCGTGACCCGGAAGCCAGCATCGCCTCGTGGGCATTCCGCTTTGCCGGTACACCCGAGGGTGTCCTGACCGTCCTCAGCGGCATGACATATATGGAACACCTGGAAGAGAATGTCAAGACCTATTCGCCGCTTCATCCCATCACTCCCGAGGAGCGCGACTTCCTTTTCCATATCGCTGAACTCATCTACGGCCAGAAGGAGGTCCCCTGCACGGCCTGTCAGTACTGTATGCCCTGTCCCTACGGCCTCGATATCCCCGGCATCTTTGCCCACTACAACAAGTGCCTCCGCGAAGGCAACACTCCACAGAGCATAGGTTCTCCCGCTTACCGCAAGCAGCGTAGGGCTTTTCTTGTGGGTTACGACCGCAGTGTGCCCCGCCTGCGCCAGGCAGACCATTGCATCGGCTGCAACCAATGCACAAGCCATTGCCCGCAGCAAATCAAGATTCCACAGGAGCTCCACCGCATCAGCGAATATGTGGAGACGCTGAAGAAAGAGGGCGGTCCGCTCTGATAAATAAAAATCGCCTGCATCATACGATGCAGGCGATACTGTTTTCAGGGAGATGGTGCTTACTTGCCAAGCAAGAGCTTCATCATCTCACAGGCAGCCTTAGCCACGCTGGTGCCAGGGCCGAAGACGGCGGCAACACCAGCCTTGTAGAGGAAGTCGTAGTCCTGAGCGGGGATGACACCGCCGGCGATGACCATGATGTCCTCGCGGCCGAGCTTCTTGAGCTCTTCGATGAGCTGCGGGATGAGGGTCTTGTGACCTGCGGCGAGGGAAGAGGCGCCGACGATGTTGACGTCGTTCTCCACAGCCTCGCGAGCAGTCGTGACCGTCCTGACCCATCTTGGCAACCATGATACGAGGACGACGGCCCTCCTGTTTTGCGAACTCTTCGGTGAGGCGGCAGGCTTCCTCGAAGTCTGCGTCGGCCTTGCTTTCTGAACTATACACGCCTGAAATGGTTCTAATGACTGCTTTGTAACGGCCCACGACAGTCTCGCAGGCATCGCTGATTTCGCCGAGGGTGGCACGGTGGCCAGCGGCGGTGACGGCGAGGTCGAGGAGGTTGTGTTCGCT
Source organism: uncultured Bacteroidales bacterium (assembly GCA_902779845.1). GTDB lineage: Bacteria > Bacteroidota > Bacteroidia > Bacteroidales > Bacteroidaceae > Physcousia. Next base: position 55,857 of record CACZCZ010000010.1, on the reverse strand, counting down.
CTTCTTGCCATCGGCAAACTCCTGCACGCAGGCGGTGATGGCAGCGAGGTCCTTCTTGACCTGCTCGTTGTCGCGGCTGGCGCGGAGCTTCTTCAAGCCCTCTTCCTGCTCCAGACGTACGGCGGTGTTGTCAATCTCGAGGATGTCGATGGGATCCTCGTGCTCGAGGCGGTACTTGTTCACACCTACGATGGTCTGAACACCGCTGTCGATGCGAGCCTGTGTGCGGGCAGCAGCCTCCTCGATACGCATCTTGGGCAGACCCGTCTCGATAGCCTTGGCCATACCGCCGAGCTTCTCGATTTCCTGGATGTGCTCCCAAGCCTTGAGGTAGAGCTCCTGTGTCAGCTTCTCGACGTAGTAGGAACCAGCCCACGGGTCGATGTGCTTGCACACCTGCGTCTCGTTCTGGATGTAGATCTGAGTGTTACGGGCGATACGTGCGCTGAAGTCGGTAGGCAGGGCGATGGCCTCGTCGAGGGCGTTGGTGTGCAGCGACTGGGTGTGACCCAGCACGGCAGCCATAGCCTCGATACAGGTGCGGCCTACGTTGTTGAAGGGATCCTGCTCGGTGAGCGACCAGCCGGAAGTCTGGGAGTGCGTACGCAGTGCCATGGACTTGGGGTTCTTGGCGCCGAAGCTCTTGACAATCTTAGCCCACAAGAGACGACCTGCACGCATCTTGGCAATCTCCATGAAGTGGTTCACACCGATGGCCCAGAAGAAGCTGAGGCGCGGTGCGAAGGCATCCACGTCGATGCCGGCGTTGATACCTGCGCGGAGGTAGTCCATACCGTCGGCCAGCGTGTAAGCCAGCTCGATGTCGGCGGTGGCACCAGCCTCCTGCATGTGGTAGCCGGAGATGGAGATGCTGTTGAACTTAGGCATCTTCTGTGAAGTATATTCGAAGATGTCGGCGATGATCTTCATGGAGAAGGCGGGCGGGTAGATGTAGGTGTTGCGCACCATGAACTCCTTGAGGATATCGTTCTGGATCGTACCGGCCATCTCCTCGAGCTTGGCGCCCTGCTCCAGACCTGCATTGATGTAGAAGGCGAGCACGGGGAGCACAGCGCCGTTCATGGTCATGGAGACGGACATCTTGTTCAAGGGGATGCCGTCGAAGAGCACCTTCATGTTCTCGAGCGAGCAGATGCTCACACCGGCCTTACCGACATCGCCGACGACGCGGGGGTTGTCAGGGTCGTAGCCGCGGTGTGTGGGCAGGTCGAAGGCCACGGAGAGGCCCTTTTGACCGCTGGCGAGGTTACGACGATAGAAAGCGTTGGACTCCTCGGCGGTGGAGAAGCCGGCGTACTGACGGATTGTCCACGGGCGGAAGGGGTACATCATGCTGTACGGGCCACGGAGGAAGGGAGGAATACCGGCAGCGAAGTTCAGGTGCTCCATGCCTTCGAGGTCTTCCTTTGTATAGACGGGCTGAATATCGATTTGCTCGGGAGTCTTCCAGTTGGCAGTGATGCCATTCTCCTTTTGCCATTGCTGACCATTCTTCTGTTCAATGCCAGCAAAGATATCAATGGATTTAAAATCTTTTTTCATCTTTCTATTTACGATTTAGCTATTTACGATTTACAATTTATTTACAATGGTACAATTGAGCTATTTACTTTTTCTCTGCCTCATCGGCTTTCATCCGTGCTTTAGTGGAAGTAATCGTCTTGACGATAATAGCCAGCAGCTCTTTACTTTCTTGATAAAGCGGTGCTAATCTTGAAGCTTCTATGAGTTGGCTACGCATGATGATATCAATCCAATGATTCGTTTCATCCAATTCCTCTTCCACCATCTTCAGTTTGTTCACGAAGTCCTTGTCAGACTTTGCCAAACAAGCCGCACGATAATTAGCCGAAGGAGAAGTTCCGGAACGGACAATCTGGCGAGCGATTGCGTTACCAGCAATACTGGTAGGCAACGTATCCACCATCTTGATAATCCTGACGGCAAAAGCCGTTAGACGCTCCCGTAAATCTTCTTTAGTCATTAAAATCGTAAATGGATTAAATTGTACATAAATTGTACATTGTAAATCGTTAAATTGTAAATTACTTGATTCCTAACTTAGCATTCAATTCCTTCAATGTCTTGAGCTGATCCACACGCACGTGGATGAAGTTCTCGATGCCGGCAGCCTTGAGGTCGTCGGAGCAAGCGGGAGCGCCTGCGATGATGAAGATGGCCTTGGGGTCGGCAGCCTTGAGGGCGTTGAAAGCGGGAACACCGTATTCAGCGTACTCATCGTCGCTGGAGCAGAGCACCACGATGTCGGCACCAGCCTTGACAGCAGCCTCGACACCTTCCTCGACGGTGGGGAAGCCGAGGTTGTCAATGACCTTGTAGCCGGCAGCGGCGAGGAAGTTGCAGCTGAACTGTGCGCGAGCCTGACGCATGGCGAGGTTGCCAATGGTGAGCATGAAGGCGATGGGCTGCTTGGCAGCCTTCTCGGTGGTGAGACGCAGCGTCTCGAAGTCGGAAGCCAGGCGGCTGGTCTTCAGCGCAGGCACATCGGGATCGCTGGAGTGCTTGCAAGTGCAGTCGCAGGAGAGCGGCTCCTTGCCTTCGCTGGTCTCGGTGAAGTTCGGGAATTGGTTGGTGCCGAGCAGGAACTCCTTACGCTTGCCCGCATTGGCATGACGGGTGGCGTCGGTGCTGTTGATGACCTCCTGGATCTTGCCAGCCTTGACAGCGGCGAGGAAACCACCCTCTTCCTCCACGGCGAGGAACAGCTTCCAGGCTTCCTTGGCGATGGCCACGGTGAGCTCTTCCACGAAGTAGGAGCCACCGCTGACATCGACAATCTTGTCGAAGTGGCACTCTTCCTTCAGCAACAGCTGCTGGTTGCGGGCGATGCGCTCGGCGAAGTCAGTAGGTGTCTCGTAGGGAACGTCGAAAGGTGTGACGACCACGGAGTGTACGCCGGCGAGGGCGGCGGACATCGTCTCGGTCTGAGAGCGCAGCATGTTCACATAGCTGTCGAAGACTGTCATGTTGTACGTCGTCGTAGCGGCGTTGATGACCATCTTGCAGGCGCAGTCGCACTTGGGAGCGTACTGCTTCACGATCTGTGCCCACAGCATACGGGCGGCGCGGAACTTGGCAATCTCCATGAAGTAGTTGCCGCCGATGCCCATGTAGAACTTGATTTTCTTGGCGGCGAGATCGACATCCACGCCAGCGTTGATGAGCTGCTCCAGGTATTCCTTACCCCAAGCGAGGGCGTAGCCCAGCTCCTGATAGACGTAGGCGCCGCTGTTGCAGAGCAGGTCGCTGTGAACCATCACGCAGCGCATGTTGGGGAAGTCCTTCAGCTTCTCCACGAGCTTCGGCATTTCGGGCAACAGCATGGTGGTGTCCTTGCCCTTCATCAGCATCCGCTCGATGGGGTCGAAACCGATGCCGCCGACAATCTTCTCCTTGTCGTAGCCCTTCTTCTCGAAGTAAGCCACGAGGATGTCGGTCAGCTCCAGCACGTGGCGCTGGCAGGTGCGGAAGCTCACTTCCACGATGTCGCAGCAGATGCCGTCGAGCAGCGTCTCGATGAACTCCTTGTTCACCTTGTCACCGGGGATACGGAAACCGAGGGAGTCGATGCCCTTGTTCAGGATGTCCAAAGCCTTGGCGTTGGCCTCCTTGGGATCATTGACAACAATGTTCTGGCGAACATACCAGACGTTGTTGTCCTTCTTGTTGCCGCGTACGAAGGGGAACTCGCCCGGGAGGGCGTTGACGGTGGGCAGCTTGTCCACGTCTTCCTTCAAATAGAACGGCTGCATGGAGAAACCTTCGTTGGTTCTCCAGACCATCTTCTTCTCGTAGTCAGCGCCCTTGAGGTCAACCTCAATCTTGTCGCGCCATTCCTGGCGGGTCGGGGCGGTGAAGTCCGCGAAGAGTTTTTCTTTACTATCTGCCATAGTAGAGTTAAATGTTTAAGGTTTAAATGTAATATAAATGTTTTTTTTCTAAAATGCGGACAAAGGTAAGCAAGTTTGTCGGAGCGGCCAAATTTGTGAGAGGAAAAGTTCGCGCGCGTACCTCTTTTTGTTATATTTTAAGTTTTTCATCATCACTGCGGGGGATTTCTATCACCTCCAAGTCCTTGAAAGCTCCTTCTTCGACCGTCACACGCACGAGTGTCCGAACCTGGTGCCAGCCTTGCAGACCGGCAGCACCTGGATTGATGTGCAGCAGTCCCAGCTGTTTGTCGTATTGCACTTTCAGGATATGGCTATGGCCGCAGATGAAAAGCTTCGGAGGTCGCGCATAGAGTTGGTTGCGGATGCTCCAGTCATAGCGGCCCGGGTAGCCGCCGATATGCGTCATCAGGACGTCTGCGCCCTCGCAGTTCCATCGCAGCAGTTTGGGGAACATACGTCGCAGGTCGCCGCCGTCGCAGTTGCCGACCACAGCACGCAGGGGGCGGAAAGCAGCCAGGCGGTCGGCCAGTTCCGTGCTGCCGATGTCACCGGCGTGCCAGATTTCATCACAAGACTCGAAATAATGCAGATAACGATCATCCCAATAGGCGTGGGTATCGGAGAGAATTCCTATGCGTTTCATGGCGCAAAGGTACGCTTTATTTCATAAAAGAGAACGCCGAAAGTCAAAAACTTTAAACTTTAAACCTCAAACTTTAAACTTTTTCACTACCTTTGTCGCCAGATTCACCAATATTATTCAGTAAAACAACGATGAAAAGGTACTTTTTTGCATTTCTGACAGTCCTGACGGCATGGACTTCCATCGCCGCACAGGAGGCTTACAGCGGCACCGTAGTGGCGGACGAAGGCGCCTGGTGCTGGTTTGCCGACCCCCGAGCCTTGCACTATGAAAATGAAGGCGGCACCATCAATGCCACCTATATCGGATACATCGATGTCCACGGCAACGTGAAAGCCACGCAGTACGACTGGGTCAAGGGGCGCAAGACAGATGTGCTCATCCGCAGCTACTTCCAGCCCGACGACCACAACAACCCGACCTTCGTGGTGCTGCCCGACGAGCGTGTGATGATCTTCTACACACGCCACACCGATGAGGCCTGCATCTGGTATCGCATCTCGCAGAAGCCGGGCGACATCACAGCCCTCGGCGAGGAGAAGCGTCTGGCCACGGCCAACAACACCACCTATCCCTCACCTTTTATATTAAGCGACGACCCCAACCATATCTACCTCTGTTGGCGTGGCATCAACTGGCACCCGACCATCGCCCGCCTGACAATGCCTGACGCCTCGGACAACTGTTCCTTCGACTTCGGTCCCAAGCAGATTGTGCAATCGACCGGCGCCCGGCCTTACGCCAAATACCAGAGCAACGGCAAGGACAAGATTTACCTCTCATACACAACTGGCCACCCCGACAACGAGATGCCCGACTGGCTCTACTTCAACGTCATCGACATCAACCACGGCAACGGACCCATCCTCCGCGACATCAAGGGTAACCAACTCTCAGTCATCGCCAATGGCGTTCACAACGTCAACAAACAGAGCAGCTATGCCAGCGCCCACCCGGCAGCTATCGTTGACAACACCTCCGGCGTGCGCAACTGGCTATGGCAGATTGTCATCGACAAGGACGAGAACCCCGTCATTGCCTATCCCCACATCGACGATGCCAAGACGACGCATCAGTACTGGTATGCCCGCTGGACAGGGAGTGCTTGGCGCCGCACGAAGGTGGCCGAAGGCGGCCACGGCTTCCACCAGAACTGGAATGCCACCGAGCGCTGCTACAGCGGCGGCATGAGTCTCGACCCCGACAACGTCAACGACCTCTACCTCAGCATCCCCACCACCAACGGTGCCTTCAACCGCAATGGTGTCTATGAAATCTGGAAATACACCATCAACGATGCCGGTCAGGTGAGCGGCAGCGAGCAAATCACGAAGAACTCCGCCAAGAACAATGCTCGCCCGTTTGTCATCCCGGGTTCCAAGAACTCACCCCTGCGCCTGGCGTGGATGAACGGTGATTACTTCTACTGGATGGTGCAGAAGAACTATCCCAAGGGCTATCCCACAGATATCCGCATGGACTGTGCATGGAACGAGGAGCTGACGCCTGAGGATGAAATGGCCCCTCGCGTGGACTGTTACTGCCTCGGCAAGAACAAAACGCTCAACCTGGCCATGGCCATGAATGCCTCGAAGTACGCCGCCAGCACCCTCTTCACGCTGGGCAACATGACTTACTCCATCAACAGCGACAACTACCCCGTCATCTCCATCGGCAATGCCACCTATCGCAGCCAGAACCGCCTGCTTACCAGCGACGACTGGGCTACCAACTCCACTGGCACCAGCGGCGACAACCACCCCACGAAAGTGGCGACATGGATTCTTTCCATGACCTATGACGGCCAGGTGCTCACCACCTATCGCAACGGCCTCGTCGATCAGGTCATCGAGACCACAGCCTTGGAGGGTGGCGCAGCCAACTTCGACACTTTCCCCCACACACTGCTGATGCAGAGCGACTACTACGCCTGCGCCTCGCCCCTCACCGTGCAGAGTCTCATCAAGGGCTTGCAGGAAGAGCTGGATGCCGAGAAGGCAAAGAATGCCCTCCTAATGCTCGACCTCCCAGCCGAGACGCGCACGGACCTCGTCCTGCCTGCCTCCAAGCTGGGCCTTGACATCACATGGACCTCCGACAATGAGCAGGTCATCAGCAACAACGGTGTGCTCTACGCCATCACCAAAGACCAGAATGTCACCCTCACCGCCACCATCGGCGAGGAGAGCCGTGAGTTCCCTGTGAAAGCACTGGCGCGCGACATCACCAAGAATGTGCGCTACACCAACGACCACATCGACCTGACCGCGAACACCGCCTCTGGCTTCTCCACGAACACCTACGTCACAGCCCCCCAGGGCTTGCTCACAGGCCTCCGTTCCTACACCGTCCTGCTCACAGCGACGCCCAAGACGATGACCAAGCAGCCGCGCCTCTACGACTTCGGTTCCGCCTCAGGCAACAGCCTCTTCTTGCGTGCCGACGCCCTCGCAGCAGGCATCAAATACAACGGTGGAACGACGACGATGGTCAGCGGCGCCACGACGCTGAAGGCCGGTACCACGTATAAGATGGCTGTCACCTACGATGCTGCCACCAAGAAGACCACCATCTATATCAACGGCGAGGTGGATGCCAGCGGCACTGCCAACCAGAACGAGCCATATATGCTGGCGGAGATAGCGCCGGACACGCGTAACTACATCGGTCGCACCCAGTGGTGGGAAGGCTCTGAGGCTAACAACAACCAGGACTTCTGTGGTACCATAGATGGCTTCAGCCTCTACGACGTCTGTCTGACACAGAAGGAAATCTGCGGCTTGCAGGACATCCCCTACGAGGAGAAGGAGTACCCCACGACGTTCGTCAACGGTGACTTCGAGGACACCTACAGCGTCATGAGTGGCAGCGGCGTCACCAACGACCGCGCCATCTATGTGCCTAAGGGATGGACCATTGATTACGGTCCGCGCGATGTTAACGACTTTAATGCCCTCGCAGCCGCCGACAAGCAGTACAGCGCATTCTTCGCCTCACAGCCCAAGAATAGCAAGGGCGGACAGCATACGCTTTGGATGCGCCAGCGTTGGGATGCCAGCACGCTCAACTACTATCAGGAGGTGATGCTGGAAGCGGGCAAGTACCAGCTCACAGCCGACCTCTTCGCCACCAAGAACGCCAACAACACGGCCTCCGTTTATGTTGGAGGTATCACACGCACCGTGTCCGCCCTCAACCAATGGCAGACCGTCACCATCGACTTCGAGGCCGATGGCGTGACGCCCGTCATGATCGGTGCCAAGGCCGAGCACAAGTCCGAGGAGTTCATCTGTGGCTTTGACAACTTCGTGCTCACGCTGAAAGAGGCCGTGGGCATCAGCAGCCTCACCCCTTCACAGCGGGGCGAAGGTGGCCAAAAATGGTATGACCTTAGCGGTCGCCGTATAGAGTCCGCCCCGGTGCAGCGCGGCATCTATATCCATGGGAATCGCAAAATCGTCAAATAACATAGTGTCTGATCCTGCATTCATTATATGATTGTCTGTATTGCGGAGAAGCCGTCTGTCGCTCGCGACATTGCCAACGTCCTCGGGGCCAAGAACGACCGCGGCGGATTCATGGAGGGCAATGGCTATCAGGTGACCTGGACTTTCGGCCATCTGTGTGAGCTGAAAGAACCTGGGGAATATACCCCGATGTGGAAGTCGTGGAGCTTGGCACAACTGCCAATGATACCTCCGCGTTTTGGCATCAAACTCAAGGATGACAAAGGTATCGAGAAGCAGTTCTCCATCATCGAGAAGCTGATGCAGGCTGCCGATGGCATCATCAACTGCGGTGATGCCGGGCAGGAGGGTGAACTTATCCAGAGGTGGGTGATGCAGAAGGCCGGTGCCAAATGTCCAGTGCAGCGCCTGTGGATCAGCTCACTGACGGAGGAAGCCATCCGCGAGGGTTTCCAAACGCTGAAGGACCAACGAGAATACCAAAGCCTGTATGAAGCGGGCCTCTGTCGTGCCATCGGCGACTGGATGCTCGGCATGAACGCCACCCGTCTCTATACGCTTAAATACGCCCAGAACCGCCAGATCCTCAGCATCGGACGTGTGCAGACACCCACCTTGGCGCTCATTGTCAACCGTCAGCGCGAAATAGACAACTTCAAACCTGAGACTTACTGGGTACTGACGACCAAGTATCGCGACACGGTGTTCTCAGCTGTCATGGAGGAGGGCGACCGTGGCTTCAAGACACGGGAAGAGGGCGAGAAGGTACTGGCTGCCATCCGTGAGGTGCCGTTTACGGTTACCTCCGTAGAGAAGAAAGCTGGCAAGGAAGCTCCGCCCCGCCTCTTTGACCTCACCTCGCTGCAGGTGGAGTGCAACAAGAAGTTCGGTTACTCTGCCGAGCAGACACTCCAACTCATCCAGAGTCTCTATGAAAAGAAAGTGGCGACCTATCCGCGTGTCGATACCACCTTCTTGCCTGATGACATCTATCCCAAATGTCCACAGATACTGGCCTCGATGACACCCTATGCAGGTTTCATACAGCCCCTGTTGGCCAGCGGCAAGCCCTTGTTGAAGAACAAGAAGAATGTCTTCGACAGCAGCAAGGTCACCGACCACCATGCCATCATCCCCACGCCCGTGCCGGTTACGAGCGTAATCCTCACTGACTTCGAGAAACGTGTCTATGACCTCATCGCACGCCGTTTCATCGGTGTCTTTTACCCTGAATGCAAATTCGAGCAGACGACGGTGTTGGGAGAGGTGCGGTGTGAAGGCCTGAAAGCTGGTACGTTTGATGACTTTGTTCCCTTCAAAGCCACCGGAAAACGCATCGTTGATCCTGCGTGGCGCGTGCTTTGGGAAAAGAAGAAACCCGCAACGCCTGCCGAGGCTCCCGCTGCAGTCCCCGAGGGTTCTCCTGAGGGCACACCTGACAGCCAAGAAGAGGCGCTTGACGCCGAACGAACTTTGCCTGCCTTCAAGAAGGGTGAGAGCGGTCCCCATGAGCCGAACCTTGCCGAGAAGCAGACAACGCCGCCAAAGCCTTACACCGAGGCGACACTCCTTCGTGCCATGGAGACGGCTGGTAAGCTGGTAGAGGATGACGAGTTGCGCGATGCACTCAAGGAAAACGGCATCGGACGGCCTTCCACCCGTGCGGCCATCATCGAGACCCTTTTCAAAAGGCAGTACATTCGTCGGGTGCGAAAGAGCATTGCCCCCACGTCCACGGGCATTGCCCTCATCGATATTATTCATGAGGAATTGCTGAAAAGTGCCGAACTCACCGGCATCTGGGAGAAGAAGCTGCGTCAGATAGAACGCCATGAATATGACGCCAAGACCTTCATCGAGGAGCTCAAGAAGATGGTGTCTGAGATTGTCATGGCCGTGATGCAGGACAATAGCAACCGACATGTCGCGGCCTCCGGACAATAAATAAATAGGTACGTGCGTTATGTATATTGAAAGGTTGAAACAGTAAACTATTGAAAGATTGTTTATGGCATAAAAAAAACTCTTCGTACAAGATGGCGCTGCGCTGTCTTGTGTGGTGTCTTTCAATCTTTCCATTTCTCAATCTTTCCATTTTCTTCTCTTCCTGCAATGCGGAAAGCAGTGTGAAGAAGGGTGACCAGTACTACGCTCTCGGCGAATACTATGATGCTGCCGCAGAGTACAAGGCAGCATACAGCAAGACACCCACCAAACTGCGTGACAAACGTGGCGAACGTGCCGTCAAGATGGCGGATTGCTATCAGCGTATCAACTACACGGCAAAAGCCATCGGAGCCTATCAGAATGGTATCCGCTACATGGAAAAGGCAATGGCCGACCGCAAGAAAGCGGCAGACCTCGCCTTGGCAGCCTCCAAGAAAACAACCAAGAAGAGCTCCAAGAAGAACGCTGACTCTCAGCCATCCCGGGCCAATAGCAAACGCAACCGTAAAGGCAACGCCCTCCCTGAACCCACAACAGAGGCTATGACCTCGGCATCAACCGAGGATGTCTCCCCCGAGGACAGCCTTGCACAAGCCATCATCCTCTCATCTACGCTCCGTCTGGCACGTCTTCAACAAAAGAACGGCGACTACAAGGGTGCCATTCAGAACTACGAGCGCTACATGGAGGACTGTAAGACCTTTTATGCTTTTTATCCCTCCATTTGCACACCGCAGAATGACACCCTTGCCATGAATGGTCTCGTGGGTTCGCGGCAGGCGGCAGCGATGAAGCTGAAACCCACCTTTCACACCGTGAAGAAAGAACCGTTGCTGAACTCGCGTCGTGCAGACTTCTCTCCGGCTCTCTTCGGCGATGACTGGGATCAGATCTACTGGTCTTCCACACGTCCGCAGGCCACTGGTGATGACCTCTCGGGAATTACGGGTACCAAGTACGCTGACATCTTTGTGTCTCGCAAGGATGACAAAGGCAAGTGGGGCTCGCCGGAGAAGGTGGAGGGCGACTTCAACACAGCCCTCGACGAAGGCGCTTGCTGCTTCTCGCCCGATGGCAAAACCATGTTTCTCACCTACTGTGCCGCAGACCCCGAATATCCCCGCTATGCTCAGATATATACCTCTAACCGCAGCGATGCCTCATGGTCCAAACCGCAATTGCTGAAGATTAGCAAGGATACGCTCTCCTGCTTCGCCCACCCCGCTGTATCGCCAGATGGCGAATGGCTGTATTTCGTGAGTGATATGCCTGGCGGTCATGGCGGTAAGGATATCTGGCGCATCGGTATCAGCGGCTCGAATATCATCGGTGGCGTAGAGAACCTGGGAGCGCCCATCAACACCCCCGGCGATGAGATGTTCCCCACCTTCCGCTTCAATGGTGACCTCTACTATTCCAGCGACGGCCATCCGGGCATGGGAGGCCTTGACATCTTTATTGCAAAGCAGGACACGACCACACAGGAGTGGAGCGTGAAGAACCTGGGCTACCCGATGAATTCGCCGGGTGATGATTTCGGCATGACCTTCGAGGGCGTGCATAACCGTGGTTTCTTCAGCACCAACCGTGGCGATGCCCGTGGCTGGGATCACCTCATGAGTTTCGAGTGCCCCGAGGTGTTACAAACCATCAAGGGCTGGGTGTATGAGAAAGATGGCTATGAGCTGCCGGCAGGTCTCGTTTATATGATTGGCAATGATGGAACGAATCAGAAACTCAGCGTGCGTGGCGACGGCTCCTTCACGGCTGTCGTACAGCCACGTGTAGACTATGTACTCCTCGGTACGTGCAAGGGCTACCTCAACCATGTGGAACAGCTCTCTGTCGATACCTCCAGCATCAGCCATGAGTATGTCCTGCAGTTCCCCCTTGCTCCCATTGGTGCGCCTGTGCTGGTGCGCAATGTCTTCTATGAGTTCGATAGTGCAGCACTTACCGAGAACAGCACTGCTGCTCTCGACAGCCTTGTAGCGCTCCTCAACGAGAACGCCAACGTGACCATCGAACTCAGTGCTCACTGCGACTACCGTGGCAACGACCAGTACAACGAGCGTCTCTCACAGCGACGTTCCGAGAGCGTTGTCAACTACCTCATCGCCCACGGTATTGCTGCCGACCGCCTCACACCCAAGGGCTATGGCGAGAGCCGTCCGAAGATTGTCAAGCGACGCATCGCAGAACAGTACCCCTTCCTGCATGAAGGCGACACCCTCACCGAGGCCTTCATCCTTAAACTCCCCGAAGAGCAACAGGAGGCATGTAATGCCCTTAACCGTCGCACTGAATTCCGCGTGCTCCGCACCACTTATGGCCTCTTCGATAGCGTGCCTTCCAAAGCGGCCCCCAAGGAAGCTACCAAGGAAGACTGACATTAACAAAGGTTTTTTCTGCTTCGAGGAGACTTGATTCTTCCGTTTTATTCGCAAAATTTACGGTATAGAAAAAAAAGTAGTGCTTTTTTGCAGGCAGTTCGACAAAAAAACACTACTTTTGCCGCGCTTAACCATCCTTTACATCACAAATGGACGATTATCACCAACGTAACAACATGAATTGAGGACCGAGGTTCGCATGGCGGGCTTCTTGGTGCCCTCAACGTTAAACGCCAAACGTTAAACGAAAAACATTTACGCCCATGCGAACCTACTGGAACACAAATCATGGTCTGCACACGCTGGACCAATGGCAGCCTAACTGCTGGGTACAGGTAACCTGTCCCACTGCTGACGACGCACAGTTCTTACAGCAACAACTCGGGATTCCTGATTACTTCCTCGACGACATCGCCGATACGGAAGAGCGCGCCCGTTACGACTATGATGACGGCTGGATCCTCATCATTCTGCGTATTCCTTTTGTCAAAGAGGTGAAGTCACGAACCCCCTTCACCACCATTCCCCTGGGTATCATCCTCAAGGGCGAGGTGTGCATCACGGTGTGCTACTTCGAGACAAACCTGATGATAGACTTCGTCACCTATCAGCAGAAGCGTGGCGTGGGTTTCACGGACTCCGTGGACATGGTATTCCGCCTCTTCCTCTCCACTGCCGTATGGTTCCTGAAGCGGCTGAAGCAGATCAACGCCCGCATCGAGGGTGCCAAGCTGCACCTCGACCGTAAGGTGGATAATGCCGACCTCATCGCACTCTCGCGTCTGCAGGACTCACTGACATACTTCGCCACTTCCATCCGTGGCAATGAGACCTTGCTGTCGAAACTGAAGTTCAAGCTGCCTGTTGATGAACTGGATGCCGACCTCATCGAGGACGTCAGCATCGAGATGAACCAGGCTCGCGAGACCACGGGGATCTACTCCAACATCTTGGAATCCACCATGGACACCTATGCTAACATCATCAACAACAATATGTCCACGGTGATGAAGACGCTGACCATCATCTCCATGTTCCTCATGGTGCCTACCTTGGTGGCCAGCCTCTTCGGTATGAACTTGCGCAACGGCATGGAGGCCAGCCCCGTAGGATTCATCCTCGCCATCATCCTTTCCATCGCGCTTACCGCCCTCTTCTGGTGGTATGCCAAGCGGAAAGCATGGCTGTAAACTCATTTTTTCGCTATTTTATTAGGCCATACCGATATTTTTCACTTTCTTTGCAAGCCTTTTCGGCATTAATAACCTCTTTAGCTACTAAATCGTAAGCACAATGACTGAAACCAACGAACTGCAGCCGACCCCCGAAGTGGAAGCTGCAGAAGTACAAGCAACGCAGGCGCCCGTCACAGAACAGGACGAGACGCAGGCTGTAGAACAACAGGCAACAGAGCCCTCCGAGGAAGCCCGACCCACCTATGAAACCAAGGAACAGGTGGTCGAACGTCTCCGCGAGATCCAAGCCGAGGACAACGGCGGCGACAGGAGTGAACTGGATTTGCTCAAACAAGCATTCTATAAACTGCACAAGGCCGCTCAGATAGCGGCGCGCAACGCCTTCATAGAGCAGGGCGGAGCACCCGAGGACTGGCGTGCTGAGGTCGATGGCGCTGAAGAGAACTTCAAGGCCATCATGGCATCCATACGCCAGCGTCGTGCACAGATGGCTGAAGAGGCCGAGAAGCAGAAAGCCGAGAACCTCGACCGTAAGCTGGCTATCATCGAGCGCATCAAGGAACTGGCAACCTCTCCCGAAGAGGCCAATGCACACTTCGATGAGTTCAAACAACTACAGACCGCATGGAAGGAAACGGGGGCCGTACCCGCAGAGCGTGCTACGGAGGTCTGGAAGAACTACCAGCTTTATGTCGAGCAGTTCTACGATCTGCTGAAGCTCAATAGCGAAGCCCGTGAATATGATTTCAAGAAAAATCTCAGCGCCAAGGAGCGCCTCATCGAATTGGCCGAGAAGCTGGTGGATGAGGAGGATATCATCGCAGCCTTTAACAAGCTGCAGGCACTGCACGCTGAGTATAAGGAAATAGGCCCTGTGGCCAAGGAACTGCGTGAGGATGTCTGGAACCGTTTCAAGGCTGCCAGCACCGTCATCAACAAGCGCCATCAGGAACACTTCGAAGCCATCAAGGCCCGGGAGGATGAGAACCTGCAGGCCAAGACGGCCCTCTGTGAGAAGGTGGAGAGCATCCAGACCGCAGAGATTACTACCTTCGCGGCATGGGAGGAGAAGACCAAGGAAGTCATCGAACTTCAGGCTGAGTGGAAGACCATAGGCTACGCCGGCCACAAGCAGAACAGCACCATCTTCGATCGCTTCCGCAATGCTTGCGATGCTTTCTTCTCTGCCAAGGCAGAGTACTATCGTACCATTAAGGACGAGCAGAATGGGAACCTCGAAGCTAAACGTGCTCTCGTGGAAGAGGCTGAGGCTTTGAAGGATAGCACTGAATGGCGCAAGACCACCAACAAGCTCATCGATCTCCAGAAAAAATGGAAGGAAGTAGGACCTATTCCACGCAAATACAGCGAGCAGCTGTGGAAGCGTTTCACCGAGGCCTGTGATCATTTCTTCGAGGCTAAGACAGCCGCTGGTGCCGACCAACGTGCTGAGGAGACTGCTAATATGGAAGCCAAACAAGGCATCATTGAGCAACTCAGGGAGCTGGCTGCTGATGCAACCCAGGCTACCATCGAGAAAGTCAAGGAACTCCAGGCGCAGTGGAACGAGATAGGTCATGTTCCTTTCCGCGACAAAGACCGCCTTTATAAGGAGTATCGTGCCGTGGCCGATGAGCTCTACAAGCAGTTCGGAGCCAGCCAGACACGCCGTCGCCTCGAGGGGTTCCAGAAGAGCGTGCGTCAGGCTGTCGCCAAGGGTGAGAGTACACTCAGCCGGGAGCGCGAACGCCTCCTGCGCATCTTTGAGGCTCGCAAGGCTGAGGTGCAGACGTATGAAAACAACCTCAACTTCCTCAACGCCACAAGCAAGAGTGGTAACAGCCTTGTAGCTGAGATGAACCACAAGGTGGAGAAACTTCGCGAGGAAGTGGAACTCCTGAGTCAGAAGATCAAGGCCGTTGAAGCCGAGATGCGTGCCCCCAAAGCCGCCCCCGCTCCTGAAGCTCCCGCTGCCGCTCCCGAGGCCCCCGCAGCCGACGAAGCCGCTCCCGCAGACAACTAGTTACTGTTCCCGAGGGTTCTCCCTCGGGCAATCTCCCTCTCCCCCCCATGATGCAAACATTATTGGATATCGCCATTCGCGCCTCGCTCGCAGCGGGGCGCGATATTCTTTCTATCTACAACGACCCTGCTGCCGACTTCGGCATCGAGCTCAAAGCGGATAACTCACCCCTGACACGTGCCGATAAAGCTGCCCACCAGCGTATCATGACGTTCTTAGAGCCCACAGGGATTCCCGTGCTCAGTGAGGAAGGTGCCCATCTGCCTTATGAGGAGCGCCGTCATTGGTCGCGGCTTTGGATTGTTGACCCCCTGGATGGTACCAAGGAATTCATCAAGCGCAATGGTGAGTTCACCGTTAACATCGCCCTCGTGGAGAACGGAACGCCTGTGATGGGTGTTATCTACAGACCCACCCCCATCCCCTCCCATAAGGGAAGGGATGGGGGCGGTGCATTGTATTTCGGCCAGACACGCCCACTATCGGAAAATGACAAAGTTGGTGCATGGCGAACATCCATAGACGCCAGTACCCCTATAGATGACACATCCTCTCTACACACAGCCCTCGAGAGTAGCGAGACCCTCCCCCTCACGGGGGAGCGGGGAGAGGGTCTTCCCTTCACTATCGTTGCCTCTCGCAGCCATCTCTCGCCGGAAACGGCCGATTTCATCGAGGAGTTGCGACGTCAACATCCCGACCTGAAACTCATCTCCTCAGGCAGCAGCCTGAAGATATGTCTTGTTGCTGAGGGAAAGGCGGATGTCTATCCCCGTCATGCTCCTACGATGGAGTGGGACACCGCAGCGGGTCATGCCATCGCACTGGCCGCAGGCCGTGAGATGGTGGATGCCCATACAGGGAAACCCCTCACCTACAACAAGCCCGACCTGCACAACCCCTGGTTTATTGTTCGCTGACGGCAGCCTCACTCAGCACCGCCGCCGAGGGCGATGTAGAGGGCGATGACTGCTTGCGAGGCGTTGTACATGTTCATGGCCTCGCTGAGCTGTGCCGTAAGCAATGTCTCCTGAGCCGTGAGCACTTCAAGATAGCTGGCCTTGCCGTTGTCCATCAGCTCATGTGTGCCGGTGTAGGCATCGTGGAGCGTCGCCACCTGACGTTGGTAGTATTCATGTTTCTCGGCTGCAGCCTGACAGTCGGCGATGGCTTCGTTGACCTGGTTGCCGGCATTGATGACTGTCTGTACGTATTTGTTCTGCAAGTCCTCTTCTTTCAGCTTGGCAATCTTGAGACCTGCTCTCAACTTACCACGTGCGAAGATGGGCTGCATGAGCTGGCCCATGATATTGAGCAGCAGCTTGCCGGGGTCAACAATCGCACCGCCACCGTTGTTCGTCCAACCTATGGTACCCGAGAGGGTGAGGGAGGGGAAGAAGGCGGCACGCGCCGTCTGTGTGTTGTAGTAGGCTTCCTCCATCATATGGTCGGCCAGACGGATATCTGGACGGTTGCGGAGCATCTCCGCAGAGAAACCGCCGAGGGCAATGGGGGAGCTAATGGCATGGGCACCCCATTTGTTGCGGGCGATAGGCTGCGGTGTGATGGCCAGCAGCTTGCAGAGTGAGTTCTCTGTATTGCGGATGCTGCGGCGAATATCGACAATCTGCGTTTTCACATTCAACCACGACGACTCCATCTGGTTCACGGCGGTGGAATAGGCCTTGCCGTTCTCCCACAGTGTCTTCTGTGTTTCCAGAGAGGCGTTCCAGAGGCTGTCGGTTTGTATGAGGATTTCCAGCTTGCGATCCAGAACCTGTAGCATGCTGTAGTGTTGTGCCACGGCACTGACGAGGTTCGAGCGTACTGCCTCCTCGCTGCATTGGGCCTGCAGGAGCACAGCCTTGGCAGCGCGTTTCTTATTGGTGATGGTTCCGAACAGCTCCACATCCCAGCTCATCTGCAGCGGCAGACTGTAGGTCTTGCTGACGGGGCTGAGGTCGAAGCTCGACAGGCCGCCTTGGGGAGCAAGGCTAAACGAGGGGAGGTAGCCCAGACGGGCAGCCTTCAGCGATGCCTCGCTTTGCTCTACGGCGATGCGGGCTGAAGCTAGGTTGGTGTTGTTGGCCAGGGCTTGCTCAATGAGCTGCTGCAGCAGCGGGTCGGTGAAGAACTGGCGCCAGCTAATCATATTGGCAGCAGAACCGGTTGCCTCGACACCCATGACATCTGCGGGAATCTCCGCTTTCGACTCGTACTTCTTATAGATGCCGCAGCTCGTGAGCACTAAGCTCACGGCTACAGCCAAGAAAATATTCTTGATTTTCATAATTGACAAAAGTTCAAAAGAAATGATTATTTTCCACTTTTCACTTTTTACTCTTCACTCTTCACTTTCGCCACTTCTACCTGCTTACCTTGGAAGCGCTCATGTAGCTTCTGGAACACGATGAAGAAGGCGGGGACAACGAAGAGTAGGGCGAGGGTTCCGATACTCATACCGCCGATGACACCCAAAGCGAGCGCACGGTTACCGTTAGCACCGGCTCCGCCTTCAATGACCAGAGGAATCATACCTATAATCATCGTGAGAACGGTCATCAGAATGGGGCGCAGGCGTTCCTTGCATGCCTCAAAGGCGGCCTCGCTGATGCCCATGCCCTGCGCTCGGCGCTCAGAGGCAAACTCGGTTATCAGGATGGCGGTCTTCGCCAATAGACCTATCAGCATGATGACACCCGTCTGCAAGTAGATGTTGTTGTCCATTCCGGGCAGACCCTGCGTGTAGCCAAAGTAGGCAAACACGAAGGCACCCATCAGTCCGAAGGGCACACTCAGCAGCACGGCCCACGGGGTGAACCACGAGTTGTAGAGTGAAGCCAGGATGAGATAGATCAGGATGGCACAGATGACGTAGATGAGCGCCGTGGCATTGGAGCCTGCTGCCTCCTCCACCTCGCGCGACATACCACTATATTCATAGGTCGCCGTGTTGGGCATTTCTTCCTTGAACACCTCGGCAATGACTTTGTGAACATCACCCTCGGTGTATCCGTTGCCGGGGCTCACATAGCAGGTGATGCTCTGGAACAGGTTGAAGTGTTCAATGTTCGATGGGCCAACAATCTGTTTCAGCGAGACAAACTCAGAGATGGGGGCCATTTTTCCGTCCTTCACCTGCACGAAGATGTTGTTCAGCGCCGACGGGTCCAGACGGTATTCGGGTGAGGCGGCAGCCATGATGCGATAGACCTTACCGAACTGGTTGAAGTTGCCGACATACGCGCCACCGCAGAAGGTGCCCAACGTATTGAGCACGTCGGCAGGCGACACACCGGCACGGTCGCATTGGGACGCATCGACATCCACCTGATACTTCGGGAAACGCTCGGAGTAGGTGGACATGGCCGAGGAAATCTCAGGGCGCTCAGACAATTTGGTCAGGAAGTGCTGCGTCTGCTTGGCGAACTCCGAGAGGTTACCATCGCTGGGATCCTCGACAACCAGCGTGATATCGTTACTCGTACCATAGCCTGGAATCTGCGGCATCTGGAAGGGCAGTACACGCACGTTCTTGATGTCTTGGCAGTCAAAGTAGAAACGATACCTGATGAGCTCGATGTAGTGGTTCATGCCAGGACGATCATCCCAGTTCTTCATGCGCAGAATCATCGTAGCGTAGTTGGAGCCTGCACCGGAGTACATACCGTAGCCACAGCATACAGCGAAGCTCTCCAGTTCCGGAATATTCTTTGCCTTCGCCTCCACCAGTCTGGCCATCTCACGCGTCTGCTGCAGCGTGGAGCCTTCAGGGCATTGCAACTCCACCAGCAACACGCCCTGGTCCTCCTGCGGCACGAGGCCTGAAGGCAGGCTCCTCATGAAGAACACCAGCAGGATAGCGGCCACGACCAGCAGTCCCCATGCAATGACGGGGCGCTTGATGAACTTGTGGACAGCCTTGCTGTATTTGTTATAAACGGCGTTATAGCTCACCTCGTAGGCCTTCTTCGTGTAGTAGGTCAGGCTCTTCTTCTGGCTGCCGTTTTCCGATACTTTCATCATGATGGCGCAGAGTGCAGGGCACAGCGTCAGCGCCGACACGCACGAGAGACCCACCGACGAGGCGATGGTCACACCGAACTGCGTGAAGAACGTACCCGACGTGCCGGGCATGAACATCACGGGGACGAACACCGCCATGAATACCAAGGTACACGAGACGACGGCCACCGACACCTCGCTCATGGCCTGACGGGTGGCTTCGCGTGCATCGCTGATGCCACCCTCCATCTTCGCCATCACAGCCTCCACCACCACGATGGCATCATCCACCACCGTACCGATAGCGAGCACCAGTGCGAACAGCGTCAGGATGTTCAGCGAGAAGCCTGCCATCTTGACAATGGCGAAGGTACCCAGCAGGGAGACGATAATGGAGATGGAAGGGATAATCGTCGCCTTGAAGTTCTGCAGGAAGAAGAAAACCACTAGGATCACGAGGATGATGGCGATGACGAGCGTCTCCACCACGTTGTGGATGGCCGCGAAGAGGAAGTCGTCACTGGTCATCAAGGTCACCACCTCCAGACCGGCCGGCATCGTACGCTTCGTCTCTTCAAATGCCTTCTTGATGCGGGCGTTTACCTCGGTGGCATTGGCGCCCGGAGCCGCGAAGACCATGAACATAGCACCTGGGCGGTCCTGGATGTTCGAGGTGAAGTTGTAGCTCATGGCACCTATCTGCACTTCGGCCACGTCGTTCAGGTGCAACAGACCACCGCCGCTGGTACGCAGCACGATGTCGTTGAACTCTTCAACACTCTTCAGTGTGCCCTTGTATTGCATGGAATACTGGTAGGCGTTGTCCGACATCTCGCCCAGCGAACCGACGGCGGCCACGAAGCTCTGTCCGCCGATGGCGGCGAAGATGTCGTTGGGCGTCAGACCGTACTGTGCCATCACGTCGGGTTTCAACCAGATGCGCAGGGCGTAGGTGTTACCCATGCTTTGAACGTTACCCACGCCGGTGATACGCATCAGACGCGGCTTGACGTTGATGTCCACGTAGTTCGACACGAAGTCCTCGTCGTACTTGCCATCGGCACTCTTCACGGCGAAGATCTGCAGGATGTTGTTCTGGCGTTTCTCCACTTTCACGCCGACCTTGTTCACGTCGGCCGGCAGCAGCGCCTGGGAACGGGTCACGCGGTTCTGCACGTTCACGGCAGCCATGTCGGGGTCAACGCCCTGCTTGAAATAGACATTAATCTCCACATCGCCGTTCGACGAAGCCTTGGAGGTCATGTAGGTCATGTCCGTCACACCGTTGATGGCCTCTTCGAGGGGCTGGATGACCGACTTCATCACCGTGTTCTCGTCGGCACCCGTATAGCTCGTGGTGACGTTCACCGTGGGCGGCGCGATATCGGGGTATTGCTCCACAGGCAGCGTGCTCATGGAGATGTAGCCCACTAGCGCAATCACAATGGAGATGGCACATGCCATCACATATTTGTTGATGAAAATATTGTTCTTCATATTTCGAAATATCGATATTACGTTATAACGAAATTACTTTTCACTTTTTTACTTCTTCTGGGAACAGCACCTGCTGCCCCTCCGTTGCATTATTGGCACCGGTGGTCACAATGCGGTCTCCCACCTTCAAACCACTGGTGACGATGAAGTCCACGCCGTTGCCGGCATCTTCTGTTGTCACGTCCATAGCGGTGGCGGTGCTGTCGGCTTTCACTTTATAAACCAGGGACTTGTCCTGAAGACGTACCACGGCATTCTGGGGAATGACAATCACACCCTTTTCTTCGAAGTTCATCACCACTGTACCCTGGATACCGGAGTAGAGGTGACCGTCGGGGTTGGGGAATGATACCTTGGCGGTCAGCGAACCGGTGGCGGAATTCACGATACCCGTCAGGCTGGCTACACGACCCTTATGGGGATACTCTGTACCACTCTTCATGATGAACGTTGCTTCGGGCATGTTGGCGATATGCTTCTCAACATCCGAGGCCTTGACGCCTTCTTTTACCATCGACTCGATGATGGCTTCCGTCACAGAGATCTCAGCGTACATCGATGTGTTGCCGCTCAGCATGGTCAACTGCGTCAGCGGTGACACCTGATCACCGACACGCACGGGAATCTCACCGATGATGCCCGACACGGAAGCTGTGATGGTGCAGAAACCGAGGTTCACCTTCGCACGGTTCACAGCAGCACGCGCCTGAGCCACGGCGGCCTGGGCCTGCTTGTAGGAGTTCTCGGAGTTGTTCAGCATATAGCTGCTCACGATTTTCTTCTCAAACAGGTTCTTGTTGGACTCGTACTCCAGCTTAGCACTGTTCTCCTGAGCCTGCGCAGCTTGAAGGTTGGCTTCAGCGGCCTCTAATTCTAACTGGGCATTGCGCGAGTCAATGACAAAGAGCGTCTGACCCTGCTTCACCTGCTGACCCTCAGTCACGCAAATCCTGGTCAACTGACCACTGACCTGGGGCGTTACCGTAACATCGTTCTGGCCTTTCATCCTGGCACTGAACTTATAAGGTAGCTCAATGTCTGATTTCTTTATTGTCATCGTCTCGAATGATGACTGCTTCTCTTGGGGCATGTCAACGCCGCAGGATGCCAGCCCGACTAAGGTGCCGAGCATCAGGAATTTCAATGATTTCATTCTCATGTTCTTAGGATGATTATATAGTTTGATGATTTTCTTTCTTGAGGAGGCCATCCAAACAAAAGGCAGGAATTGCGATTCTTCACGGAAATCGTTTGCAAATATACAGCTTATTATGGAATAATCACCAATTTTTTGCTGATATTTTTTAAATTTGCTCAAAAGACTTATTTAAATAGGATCTTATGGCTCTTGCCGCCCTTCACCACCACATACATCCCACCGTGCTGTATCGCTGCCACTCGCACACCTGACAGCGTGTAGATACCATCGGCACTGCTCGGCTCTGCGCTTACCTCCTCAATGCCTGTCTCAGTACCGGGGGCGTGCTCTTCGGTCATCACGAGGGTGATGGTGCCGTCATCGTTCTTCGTGATTCGCTTGATACCGATGTTCTTAAGGGTTTTATTCACGGTCCACAGCTGGTTGATGGCATTCACGTCGTTGCCATAGAGGTTCGATGGGGATGCCGAATAGTACATCCGCTCACCATCGGCGGTCATCACACACGCACGCTTCATCGTCTGGAACCTGTTAATGGTGTTGTCTTCCCATGCCTTTTTGTCGTAGGCAATGCGGGTCACCAGCACCCCTGAACCAAAACTGAGGGGGCTCCACGTTCCGGGCTGGTGGTTCTCGAAGATGAAGGTCTCATAGGTGCTATTACGTACGATGTAGGCTGAATTTTCTGCGATTCCATCGGGAGATTGAAGGGTGACGACGCCCGTCTTGCCCAACTCCTTCAGTTCCAGCCAACCCAGGAAACTCTTTTCGTAGGCGGTGTAGGCTGTGGGCATACGGCATTCATCGTCCACATAGACACCGGAATCCATGAGGGACCACAGACCGAAGGGGTCATCGAAGCCATAGTAGTAGTCGGTGCAGTAGAAATCGGGCAGTCCCAGGGCATGACTGAACTCATGACAGAACACAGACATACCCATCAGCTTGTCGCCGAGGAGCTCGTTGCCGATAAGGAAACTGTTGAAATGTACACCGTTGTAGGTGCCTTTGCCGATACGGTCTTCTTCGGCTTCCCATTCACAAGGCCATAGGTAATCTGAAGAATAGTCCTCCGTGGCCTCACCCTTGCCGGCGTAAAACATCGCCAGCAACGGAACGCCCTCGGCGTGGTTCTCATCGGCTGCCGGTACCACATACGGCGTGAAGTCCACACCTAACTGACTGGCTGCTGCGGCGATGACATCCCCTGGCAGCTGGTCGAGGTTCTTGTCGTTGCCTTCTCTGTTGTTGGCACCATAGTATTGATAGGAGTGGGGGAGGGTGACGATACCCACCACGTCGAAGGTGGGGATGAACTGACCACCGCTCTGTGCCTTGAAATAGTCGCGCACGGATCCTACCGCACCTTCCTCGTCATGGTAGCCTTCCTCGTTGTAGTAACGCCACATCTTCTCTACGGTGGTGCTGCTCTTGAACTTGAGATCCGGGAACTGCACCATGACAAGGGGGATGGTGTATTCGCCGATGCTGGGGATGGCACCCAGGCTCATCCTCCCTTTCTGGCCCAGACCGTCTGAGGTGGATGCGTAGATGACTTGGAGCTTGTTGTGCAGGCGGCGTTGCTGCTTCGCCAGCATCGCCGTGGGATCTGCTTGGACATAGCTTGCACCGGACTGCACATAGCACGTACCGTCGGCAGCCCTTAACCAATGGGCGTATTCATCACCCACATGTTCCACACGCACCTCCCTGCCGTCGCTCAACGTGATGGTGGACCACCGCCCGCGTTTCGCGGGAATGGCCATCAGTGTGGGGACCGTCGCCAGGAGCGACAGGACCAGAATCAGCCTCTTCATATAGGGAACATGCATCGGTTTTTGCTATAGAGGCCGCAAAGGTAGGCATTTTATGCCAACCTTCAAAGGTTCTGGCTTTTTTTTCGGCAAAATGCCTTATTTCTTTGACCCATCCCAGGTCTGATACACCATATAACAACCGTCGGCCTGCAGGGTGAAACACGCCGAAAGGGCTTCGTTCAGGGTGCCCTGCCACCATTGCTCGTAGGCGTATGAATCCCATCGTAGCCCCTCCGATAGGATGGTGCTACAGCCGAAATTGAAGATGCTGACCTGCTGTCCTGCAAAGCTGCGGAAGGTGTGGTCGCCCTTCATGGGCGTGAAGAAACCGTAATCGGTGAACATGACGCCCTCGATGCCGAAGTCGCGGTAGTAGCGCATCAGCAGCGAGATGTTCCCCAGGGTGTGGTCCTCGCGCATTCCCGTGGCTCCGAAGTAGGCGATATGCTTCCAGCCCTGCGACAGACAGTAGCGCGTGGCCTTGGTCAGGTCGTTGTCTTCTTGTTCTTCAATGCGGATGAGACGGTCGTGGTAGGCGACAGGCACGCTGTCGCCGTCGCCTACCACAGCGTCGGCATGGGGTACATGACGGATTGCCCCGTCACAGGCGATGACATGAGGCACCCGTGCGAGTATGGCGAGTGGGGTGGGGTGGGAGGGGAACACTCCGTTGGCTACGATGGCCGCTTCATAACTTTTTTCCATTTGTAATATCCGGCGATGGCAATGATGATGTATAATCCGTAGAGACCGGCCTTGAAGGGGATGTCCTTCTGGATGTACAGGCCGCAGCAGACGGCGTCCACCACAATCCAGAACCACCACTGCTCAATGAACTTACGGGCCAGTGCCCACATACCCACGAAGGATAGGGCGTTGGTGAAGGCGTCCAGCAGGGGTACGGTGGAATTGGTATAGGTGATGAGGACATAATAGACGACTCCCCATGCCACGAAGAAGAACAGGGTGGCGGGCAGGTAGAAACGACGCGGCATGTGGATGATGGGCAGTGGCCGCTTCTCCGTGCGTGTTCTCTTAAACTTCCAGATGACCAGACCGTAGATGGCAGCCAGCGCATAGTAGCACGCCATCCCCGCATCGCCATACAACCCATGCTGCCAGTACAGGAAGATGTCGAGGATGGGCATGATGATACCGACGGACCAAAGCCAGATGCTGGCTCTGTACTCAAGCACGATATACACCAGCCCCAACACCGTTGTCACAATATCCAACCAATATGTCTCCACAAACTCCATTCTTCTTATCTTCTTATCATTTTATTTTTATCTTTTTTATTTCTTATTTTATCCTCTAATCCTCTGAATCCCACTTCATATTTTATATTTTATATTTTGTATTTTATTTCATTAAAAGCTCACCGATAAGTGCCCCATCACATTGAACGGTGCCGAAGGTGCAAATCCTGCAGCCCCACTGTCTCTCACCCCCCACTCGTTTACAGCCTTGATGCTACCGTTGTCGTTGACCAGCTGTGGCGCTGCCCAGCCGTTGTTGTCGTACTTCGCCGAGAAGATATTGTAGAAAGTCACGCCTGCCGTGATGTCCTGGATGCGGAACTTCTTCAGCGAGAAGCTGTAGCTCAGGTCCACGTTGGTATGGAAGTGCTTCTTCAGCAGCAACGTCTCGTACGTGGTGTTGCCGTTCTCATCCATACATGCCATCTCTTTGAAGCCCGTGTTCGTCAGGTACTGATCACCGACATACTGGCTCTGCACGGAAGCCTTCAGACCTTTGTATTTGAAGGTGAAGATATTGTTGAAGATCAGGTCGGGCGAGAACGCCAGCGGCTGGTCGCCGAGGTTGACATTGCTGCCGTCCGTCAGCGTCACCACCATATCCTTCACGCGGTTGCGGGACCATGTGGCGTTGGCATCCCATCGGAACCAATCCACAGGCATCCATGCCGCTTCCACCTCGACACCCAGACGGTAGCTCTTGTCCAGATTCTTCGTCAAGGCCTCGCCGATCGCGTTCAGCTCGCCCGTCAGCACCAGCTGGTCCTTGTAGTTCATCCAGTAGATGTTGATGCCACCTGTGAACTTCGTGCTTTGGAATTTGTAACCCACCTCCAGGTCCTGCAGCTGCTCCGGCCTTGCCTTCGTGTCGGTACGGTCGGGGTTGGCAATCTGCTGCATGAAGTTGTTACGCACGGGTTCCTTATGTCCGACGCCAAAGGAGGCATACACCTTGTGGTGGTCGTTGACATCGTAGTTCAGACCCACTTTGGGATTGAAGAAATTGTAGTGATGATTGATGACGTATATCTTGTCGGCATTCACGCCATAGGCCACCGTGGGGTCCTGCAGCTTGTAGTCGATATGTCGGTACTGCAAATCCAGGAATGCATTCAACCCCCTGACGAACTCGTACGTGGCCTTACCGTAGATGTTGACGTCGTTCTTGACGGCGTGGTTGCGGTAGTATTCGAAGTCGGGTGTCAGCGCTGCCGGGTCGGCAACGGTGGTGGCAACGCCGGGCTTCACCCATACGATATGTCCGAACTGGTCGCCGACATAGCGGTTCCAGCCGCCACCCACGATGACTTCCAGGTTCTCCTTGTTGTTATAGTCCACCGACGCCACGACACCGTAGAAGTCGTTGTCCATCTTCTGCTGGTCCACGAGGTCTTCCACCACGCTCTCGTCAGTACTCAAACCATAGCTCGCCCATGACATCCCGTACATCATCTGCGTCGCAGCACTCTGGAACTGCTGGTAGTAACCCTGCCCCTTGGTGTAGTGCAGACCCACGTTGGAGCTGAGCTTCCCCGTATACTGTTGGTTCCAGATGAGCTGGTAGTTGCGCTGGTGGTAGTTGTCTGTCTGGTCGTTGTAGTAGCTGTTGGGCTTCCCGTCGGCATCATAGCCCATCACGCCGCAGGAGTTATACGTGCGTCCATACAGGCTCTGTTCATACTTCGAGGTGTAGTTCCATGCATGGTACGTCTCTTCGATGCCGTTCCAGGTGATGAGCTTCACCACCGTGTTGTCGCCAAACCATCCGCCCTGCAGGAAGTAGGAGTGCAGTTTGGTGGAGGCGCGGTCCAGGTAACCCTTCGAGCCGATGTCTGACAGACGGCCTTGGATGCCCCAGTGCTCCCCGATCATACCGGTGCTGAAGCGCAGCGTCTCCTTGTGGCTGGCGTAGGAACCGCCGCTTACGTCGATGCCCACATAGGGCTTCATCCCGATACTCTCTGTCTGCATATTCAGCGTGGCACCAAAGGCTCCCGCACCGTTCGTGCTGGTACCTACGCCGCGCTGGATCTGCATCGACTGCACACTCGAAGCGAAGTCGCCCATGTTCACCCAGAACACGGTGGCACTTTCGGCGTCGTTCAGGGGAATACCGTTCGCCGTGATATTCACGCGCGATGGGTCGGTACCTCTCACACGCAGCGAGGTATAACCGATGCCGTTGCCCGCATCCGAGGTCATGGTGATACTAGGCGTCAGCGACAGCAGGTAAGGCACGTCCTGACCGTAGTTCACAGCCTTCAGCTGCTCCTTCGTCATGTTGGTGTATGCCACCGGCGTCTTCTTCGTGGCCCGCACACCCTTCACCACAATCTCCTGCATCTCCTCCAACCTCATCGAATCAGCCTTCGCTAACCACAACGAGTCCGCCGCTGACAACTCCTGTGCCCTCACCGTACTCCCTAAGAGCCCCATAAGCCCCATAAGTCCCATAAGCCCCATCTTGAATCCTGAATCTTGAATCCTGAATCCTGACTCCTGACCCTTGACCCTTGACTCTCGCCTCTCGGCTCTCGCCTCTCGCCCCAATACTTCGTCCAATTGTAAATTGTCAAATTGTAAATTCATAGTCCTTTATTATTAAGTTTAACAATAAAGGGGTGCAGGTGATTCCTGCTCTGAAGATACCACTTATCATCCCTACGTCGGTATTATCCGCATCAGGTGAGAGGGTTTGATCTCAGCCCGCCAAAAAAACGGGCACCCCTTGATAATTCGGCCGCAAAGGTAGTGAAAAGTTGAAACTTTATCACCAAAATATCACTTTTTTTCTCCCTTCCCACCCTTTTTTCATCAAAAACCCCTATCTTTGCCCCCACTTCCCACTTCTCTTAAACTCTTAAACCCCTTGAACCGCGCGACAGCGCTTGAATCCTGAATCCTGAATCCTGACTCTTGAATCTTGACTCCTGACTCCTGAATCTTGAATCTTGAATCCTGAATCCTGAATCATGAACCCTTAACCCTTCACCCTTCACCCTTCACCCTTCACCCTTAACCCTTCACCCTTCACCCTTCACCCTTAACCCTTCACCCTTCACCCTTCACCCTTCATCTTGAATCCTGAATCCTGAATCTATTTATTATTTATCATTTATCATTTATAATTAATCACATTTACCCCCCCCCCCCCCTCTCCTCATGTCAGTTCGTTTCAACAAACGCATCACCATCCTGCCCTGGCTCAAAGCCAACGTCGGCAAAAGTGGCATCAGCCTCACCATCGGCCCCAAGGGCAAAACCCTCAACATCGGTAGCACCGGCGTCAGCGTCAATGTCAGCCTCGGCAAAGGCGTAGGCTACTCCAAGCGCCTCATCACCTGGAAGAAGTTCAACATCCTCAGTTGGTTCGGCATCGGCACCGCAGTCGCTGCCACTAAGGGCAAATCCAAAAAGTCCTCCAAAGACACCGAGGAGCTCTCCCTCGATGAGGCCCTCAACGAGAATGCTTCGTCTTCAAAAAATCCCGATTCCACCGTGATGCAGGAACAGTCTGGATGCTCGTGGGGCTGTGCTGCAGTCGGCTGTCTTGCCACCCTTGTCATCCTCCTTCTCTTCGCTGTCATCATCTATCTCCTTTTCCGAGAGGGTCACATACAGCTCGGCGCTGCGTAACCATTTCCGCCCCCCCCTATAAAAATTCTTCATATTCATTCGCAAAGTTGAAAAAATTCGTATTAATGCATTACTTTAACAATTGTTAACAGGTAATGCACTTCCTTATACCTAAATAATGTGTACTTTTGTGCGCTTATGAAACACATTGTAGGCACTAATGCCGTCCCCCGCCCATGACGCCAGTAGCATCCACTGACGGCGCCGGAGGCGTATCAAAAAAGTCCTGGTATGTGGCATTGGTGGCGCTCAGAGCTGAGAAATCGGTGCGCGACAACCTCCTGCGCTACGGCATTGAAGCGTTCGTGGCTTCACGCAAGGAAATCCACATCTGGCGACGCGAAGAACGCAAGGTCATCGAGAAGGTCCTCATCCCTGCTGTCGTCTTTGTCCATACATCCAACGCCGAGCGTGAGACCATCCTCAAACAACCCAATGTCAAGGCCTTTATGGTCAATCCGGCAGCCCGGAAGACCGCCTATGGCAGAAACTCCCTCGCCATCATCCCCGACGCAGAGATGCAGCTGTTGCAGGATATGCTCGCGCAGAACGATCTCGACGTAGCCTTTGCCACCTCCAACTTCGCCGTTGGCGACCGCGTCAAAATCCTTGGCCTTGGCACCGCTGAACGCTACGCACAGATCATCCGCATCCCGGGAGACAACAACACCTTTGTTGGTGTCCGTCTCGAAACTCTCGGCTGCGCCTACATGCAGCTCCCTCCGGATCGCATCATCAAAATCAATCCCTAACCCTTAACCCTTAACCCTTAACCCCCATCATGAACATTGCCGTTGCCGGAACTGGCTACGTTGGGCTCTCTATTGCCACCCTCTTAGCACAGCATCACCACGTCACTGCCGTGGATGTCATCCCTGAAAAAGTGGAGAAAATCAACAAGAAGATCTCTCCTATCCAGGATGAATATATCGAGAAATATCTCAAGGAGAAAGACCTCGACCTCGTCGCCACCCTTGACGGTGCCGCTGCCTATAAAGATGCGGATTTCGTCGTCATCGCAGCGCCCACCAACTACGACTCCGTCAAGAACTTTTTCGACACCCACCATATCGAGGATGTCATTGACCTCGTCCTCAGCGTCAACCCCGACGCCGTCATGGTCATCAAGAGCACCATCCCTGTCGGCTATACTGTCTCTGTCCGTGAGAAGTACAGCTATCGCGAACGCCTCGCCGACGGCTCCTTCAAGGTTGTCACTCCCAAGATCATCTTCGCACCCGAATTTCTTCGCGAGTCCAAGGCCCTCTATGACAACCTCTATCCCTCCCGCATCATCGTCGGCTATGATGACCCCTCCCTCGAAGCCCCCGCCCACACCTTCGCCTCCCTCATTGCCGAAGGTGCCATCGGCCCCTCCCCCGACTCTAAACCCTCGACTCTCGACTCTTGGCTCTTGACAGACTCCAAACCCTCCGCAGGACTTCCCCCTCGCCCCTTGGAGAGGGGGTTAGGGGGTGAGGCTTCCATCCCCATTCTCTTCATGGGTTCCACCGAGGCCGAGGCCGTCAAGCTCTTCGCAAACACCTACCTCGCCCTCCGCGTCTCCTATTTCAATGAACTCGACACCTACGCCGAGATGAAGGGCCTCGACACCCAAGCCATCATCGATGGCGTCTGCCTCGACCCCCGCATCGGCACCCACTATAACAACCCCTCTTTTGGTTATGGCGGCTACTGCCTCCCCAAGGACACCAAGCAACTCCTGGCCAACTACGCCCAGGTGCCTCAGAACATGATGTCGGCCATCGTGGAGTCCAACCGCACCCGCAAGGACTTCATCGCCGACCAAGTCCTGAAGAAAGCCGGCTACTACGACTACTACAACCGTGGCGACTTCGATGCCTCTGCAGAAAAGGAATGTGTCATCGGCGTCTATCGTCTCACCATGAAGTCCAACTCCGACAACTTCCGCCAGTCATCCATACAGGGTGTGATGAAACGTGTGAAGGCCAAAGGTGCCAAGGTCATCATCTACGAACCCACCCTCACCGACGGCAGCACCTTCTTTGGCAGCCTTGTCGTCAACGACCTCGCCCGCTTCAAAACCCTCTCTCACGCCATCATCGCCAACCGCTACGACTCCGTCCTCGATGATGTTGCCTCCAAGGTCTACACCCGTGATATCTTCAAGCGCGACTAACCTGCTCGCTTCTTTTTTAACAACGAATTTCACGAATTATACGAATTTGTTACTAGAAGGAGTTCGAGATGTTTTCTAACACGAATAACCAACAATGTGCACACGAATGATCATGAATGACTTTCATACGAATTCAAGACAGGAATTCAAGACATGTAATTGATAACGAACACAAATCTCACGAATCCAACGAATAATATCCCCACCCTCGGAAAAAGTGATTGGTTCACAGCTGGCTGTGCGCCATAGAAGATTCTGGGGACTGCCACTCTGAGAGCTTGCTTTCAAGATGGTCATCCGCAGAACCTTCCAGCCCATCAGGGCAACATCACTTTCCCCGCAACGCAAGAAAATTCTCTAATTAACTTCGTTGACTCTTGTCACGACTCGGCCAAACAAGCAAGCTTGATGGCTCTCGCTGCTCCAAGAGTTCACTAATTCGAGATAAATTAAAAGATTCGTCCGATTCGTGTTCGGAAAAAGTTCTCTGCGTCCTTAGCCTAAGCCCAAACCCGCGCAGCGTTTTGGCTGGCTCCCCGTCCTCCCACGGGCATAGGACCTGCGCTCCACACTCGAGGACCTGCTTATGTTCCTTTGTGTCTTTGCGGTTAATATGATGTCGTTCAATCCCTGCTAAAAATTCGTGCGATTCGTGTTCGGAATAAAAATTTATGTCTTGAGTTTATGGTGATTTATGTGAAAGAAAATTCTCTAATTCACTAATTCGAGATAAATAGATTTACGAAAGCAGAGGCTTAAATAATTCGTTTAATTCGTGCAATTCGTTGTTTCTAAGAACCATTCCCGTCTCGCATTTGCGTAAAAACATATCCTTTCATGAAAAGTAAATCTTATTTTTCACTCTTCCCTCTTTTTCTCCTCCTTCTCCTCCTCACCTCCTGTGAGAAGCCCTATCTCGGTGAAGGTGCCCCCGCTGGCACCCCCGCCGGCAACCTCACCGTCTCCGTCTTCCAACTCGAGCAGACCCCCTTCTCCGACTACACCCGCGCTACCCCCTCTGACGCCTGCACTCACCTCAACTTCGCCATCTATAATGGTGAAACCCGCCTCAAGCAGATCAACCAAACCTCTGACATGGCCGATTTCGGACATGTCTCCTTCCAACTCGATGCCGGCACCTATCAGCTGGTCGTCGTGGCCCACAGCAGCAAGGGCAACCCCACCATGACCGACCCCAAAAAGATCCAGTTTGACAACAGCGATGGCTACAGCGACACCTTCCTCTACAGTGAGGATGTCACCATCGCCTCCGACCCCGTCAACCTCTCTCTTACCCTCCACCGCATCGTCGCCCTCTGCCGCTTCGTCATCACCGATGACTACCCTCAGGGCGTGGCCAAGATGCAATTCAAATACACTGGCGGCAGCGGTGCCTTCAATGCAGCTACCGGTCAGGGCTGTGTGAAGAGCACTCAGACCGTAACCTACGACATCACCACCGGCCAGAAGCAATTCGACCTCTACACCTTCCCCTACCAAGGCGAGGAGTGCACCATCCACCTCACCGCGAGTGCGCTCGACGCTTCTGGCATCGAGATTACCCAGCGCACCTTCGATGTCCCCCTTGCCACCAATAACATCACCTGGCTCTCCGGCGACTTCTTCAGTGGCTCCAACATCCAATCCGCCTCCCTCGACCTCTCTATCGACACTCAATGGGCTGCTGAATCTCACCTCACCTACTAACCCCCTCCCTTAGTCCTTCGTCATAAGAACAATAACTAATCAACAAAATATAAATGAAAAAAGCTTTAATTACTGGTGTAACCGGACAAGACGGTTCATATCTGAGTGAGTTCCTTCTTGAGAAGGGTTACGAAGTTCACGGCATCATCCGTCGTTCGTCGGTCGATTTCCGCGAGCGTATTGCTCACCTTGAAGGTCAACCCCACTTCCACCTGCACTATGGTGATATGGGCGACTCTATGGGTCTGGTACAGGTAGTAGATAAGGTGCAGCCCGACGAGATCTACAATCTGGCTGCACAAAGTCACGTACAGGTCAGCTTCGACTCTCCCGAGTTCACGGCCGATGTCGATGCCACTGGCGTGTTGCGCATCTTGGAGGCCGTACGTGCCTGCCACCTCGAGAAAACCTGCCGCATCTATCAAGCCAGCACCTCCGAGCTCTATGGTAAGGTAGAGGAAGTGCCTCAGAACGAGAACACCCCTTTCCATCCTTATAGCCCCTACGCAGTAGCCAAGCAATATGGCTTCTGGATCGTTAAGGAATACCGTGAGGCCTACAATATGTATTGCTGCTCAGGCATTCTGTTCAACCACGAGAGTGAGCGCCGTGGTGAGACCTTCGTCACCCGCAAGATCACCCTTGCTGCCGCACGTATCAGCCAAGGCCTGCAGGATTGTCTGTATTTAGGCAATATGGACTCTTTGCGCGACTGGGGCTATGCCAAGGACTATGTAGAATGCATGTGGCTCATCCTGCAGCAGGATACGCCCGAGGACTTTGTCATTGCCACAGGCGTACAGCATAGTGTCCGTGAGTTCACCCAGCTCGCCTTCCGTCACGCCGGCATTGAGCTCGAATTCAAGGGCAAAGGTCTTGACGAAGTTGGCGTAGTCAAGAGCTTCAACAACTCTCAACTCTCAACTCTCAACTCTCAACTGAAACCCGGCGACGTAGTCGTAAGGGTTTCCCCCGACTTCTACCGTCCAACCGATGTTGTCAACCTCTGGGGCGATCCCACTAAAGCTAAAGCCAAGTTGGGCTGGAACCCTAACAAGACCAGCTTCGAAGAGTTGGTGAAGATTATGGTCGAGCACGACATCGCCAAGGTAGCCGCCGAAGGAGCCGCCGCCAAAGTCCGCACCAACCTCGCCGAGTACCTCGAAAAGGGCATCGTGAAGTAAACCCCTTAAACCGGCCTTCGGCCTCTCCCCTCGTGATCCGTCATCTTACAGACATAGCTCCCGTCACCACGTCCCACGGAGTAGGGCAGAAACGTGTTCTTCTCTCTAGCAATGAGTCCGGTTGCTCGCTCACACAGATAGCAGTAACAGACCTCAAAGCAGGTGAAACCGCTGTCGCTCATGTACATCCTGATATGCAGGAGGGATTCTATGTTCTTGATGGTGAGTTGGAAATCGATCTTGACGGCCAAAAGACTGTTTGTGGTAAGGATACCTTTGTCTACGTAGAGAAATGCACTAGCCACGAGATGCACGCTCTTACAGATTGTCGCATCATGACTATCGGATGCGTCATCGAAGCCAGCCGCAACAAACTCTATCCCATGCTCTTCAAGCAGAACCGCAAGACGCTCGTGTGGGGAACAGAGGATTGGGCGGTGTCGGGTGTCCCGAACTCAGAGTCCGAGGTGGAGAATGGTACATGGGCGCGTTACAACCTGACAGAGGTTATATCACGCCGACCCGAGGAAATCCTCGGACGGCAGACGGCACTCAAGTACAACAACCAGCTACCCCTTCTCGCAAAAATCATTGATGCCCATAAGGATCTCTCCATACAGGTACACCCCAACGATGAGATGGCACAGCGTGAGCATGGCAAGATGGGCAAGTCTGAGATGTGGTATATCCTTGATGCCGCACCCGGTGCATACCTCTATGCGGGGTTTAAGGAACAGGTCACGCCGGAGCAGTATAAGGAGCGTGTTGCCAATGGCACCATAACAGAAGTCCTCGCCAAACATCAGGTACACAAGGGCGATGTCTTCTATCTCCCCTCAGGACGTGTCCATGCCATCTGTGGAGGCATCAAGCTGGCAGAGATACAGCAGTCCTCCGATGTCACCTATCGCATCTTTGACTACAACCGCCCCGGACTTGATGGCAAACCACGTGAACTTCATACCGAACTGGCGGCCAAGGCCATCGACTACACCGTCTATCCTGAATATAAGACACCCTACGAAGCGAATGTGGGCGAAGCCAACGTACTCCTGAATACCCCGTTCTTCAGCATCAAAATCGTAGAGACAACAGAGCCCTTTCATAGGAATATGATCAAATACGACTCCTTCATTATTATTATGAATATAGGTGA
Source organism: uncultured Bacteroidales bacterium (assembly GCA_902779845.1). Classification (GTDB taxonomy): domain Bacteria; phylum Bacteroidota; class Bacteroidia; order Bacteroidales; family Bacteroidaceae; genus Physcousia. The sequence goes on along the minus strand of CACZCZ010000010.1, from coordinate 20,672 downwards.
GCCCCTCACCGTTCGTGTCCGTGCCACGGGCGACGAGGTGCTCATGCCTTCAGAGTCGTCATGTCTCATTCCTGCTGCCATCGCTGATTATGATCTGATACCTGTCCATCACACGGCAAAGGTTATGGAGGCATTCATCAACAACAAGAAGTCCATCGGAAAAACCGTCAAGGACTTCTTCCATCTATTTTCAAACTAAATAAATTTATGTTAAATAAAAATTCCAAAATATACATCGCCGGTCACCACGGCCTCGTCGGTTCTGCCATCTGGAACAACCTTAAACAGCGAGGCTACACCAACCTCGTTGGCCGCAGTCACAAGGAACTGGACTTGACCGACCAGGTCGCTGTCAAGAAGTTCTTTGATGACGAACAGCCCGATGCTGTCGTGCTGGCAGCTGCCTTTGTGGGCGGCATCATGGCCAATATGCTCTATCGTGCTGACTTCATCATGATGAACATGAAGATCCAGTGCAACGTCATCAGCGAGGCCTACGCCCATGGTGTGAAGAAACTCCTCTTCTTGGGCAGCACCTGCATCTATCCCAAGAACGCCCCGCAGCCGATGAAGGAGGACTGCCTGCTCACCAGCCCGCTGGAATATACCAACGAGGAGTATGCCATTGCCAAGATTGCAGGCCTGAAGATGTGCGAGAGCTACAATCTGCAGTACGGCACCAACTACATCGCTGTGATGCCCACCAACCTCTATGGCCCCAATGACAACTTCCACTTGGAGAACAGTCACGTGATGCCTGCCATGATGCGCAAGGTGTATCTGGCAAAGTTGATTCACGACGGAGCCTGGGATAAGATAGCCATCGACCTCAACAAACGCCCCGTAGAAGGCGTCACCGGCGAAGGACTTCTCAGCCATCAGCCATCTTACATCAGCCATCAGCCATCAGCCATCTTACATCAGCCATCTTACATCAGCCATCGCGAAAATGCATTGAGCGTTTTAGCCAAGTACGGCATCTATGACAACAAAGTTGTCTTGTGGGGCACCGGAACACCCCTCCGCGAGTTCCTCTGGAGCGAGGATATGGCAGATGCCAGCGTGCACGTGCTCTTGAATGTGAATTTCAGTGACATTATAGGTGTAGAGAAATATAGCTCTGTCCACTATGGCACCAGCACCGATGGCGCGGTAGATAGAAACCACAGCGCAGGCCGTGGCGGCTACATCCCCAGCCTGGGCGAAATCCGCAACTGCCACATCAATGTCGGCACTGGCAAGGAACTCACCATCCGTGAGTTGAGCGAACTGGTCGTTAAGGCCGTCGGCTTTGAGGGCACAGTGGAATTTGATTCCACCAAGCCCGATGGCACCATGCGCAAGCTCATTGATGTCGAGAAACTCCACAGCCTCGGATGGACTCATAGAATAGAGATTGAGGACGGAGTCCGTAAACTCTATGAGTGGTATCAGGAGAGTTTATCATAATGTATAACGTATACATCCTCTTGAATCTTGAATCCTGAATCTTGAATCCTGAATCTTGAATCCTGAATCCAAATGACAAGTGAAGAATGAGGAATGGTTTTTTGCCGGTTTTTCCTTCTGAGGTTTGTAATAACGACAGTTATGTGATAAGGGTTGGGATTGGCGTAAGAGCTTGTTCTTACAGACAAAGCCATAACACTTAGCACACAGACTCTGCAAGAGTCACAAACATCAGAAGGGGTTTTCGATGTTTTTGTTCTTTTCCGATGTTTTCGGAATCAAAAAATCTGTGATCTCTGTGATTTCTGTGGAACCTCTAATAGTTATCGTTTGGGTTATCGTCAAGGTTGTTTTTTAACCCTGAACCCTGAACCATGAACCCTGAACCATGAGTTGCCCTTAAACTCTTGAACCTGAATCTTGAATCTTGAATCCTGAACCCTTAACCCTTAACCAGAGTTTACCTGTCCTATGCGACGCTACTGTCAGACCTTGACGTTAATCAACGACGAAAAGAAAATCGCTGAATATTGCGAGGCTCACAAACACGTGTGGCCCGAAATCATCCAAGGCCAGCGCGAAGTCGGAATCCTCGATATGCAGATTTACCGCTTTGGCCGCCAGCTTTTTATGATTTGCGACACAGTGGATGATTTTGATTGGAAGCGTGATATGGCAAAGTTGGCCACTCTCCCACGTCAGGCAGAATGGGAAGCTTACGTTAGTCAGTTCCAAGGCTGCAAGGCAGATGCCCGGAGTGATGAGAAGTGGCAGCTGATGGAGAAGATTTTTGACTCGAACCGTAACCCGTAAACTATGACACAACTATCAGATAAAGAACATAACGCACAGATGGAGGACATGAAGTCCTTCGACAAGCACTGGGACCTGGGCCATGGTTGGAGTGGTGATATGCCAAAGTAAATGCCCCGAAAGGTGATGAATATTTACATATTAATATAAAAACTTACAATTATGGCAACTACAACATATTCTGGTAAGATTTCAACATTAGATGCCCTCTGGGCATTATATCAATCCCAGTCAAAACTTGTTCGTGATGCTTTTCGGATGCGTGTCCTTGCTGAAAAGACAGCAAAAAAAGATATGCAACCTTATGAGCAGCAATTGCCAGACGAAGTTCGCAAGTCTGTATCCATGATGGCAATCTCAATTAAGAAAAGTGCAGATGAAGTCCGTCAAGCGGCACTAAACAGTACCCATATTGGTCGTCGTGCAGAGGATTTTCTTAATGAGTTAGAACAAGAAAAATCATGAAAGTCACAATCTATACTCATCCCGAGTTTGAGCGTAAGTTCAAACAATATAAGAAAAAGTATCACTCGTTGGTATCTGACTATCGTGCATTTCTTGACAGTATTAAAGAGAATCCATTTCAAGGTAGGAGTCTTGGTCAAGGATTACGCAAGGTTCGGTTCGGTGTGGCCGCCAAAGGAGGAGGTAAGAGCGGAGGTATGCGTGTTATCACCTTCTCTGTCAATAGGATTGACGAAGAAAACATAGAGATTACGCTTCTATATATTTATGATAAAAGTGAGATGGGAAATGTTGCAGATAAGTTCCTTTCCTATTTGCTTGGCCAGAAATAGCACATCATCCCTCCTCCCTCCTCCCTCATCCATCCCACATCATCCATCTTCCATCATCCATCATACATAGATTATGTCAATAATCTCCGACTCCATCCAAGCCAAATGCCTCGCCTTTGGCGACAGAGTAATCAGGTTGAATGATTATCTGTTGACACAGGCATGTAAGAGGGAAGACGTAAGATGTAAGAAGGAGAAGAGCGGTAGGATACCGATACATCTACTTGCAGTAGCCAATATATCTAATCAACTATTGAGGGCGGGTACAAGCATAGCCGCCAATAACGCTGAGGCCACCAATGCTATCAGCAAAGCAGATTTCAAAAGTAAAAGTTTCATAGCACTGAAGGAAGCCCGTGAGTCATTATGCTGGATTGACCTCCTGCACCGCAATGGCTATCTGGACGATAAACAATACACCTCCATCCACGATGACTGCGAGGAACTCGTCAAGCTCCTCGTCCATCGCTGCAAAAAACTAAACGAAGGAAACGAAGAAGATAAAAACAACTAAGGAAGTCCCCTCCCCTCCGCTACACCCCCTCCGCTACACCCCCTCCGCTACGCCCCGTCCGCTACACCCCGTCTCTACCCCCGTCCGCCCCTCCCCCTTACATCTTCCCTCTTCCCTCGAAGATCCTCACATCTTCCCTCTTCCCTCTTCCATCTTCCATCATCTCCCCCCTCCCCCTTACATCTTCCCTCTTCCCTCTTCCCTCGAAGACTTCTTCCCTCTTCCCTCCTCCCTCCTCCATTTTACATCTCGAATATAATTCTATGAAATATTCTCGTAAAGAAATTGATAAAGCAGGCAAAGTCATCATATCTGCATCTCCTGATTTGTTTGAACAGGCAGATGCCGTTGTAAAAGTTGATGACTGGCGTAAGTTACACTTGCCTGTCATAGAACTTTTATCAAGGCATGTTGCAACATTGCTTGACAAGAAAGGAATTGCTGTAGCCTTCTCTTCTCAGCGCTTAAAGCGTATGACCTCTATCAAGGAGAAACTCATGCGTTCAGCTACCATGGGACTTGGAGGTGTGCAAGATATAGGAGGCGGTCGTTTTGTGTTTGATGATATGGATTCTTTGCTCCGTGCAAAAGAATGTATTGCAACGACAACATTCCCTGATTTCTCACTAGATCATGAGTTATATGACTATATAACAAGGCCTAAAGATAGTGGTTACCGTAGCATCCATTTTGTGTATAAATACACCAAACCCGGTAGCGATTTGGATGGAATGCGTGTCGAGTTGCAGATAAGAACCAAGTTGCAGCACGATTGGGCAACAGCTGTTGAAACAGCAGAGCTCATCTCACGTTCGTCCCTAAAAGCTAGTCAAGGCGATCAAGCCTGGTTAGACTTCTTCAAGTTGGTGAGTGCTATCTTTGCGCTTAGTGAACATCAGCCAGTAAATGCTTCTTTTAAGGATATGACTGAGGAGCAGTATTGTGTCCGTTTTTATGAGATGAACAACAAAGATAAGTTTGTTGAAAAACTTCGGGCATTGGTTGGTGCTGTCAGTTTGACAGAACAACAATCATTTTCTGGAGGATATGTATTGTTAGTTATCAACTATGATGAAAAGAAAGTTGGTATCCGTCATTTCAAACAGGATGAGAACGAGAATGCCAACGAGCAATATGCACAAATAGAAAAAAACATAGATAGGACAAAAGCTGCAGTAGTTCTTGTTGCGGTATCCGATGTTAAAGAGTTGCGTGAAGCTTATCCCAGCTACTTCCTTAATTCCGAGGAATTTATAACTGCATTGGCAGATTTTCAACAAACTTGTCAGCTTAAGGGATACATCAAGAATTGACTCTTAACCAAAATAACCATGCACCGTGAACCATGCACCATGAACCATGGTTATCCTTCACCAGAAGTAACCCATAACCAGAATTAACCCTTCACCTTTAACCCTTAACCCTTCACCAGAAGTAACCCTCTTCCCTCTTCCAACATCAAAAGATCACATTCCATCGGCCTCCAACCATCAAAATCCATCCCACCCTTTGCTATCCAACGCATCCGGGCCTTGGCCCAAGAATGGCCCCTGCCATGAAGAGGCTTAATTGTCCCATTAAGCACAATAACAATGAGCAATATCATAAAGAAGAACAGCCAACTGCCTGCCTTAATGAAAGAGGTTGAGGAGAAGATTGTCGAAGTTCGCGGACAGAAAGCGCTGCTAGACCGCGACGTAGCTGCGCTGTACGGTGTGGAGACAAGAGAGGTGAATCAGGCCGTGCGCAACAATCCTCGTAAGTTCCCTGAAGGCTATGTACTCGAGCTGACCAAGGAAGAATCTGCTGCTCTAAGATCAAAACTTTTGACCTTAGAAGATTCAGCCGCGACCTTAGCCCTCACAGCAGGTAAAGGGCGCTACAGCAAGTACAACTTCAAGGCCTTCACTCGCAAGGGCTTGTATATGCTGGCAACCTGCTTGAAGTCTGATAGAGCTGCAGATGCTACGGTGGCTATTGTGGAAACCTTTGATAAGGTGATGACGCTGAGGCAGGAGCTTTTGGCTCTACACAACGAGACGGACAAAGAAAAGCAGAAGTCCAAGATGCAGCACTTTGGTGAGGTGCTTACCGACATCGTGATGCCCGACTTGCAGACCTCAGAAACAGAGAGTTCATTGGAAATAAACTTCCTCATCGGCAAGATTAAGCATACCGTCAAGCGTGTGCGCAAGGAAGAACCAAAGAAATAAATAAAACCTGACATTAGGACTGTAAAACCATGAGAAGATGACCGATCTCTACAACAGTTTAGATCAATTTTAGATTCCTATTAGTGCTTGAATGAAGTTGACTTGGTAGTCACGCGAAGTGAAATTAATCAAAACAGCGGTGGCGCAAAGGAAGAGTATGTAGAAACCTCTCACAGCTCAATCGTCAAAGATGTAAATGATATGAAGAGAATAATAATACGCGACTTCGGGCCAATAATGAAGGCAGATATCTTGCTTCAAGATGTAAATGTCATTATTGGTGAGCAAAGCATAGGTAAAAGTTGTGTTTTGAAGGTATCTTGTTTCTGCACTTGGGTGGAAAAACGCATAGCCATAGAACAGAACGCGAAGCGCTTTGAGAAGAATGGCGTGTTTTTAGAAGAACTAATGAACTTCCACCGCTTGAATGGGTATGCACATGATAATACATATATTGGATATGAGTCGGATTTTATAAAATTCTCCTATGACAACAAAAATGGCTTTTCGTATGAGTGGAAGGAGAATAGATGGGATTACAAGCGCCCCAAGGTAAGTTATATTCCTGCAGAAAGAAATTTGGTAGCCGTTATCCCTAACTGGTTCGAGGTGAAGTCGGTTGCAGAGAATATTCAAGACTTTATGGCAGACTGGTCAGATGCCAGGAAATCAGTTGCAGATGATGAGTCGATTCTTAATCTTGACGTGGCATATCATTATGACGAAAGTAGTGATACGGATTATGTAAAGATGAAGGATGGTCGAATTCTTCCATTTACGAATGTTTCAAGTGGTTTACAATCGTTGATACCCTTATATGTGCATTTGGTGAATATTACCAGCAAAAAGTATCGGGAGCGGGAAGACAATTCGGTGAAGCATATATCCGAGATGGAAAAATTATCAAAAACTTTGATTGATTATTATAAAGAAAATATAGGCGAGCCATTTATAAAAAATCCCAACTATGGTGCAATAAATAAGAAGGTGAACATTGATAAGGAATTTATATCCAATCCGGATATGACTAGATGGTTCCTAAGAAGATTTTCAAATTTATCAAGAATTCATCATTGTGAAGTATTCCTGGAAGAGCCGGAGGAGAATCTGTTCCCTCCCACGCAACAAATTCTGATGAAGTCGCTTCTAAGATTTGTCAATTTGGAAAAAGGCAATACACTCTTTATCTCAACCCACAGTCCATATATCCTTGACATCCTGTTGGAAAGAGAAACGTACGATTTTGGATTGTTCTATATCCAGTCTACAGAGAATGGCTCTGTGGTCAAAACAGCAACCGAGGCTGATGTGCAGGATATGTTTGAGGGTGGAGTAGATGCATTCTTTAATATAGAAAGGCTTGGTGATGAAGTATAATGAGATTATGCCAGAGTGTTTTATTGATACAACGCTTGTTGCTTCATTGCTGGATGCGAAGGTAAGTCATAAACATAGCTGCAATGAGGTAATCAAGGAAATGGAGAAAGGAACATACAAGGATGGATTCGCAGTAGGAATAATAGACAATGATAAAAGGCCACTTACTTATACGAAGGAATTTGAAGAAATAGGCCAAACTGAAAATTTGACGTTCTTGAAGCATAACCAGAAACATCAATATATAATAAAAGTTGGAAAGGAGCATCAAGCAATGGAGACCTTTCTCATTGCAAATGTGGAAGCAATGGGAATGAAAATGGAGGACTTCAACTTGCCATCTAACCTTGATGATTTGATTAAAACGACAAAAAACAGTGTCACTACCCAGAATGATCCGAGAATTCTGAAGTTAAGCAAGGCGATGCGCCAGTCACCTGAAGTGGCAAAACTTCAAGACATACTAGCCTATCTTGCCGCGAATAAGTACAATGTTGATCTTGACGAATTAAAGAAAAAGATTGATGATGGAAAGCCCCAATAACCATTCACCATTAATCATGAAACTTGAAACCAGAGATAATTCTCAAATTCTCCAATTCTTGAAATGCTTGAATCTTGAAACGTGAATCTTGAAACCAGATCTCTTGATGGCAAATAACTTTTTTGAGCAGTTTGATGATGCCTCTAACTCATGAGCAACATTACTTGTGGTTCATGATTAATGGTTATGGAATACAACGAAAAGAAGTCATACAAGAAGTTCAACGGAAAAGGGAAAGCTAACCCTTCACCCTACACCCTTCACCATGAACAAAAAGTTGCCCTGAACCGAAAGCGAGGGAAGCTGGCTCCGCTGATGACGGAGGAAGCGAAACAAGCTGCCAGCATTCACGAGCTTTCATATGACTTTGGATGTCGTATTACTCGACTCTTCCAGTATTTGACAGAGGATGCAAAATACAAAGAATATGTACAATCAAAACAAATATATAGAAGTGGTACGTCTATAGGCGCCAATGTGAGGGAGAGCAAGCACGCGCAGAGCGATGCTGATTTCTTGAGTAAGATGTCAATAGCCTATAAGGAGGCAGACGAGACAGATTTCTGGCTCAACCTCCTTCACGATAACGGCTATCTCAACGATGACCAATTTACTTCACTAAATAAAGATATAGATAGAATCTTAAAGATATTGGCTTCGATAGTTAAGACGATGAAGGAGAAAATAGAGGGGAACAAAAAGAAATAGGAATAAGGTCCTGGTATGCTAAGGTAAGGTTTTGAGTTCTAATGTAAAGTAACCCTTAACCCTTAACCCTTCACCCTTCACCAGGAGTTACCCTTAACCCTTAACCCTTAACCCTTCACCAGAAGTAACCTCTCGCCCATAGTCCTTTTAGCAGGGAAAAAATAATAGCAAATGAAAACAATACTTGTTACCGGATCTGCCGGATTCATCGGTTCCAACTTAGTGAAACGCCTTTTCAATGATATGGAAGAGGGCACTATAGTGGGCATCGACAACCTTAACAACTACTACGATGTCTCACTGAAGGAGTATCGCCTCCGTGAATTGGATAAGGCCAAGCCAGCATCCATTAGCTACCAGTTTGTTAAGGGTAGCATAGCAGACCGTGAACTGATAAACCGCTTGTTTCCGGAATATAAGTTTGACATCGTGGTGAACCTGGCAGCCCAAGCCGGTGTGCGCTACAGCATCGAGAACCCTGATGTCTATATAGAGAGTAACATCATAGGATTCTACAATATTCTTGAAGCCTGCCGACACAATCCGGTTGAGCACTTGGTGTATGCTTCTTCCAGTTCCGTTTACGGCGGAAATAAGAAGGTGCCGTTCAGCACGGATGACCGTGTGGACAATCCCGTGAGCCTGTACGCCGCCACCAAGAAGAGCAACGAGCTGATGGCGCACTGCTACAGCAAGCTGTACAACATCCCCAGCACCGGCCTCCGCTTCTTCACGGTCTATGGCCCTGCTGGCCGGCCCGATATGGCTTACTTCGGGTTCACCAATAAGCTGCTCAAGGGCGACACCATTCAGATATACAATTACGGTAACTGCCGCCGCGACTTCACTTATGTGGATGACATTGTGGAAGGCATCGTGCGTGTGATGGGAGGCGCGCCCGAACGCAAGACTGGCGAAGACGGCCTGCCTATCCCGCCTTACAAGGTCTACAACATCGGAGGCGGTCAGCCCGAGAACCTATTGGACTTTGTCAACATCTTGCAGGAGGAACTCCTCCGTGCCGGCGTTCTGCCGCAGGATTATGACTTCGAGGCCCACAGGGAACTTGTCCCCATGCAACCAGGTGACGTTCCAGTCACTTACGCAGACTCTTCTGCGTTAGAAAGGGACTTTGGCTTTACACCCCAAATTACTCTCCGCGAAGGTCTCCGCAAGTTCGCTAGTTGGTATAAGGAATACTACAAATAAAAACGTATAAAAATATAGTTATGAATATTGCAGTAGCAGGAACCGGTTATGTCGGCATGAGCATAGCCACGCTTTTAGCGCAACACAATCATGTCACCGCCGTGGATGTAATCCCTGAAAAGGTGGAGAAGATCAACAAACGTATTTCTTCCATCCAGGACGATTACATCGAGAAATATTTGGCTGAGAAGGAACTGGACCTTACAGCGACTCTTGATGGTGAAGCAGCGTACAAAGACGCAGACTTCGTTGTTATTGCCGCCCCTACCAACTATGACCCGCAGAAGAACTTCTTCGATACCAGTCATGTCGAGGAGGTGATAGACCTCGTGCTGAAGGTGAACCCAGATGCGGTGATGGTTATCAAGAGCACCATCCCGGTGGGCTACACTCGTAACCTCTATGTGAAGTATGCAGCAAAGGGTGTAAAGAAATTCAACCTGCTTTTCTCTCCAGAATTCCTGCGCGAGAGCAAAGCTCTCTACGATAACCTCTATCCCAGCCGCATTATTGTGGGTTGTCCGAAGATATTGGACCGTCTAGAGTTTCAGGAAGAAAACGAAGCCATCCGTCAGGTAACGGATGTCGCTTTCCTGCAAGAAAAGGCTAAAGAGTTCGCCTCCCTCCTCATCGAAGGCGCCATCGGTTCCCAATCCTCCGCTCCCAGCTCCGCGCACCCCCAATCTCCCGCCCCCACCGCGCAGCCCGATTCTTCACTCTTCACTCTTCATTCTTCATTCGGTAAGGGTATCCCTGTTCTTTTGATGGGCATGAAAGAAGCAGAGGCAGTAAAACTCTTTGCCAATACCTATCTGGCTCTGCGTGTCAGCTATTTCAATGAGCTTGATACCTACGCAGAAGTTAAGGGCCTAGATACACAAGCAATTATTGAAGGTGTTGGTCTTGATCCTCGTATTGGTACGCACTACAACAATCCTAGCTTTGGTTATGGTGGATATTGCCTTCCTAAGGATACCAAACAGTTGCTAGCCAACTATGATGACGTACCTGAAGATTTGATTCGAGCTATTGTTGATAGCAATGCAACCCGCAAGGACTTTATTGCTGAGCAGGTGCTCCGAAAAGCGGGTTATTATGAAGCCAGTAGTCAATGGGATGCTAATCGCGAGCAAAAGTGTGTGATTGGTGTTTATCGCCTGACTATGAAGAGCAACAGCGACAACTTCCGTCAAAGTGCTATTCAAGGCATTATGAAGCGTATTAAGGCAAAGGGGGCAGAGGTTATTATTTATGAGCCAACACTGAATGATGGCGAGACATTCTTTGGTTCTTTAGTCGTGAATGACCTAACCGAGTTTAAAACCCAGTCAAAAGCCATTATTGCAAATAGGTATGATAGCTGTTTGGATGATATAAGAGAAAAAGTATATACAAGAGACATTTTCAAAAGAGATTAACAAGGATAGGAATCCCATCGGGATTCTCTCATAAAAACGGTTCAATAAGCCCCGATGGGCCAACCCTTTTTGCACGAATGTAATTCGACAAAATGATAAATATCCAAAATAAAGTAGACTGCTGCGGCTGTAACGCCTGTGGTGATATTTGTGGCAAGCATGCTATATCTTTTGTCACTGACGATGAAGGATTTTGGTATCCCCAAGTGGACAAGAGCCTTTGCGTTGACTGTGGACTATGTGATAAGGTGTGCCCTATACAGAATAAGGCTGACTTTGTTGAGAGGTATGCCGAACCAAATGTTTTTGCAGCATATACAAAAGACGAAGCGATACGCCTTGATTCTACATCTGGTGGCATTCATTCAATGCTCGCGTTGAAGATGTATGAGAAGGATGCGTACGTTGGAGGAGCAGTATATAACCCTGACCAGACTGTTTCTCAGATTGTTGATAATAACCCAGAACGACTATCAGAGATACGTAGCAGTAAATATCTCCAGAGCAATGCTGAGGGAGTGTATAAGGAAATTCGCAGTTTGCTTAAGGGAGGAAAGAATGTATTCTTCTGTGGGTGTCCCTGTCAGATACATGCATTATACAACTTCTTGGGTAGAGAATATGAGAATCTTGTGACTTGTGATTTCATTTGCCGCGGCGTTAATTCCCCTAAGGTTTTCTTGAAGTATATGGAGATGTTAGAGCGTCAATTTGGTGCTAAAGCCACAAGAATTAAATTCAAGAATAAAAAGTGGGGGTGGCATAACTTTTCGCTTAGAGTAAACTTTGAGAATGGAGAAGAATATTGTAAAGACCGTTATCATGATTTATTCTTTATTGGATACTTGCAGGCAGGAAACTTTACCCGTTCTTCATGCTACGAATGTCACTTTAAAGGATTCCCACAAAAGGCTGACATAACTCTTGCTGATTTTTGGGGCATAGAGAAGGTTGATAAGACCATGGATCAGGACAAGGGAACATCTCTCGTAATGGTTAATTCTGATAAAGGACAGGCCCTGTTTGACTCTATCAAGGAAAAGATAGAGTGGCGACAGTTTACGATGGATGATGCACGTGCAGGAAATCCTGCAATGGAAGGTTCTTTAAAATCTGTCAAACCAAATAGAGATGCATTCTTTAAAGACCTTGATAAGTTGCCGTTTGAGAAGGTGGCAGCAAAATATTTCCCATTACCTTCTTGGAAGAAAGGATTAAAGAAACGGTTAAATCCTTTAAAATCTATGTACAATATTTTAGCAAATATGGGATTTTCGGTAAGTTCTTGGTTTACATTCTTACGAATAAATTTCTTATCAAAGAGTGTCGTTAGAAAAATGCGGATGCCATTGTTGAATAAAAAGAATACGATAATTCAGATAGACAAAGGAGCTAAGATGTTTCTGTCAGAAAAATTCACGACTGGAACTAAGCAAGTTAAGAAATCTAAGATGGAAACACGAATCCTATTAGAGAAAGATAGTCAGCTTATTGTTGATGGTAGTTTTAAAGTATATGCTGGCAGTTATATTAGAGTGGCACCTAAAGGAAAACTGATTCTACATGGTGGCTTTATCAATGAGAATGTTCAAATTACTGCTGGCGATGTGGTTGAAATCGGCTCAGATTTTACTTGTGGTCGTGATGTTGTTATTCGTTCCTATGATGGCCACACGATATGTCAGGAGGGGTATAAGGTCTCAGAGCCGATTAAGATAGGTAAGCATGTATGGATAGGACAAGGTGCTACTGTTCTTAAAGGTGTAACTATTGGTGATGGTGCTATTATAGCAGCGGGGGCTATTGTAACAAAAGATGTGCCTGGTAGATGTATAGCTGCAGGAATTCCAGCAAAGATAGTAAGAGAAAATGTAAATTGGCATAAATAATATTTGAAAATGAATGTAGATTTTTTTGTAAAAGCAAATATTCCTTTAATCGGTTTCGGACCTGGAATGGTTAGCTTTATTTCCAAATCAAGGGTAAGCGGTGGAGTGAATCGACTTTTTTACAATAAGTATTTTAATAGGATAAATCATTTTCTTGATTGTCGCAAATATGAAGCCGCAATTGAGGATGCACTTAAAATGGGTTATCGTTTAATAGATTACTCCTCAGCCTATGGAAATGGAAAACTTCTCCAGAAAGCAATCCAAAAGAGTGGGATGAAACGTGAAGAGTTGTTTATTACAACCCGTGTAAGCAACCGTGCTCAACGAGAAGGTCGTGTTCGAGAGGAATTTATGAATTTCCTTAAGAACATGAATCTTGAGTATGTGGATCTGCTGCAGTTCCACTGGCCTGTGACCGATTTATACCTTGACACATGGCGGGAGATGGAAAAACTCTATGAGGAAGGATATGTGAAGCACCTTGGAGTAGCTAACTGTCATCAGCATCATTTGGACGAGATATTGAAAATATGCAAACACAAGCCTGAGGTTGGGCAGTTTGAAATACATCCGCTTTTTACCCAGAAACCACTGATTCAGTATTATAAGGAACATGGTATTGTTGTGGAGGCATATACCCCTATTGCTCGTTATGATGATAGGCTTGTACGATTGCCTTTATTAAAGAAACTAGAGAAGAAATACAACAAGACCTTTGTTCAGATTATTCTTCGTTGGCACATTCAGAATGGGATAATTCCACTTGTACGTTCGATGAGTAAAGAGCATCAACTCGAAAACTTTAGCGTATTTGATTTTGAATTATCGCAAGAAGATATGGCTGCTATTGATGCCATCAATATTAACAGCCGTCTGCGTTACGATCCAGATAATTGTGATTTCTCAATACTATAAATATTGCAAATGATTTCGATTGCAGATTCAAGACCGAATTATATAGATTATGCAAAAGTATTTGCCATCTTCTGCGTGGTGCTTGGACATTATACTTATGCCCTAGATTTTTTTTACGAGCCATCACAAATATGGAACGTGATGCACATCATCACTCTTTTCCATATGCCTTTCTTTTTTATAGTTAGCGGACTGCTGTATAAAAAGATAGGCACAAAGGACACAATTTCTAAAGGATGGATTCAGTTATTGAAGCCTTATCTGATAATGAGTGTTCTAGTAAGTGTTATCATGATTATGGTAATGTTACTTATGGATGGTGTAAACTTAAGGTACATAGTAAAAGTAGCTATCGGGATTTTCACAGCAAATGACTTCCCGTTTGGAATAGCAAGCTGGTCTATTTCCTTGTGGTTTTGTTATTCTCTTTTTCTCGTAAGGTTATTATATGCATACCTGTCAGAACGTCGTTGGGGGGGGGCAATTTATCATATTAACATGTTTGATTGGAGTCGTTATGATGTTTTTGGGAAATAAACTACCGATGAGATTAGATTCATCGTTGGTTGGTTTTATTTTCTTTACAATAGGAGTAAAGGGATCGGAGGTTTTAAAAAGTGTTATTGATTATTCTTTGAAAAAAAAATTATTCTTTTTGTTATTGGCATTGTTGGTTCTTTATGTTTCTGCATATTTAAACCTTAATCTACAACAGAGACAGGGATTAAGTATTAATGTTATGTACTTTGGTAAATATCCTCTTTTGTTTTTGATAAGCGGTTTTTCAGGAACGATGGTGATATTACTTATATCTACTTTCTTTAGTGGTTTCAAGAACAAAGTTGTGCTTACCATTTCTAATGGTACTATTGTAATTTTAGGCTTTCATTGGCTTGTCTATAAACTACTTTTTAGTTGGTGGTTTTCATCATATAAGGTACTGAGTGCAATTTTTGTATCTGTTTTAGTAACATTCGTTTGTTATACATTGATAATCTTGTCGAACAAATTTTTCCCTGCATTGCTAGGAAACAGGAGAATTTAGGTGCACTTGTACTTCAGTTTGGTGATTACGATGGTGATTTCTCAAATTATGTAATATGGCTATAAGTTCAGAATCGCAATATAAATTATTTGAGTGGCTGCGATTTCCACTCACATTTGGGGTTGTTTTTATTCATTCTTTCGGGTCTCCATTTGACTATGATTCTTTGGATTTCACGAATCTGAGTGGGTTGGATTATTATAATCTATTTCGTGTAAGTATTTCCCATGTATTAACCCATATATGTGTACCAACTTTTTTCTTTATATCAGGATTCCTCTTTTATAGAGGACTTGAAGATTGGAATCACAATACTTATTTTCAAAAGTTAAGGAAACGAGTAAAATCACTTCTTTTACCATTTCTGATATGGAATACCATAAGTATTGTACTTTCTTTGGCTGGAGTTTTTAGACATGATGGATGGCTTGGCATTCAGGATTTCCTTCAAGATTATAATTATGGGCATTTGTATTGGGATTGTAAATTTTGGAATATAGACAGAACTAACTGGTTGGGGGGGGCAAATATTTCAACTTCACCATACCTCATTCCACTATGGTTTCTGCGTGATTTAATGGTTGTAGTTTTATGCTCGCCAATTTTATATCTATTATTGAAGAAACTGAAAATGATAAGCATCTTTCTATTAGCTATATGCTACGTTACAGGAGTTTTTATTCATATACCTGGTATTTCAATAACTGCATTTTTCTTCTTTGGTATGGGTGGATATTTCAAGATTAATGAAATAAATGTAACACAGATTACGTATAGACACAGATATCTATTATATACAATTGCATTCACATTGTGGATAACATGTACTTTGTTGGATGGCCATAATACTTCATTGGGTAATGTTATATATCCCTTCTATGTTATACTTGGCTTCTTTGCGCTGATAAGTTTGTCATCAGTGATTGTTAAGAATGATATCATACAGATACCTCCTGTTCTTTCCAATAGCTCATTTTTCATATATCTTTCACATACAATACTCATTGCGCCATTAGTCAGTAAAGCTATAAATTCAATATTTGGTATGTCAAATCCAATGTTTATGACAATAGGCTACTTGGTGAAACCTGTTATTATTACATCAATTTGTTTATCTTTTTATTGTGTTTTTAATAGATTCCTACCCTCAATATGTAGGGCGTTAACTGGTGGTAGATAATATATGTCAGCTCAAACAAACAATAAGACAATAGCCAAGAATACTCTGTTCTTGTACTTTCGTATGATGATTACGATGGTGATATCATTGTTCACCAGTCGTGTCATTTTGCAGGCTCTTGGGGTAAATGATTATGGTATTTACCATGTCGTAGGTGGATTAGTGGGACTTTTGTCATTTGTCAATAACGCCTTGGCTACAGGTTCTTCCCGTTTTTTGACGTATGAACTTGGTACAGGAGATTTTAAGAAATTGGAAAAAACTTTTTCAACTGTTCTTTCTGTTCATATTCTGTTATGTATAGCCATTGTTTTGGTGGCAGAAACGATAGGATTGTGGTTTGTGTATAATAAGTTGATTATTGCTCCAGAACGTATGGATGCGGCAGTCTATGCATACCATCTGAGTGTTCTTGCTGCTGTTTTTACTATTACACAGGTTCCTTATCGCGCAAGTATCATATCACACGAGAAGATGTCAATTTATGCTTATACAAGCATTGTTGAGGTAGTACTTAAATTGGTAATAGTTTACATGATTTATGTTTCCCCCTATGACAAATTGGAAACTTACGCAACATTGTTTTTTATAGTACATGTTAGCATGACTATTTATTACAGATTGTATTGTATAAAGAATTTCAAGGAGACTCATTATAAGCCAGTTATAGATAAACCAATTATAAAGGAAGTCTTAGGCTATTCTGGTTGGAATCTGTTTGCTAATACTGCAATTGCCTTGAATAATCAAGGAGCAACGATACTTATAAATATGTTTTTCAGTCCTGGTGTAGTAGCTGCCCGCGCTATAGCGAACCAAGTCAATATGTCAGCTTTTCATTTCATTACCAACTTTAGAACAGCCTCAAATCCACAGATAGTAAAGCGGTATGCAGCTGGTGATTATGAAGCGAGTAAAGAACTGTTGTTGAACTCTACAAAGTTTTCCTATTACTTGATGTTGATTTTGGCACTTCCAATAACTTTAGTCGCAGAACCTTTGTTGCATCTATGGTTGGGTATAGTTCCTGAATATGCGGTGGCGTTTCTTCAGTTGACAGTAATAACCAGCCTATTCCAAGTATTTGACTCTTCTTTTTACACTGCATTGTATGCAAAGGGAAGAATAAGAGAAAATGCAATGATTAGCCCTACAATTCTTTTTTTGACATTTCCAATTGTATATGTATTTTTTAGGTTAGGTTATTCACCATTGGTACTTGCCTGGATACTTCTGATAGCATATGCAATGTTGGGATTAGTTGTAAAACCTTTACTAATTATAAAAATTGTTGGTTATACTTGGAAAGATGTATTATCTGTATTTGTTCCTTGTTTAAAAATTACAATGTTAGCAGTCCCCATTCCCCTTATGACATATTTCTTTGTGAATTCTAATATTTTAGAAAGTAAATTACTTGCGTTCTTCATTATAGTATTGGTTAGTATAATCTCAGTAAGTATTGTCATATGGATATGTGGGATTAATCAGCAATTACGAAAAAAGATTATCTCTTTAGTTGCAAAAAAAATTAAATATGGAGTAATATGAAAATAGGAATACTAACACTCCCTCTCCATACCAATTATGGTGGAATACTTCAGGCTTATGCACTCCAAACCATTTTGGAGAGAATGGGGCATGAAGTGATAGTCCTCAATCGTGACAGGAATGTATATAGTCCAAAGCACCAGCAAATTTTATCATACATTCTATATTTGATAAAAAAATACTGTTTAGGACGAAAAGTATCCCCCTTTAAGAGTGCAAAAAGAAAAAATATCGAAAGGGAGGAAAGAGAGCAATATATGAGTGTGTTCTTAAACAAATATATCCATACATATAAAATTAGGAATCTGGTTAAAGATGTGCCTAAGAATTTAGAAGCGTTTGTAGTGGGTAGCGATCAGGTATGGAGGCACAAGTATTTCACAAGATTATTCAAGAGCAGAATAGAAAATGCATATTTGAAGTTCTGTAAAGATGAGAATGTAAAGCGTATATCTTATGCAGCATCTTTTGGTACAGAAGAGTGGGAATACACAGAAGATGAGACAAAAGAATGTGCTCGCTTGTTAGGTCTTTTTGATGCAGTGAGTGTGCGTGAGAAATCAGGTGTCATACTTTGTTCTGAAAAGTTGGCTCGTAACGATGCAAAACGAGTCTTGGATCCTACGATGCTACTTTCTCAAAAAGACTATATTAAAATAGTTGATAATGCTGAAATGCCAAAAAGTTCAGGAAACCTAATGTGTTATGTATTAGATGATAATACAAATATACAAGCACTCATCAATAGGATTGCTATAGAAAAGAACTGGATTCCATTTATCGCAAATTCTAAAGTTAATGATAAAAAGCTGCCGAATAAAGAAAGAATACAACCACCAGTAGAGCGATGGCTTCGTGGCTTTATGGATGCAGAATTTGTTGTTACAGACTCCTTTCATGCTTGTGTGTTTAGTATATTGTTTCATAAGCCTTTCATTGTTATTGGTAATAAGAACAGAGGATATTCTCGCTTTGAATCCTTACTGAAATTATTTGGCTTAGAAAAGCGTCTGATTGAAGATGTATCCCAGTTTGAGTTATCTATGTTGAATCCTATCTCTGATGATGCATATAAGAAACTTGATGATTATAGAAAGAATTCGATGGATTTTTTAAATAAAGCATTAACTGATTAAAATGAATAATCCACTAATATCTATCATCATTCCCGTTTATAATGGGGAGAAATATATTGAGAAATGTATCTCAAGTTTGTTGTGTCAAACATTAGGCAATATTGAAATTATTGTTGTAAACGATGGAAGTACGGACAGAACATCATCAATAGTTCATGATATGCAGAGTCAAGATGACCGCATAGTCGTCATTGAAAAGGAGAATGAAGGTGTAAGTATTGCTCGGAATACAGCTTTAGAAATTGCGAAGGGCGAATGGATTGCATTCTCAGACGCAGATGATTATTATTATACTAACGGAATAGCATTATTGTTAGATGTAGCAAAAAAGACTGGCTGCAAAATCATTCTTGGTAACAGTGATAGAATAGCTAAAGATGGTAACAAGAGCCAACGTTATCCTTCTTTCAAAGATGGCACTATACTTCATGACTACCCAAAAGGATCACACGAAATGTGGGGCGACTTGTTTCACACGTCTCTATTTGATAGAAAAGAATATGCTTTTGAACCTGGGCTAGCCTATCTGGAGGATAGATTGCTGATGGCTAAGTTGTTGTCAAAAGAAGGTGAATATGCCACATGTGCAGAACCTGTGTATGTGCATGTTAAGAACGATGACTCGGTTCTCGAGAGTAAGAATGGTCTTAGAATGGCAAAACACTGTTTCTGGGCAGCAAGTCTTATGGAAGAATATGCTAAGATAACTCATAGGTTCGTCACAGAGATAGGCAAGGATGCAGAACAGGCTAAAAATAGAGGCTTTATGTATTTTTTTAAGCATAAGAAAGCCTCTTTATGTGAACTTAAAAAAGTTTTCGATAATTATTTCTCTAATGCAAACAACTTCTATAGTTATGTGATACATACCCTGTATAAAATGTGGATAGGGAATATGAAAAGAAGATTGAAATGATATAACAAACAAAATAAATGATAAGAATGAAATTGAAACATATTTTGTCTTTTTTACTTCATGGTAAGCAAAGACCAGTATATGCAAAAATAACATGCATAGATTCATCAAATAAATTGAAAGGGGAAAAAATAGTGGTTACTGGTGGAGGTAGAGGATTAGGTGCTTCTATGGCTGAAAAGTTTGTAAAGGAAGGAGCTTATGTTCTTATAGCTGGACGGAATGAATCCGTTTTAAAAGCTACTGCAGATAAAATAGGTTGCCAGTACCTTACATTGGATGTATCAGATGTTTCTGCTTTTGATAGTTTTATAAATAAAGCAGAAGAAATGTTGGGAGGCATTACTTCATTAGTTAATAACGCAGGTATATCGTTACATGAAAAGACATTTTTTGATGTTACACCTGATACATTTGATGCCCAAGTAAATACTAACATGAAAGGAGCTTTTTTCCTAACACAAAAAGTAATAAAACTTTGGAAAGAAAAGAATATTAAAGGGGAAGTGTTATTTATATCGTCAGAAACAGGCGATATGATGGATTTCCGCCCATACGGTTTTACAAAAGTCGCAGTTAATAGTATGGTTCAAGGATTAGCATATTTATTTGCTAAAGACCAAATTCGTATTAATGCTGTGGCTCCAGGAGTTACAATATCAGATATGACTGGACAACGTACGGATGGCAATTTATACCATAAAAAAAACATGTTAGGACGGATATATTTGCCTGAGGAAGTTGCTGAGACTGCATGTTTCCTGTTATCTGATGCTGCTGGATGTATTTCTGGTCAGATTATAACATGCAATAATGCAAAATCCATAAATGCAAGATGGAAATAACTCAATAAGATATGAAAAAATACTCAAATGATAAGAATGCCCAGATATTACTGTCTTTGATGAAGGCACATAATATTCGTAAGGTAATAGCATCACCAGGCACAACAAACATTGCCATCGTTGGCAGTATGCAACATGATGAATACTTTG
>CACZCZ010000009.1 GCA_902779845.1 uncultured Bacteroidales bacterium | reverse complement strand
AAAGCCCTCTTTCCTCGTTTGCGGGTGCAAAGGTACGGCGAATTTTCCATTCACGCAAGCGTTTCGACAAAAAACTTCGCAATTTTATTGAACTTTTCACACGTTCTTGATATAGGTCAAAACGCCTCGCGCGCGTACATTTATTATATTTATACACGGACGTGAGCGCCCTTAGCGGGAGGCTTACAGGAAGCGGCAGTGCGTAATCACGTAACGGATGTCGGGGGCCACGGTGGTCTCGAAAATGACATCCGACCTGTGAAGAACATTTTTCAAATGATTGTTGATACCCTCGCCCGTCAGCTTCAGTAACGCCTCCTTCATCGTCCAGAATCGCGTGAACTGCAGAGCGGGATTAGCGGCTTGACGGATTTCGTCCAACTCAGCATCGTTCATCGTGTATTCAGCAAGTGAATCCTTCAACGGGCGCACCGACTCGACATCCACACCAACGGGGTGGTCGCTGATGATGCAGACGGCAGCTTCGCGACAATGGCTAAGATTGAAATGAATCTCGGGATGTCCCAGGATAGAAGGTTTCCCGTGTTCACCGTACTCGAAGAGGGGCAGCTCCGTGATGCCATATTCCTCGCGTAATCCCCTGCACAACAAGAGATAGGCGGCAGCACAAGTGCGCTGTCCCATTTCATATCTGTACTTCAGTGCCTGTTCGCGTCGCTGCCCTGAAAGCTGCTGTAGTGCCAGGGCGAGGTCGAAGTCCTGAAGATGGTCGTTGACGTAGAGCATAACGGCCGCAAAAATACAAACTTTCTGCGATACCACCCCCTATTTCCTTCTTTTTTTTGGCTATTCCACAAAAAGCCCGTACCTTTGCAGTGTAAAATGACGAATGACGAATGACGAATAAGGCCATAAACCATAAACCATAAACCATAAACCCAATAATGTCCCCTCTCATTTCCATCATCATGGGCAGCACCAGCGACCTGCCGGTCATGGAGAAAGCTGCCAAGTTCCTGGACGACATGGAAGTGCCGTTTGAGATGAACGCCCTCTCCGCCCATCGCACACCCTCCGAGGTGGAGCACTTCGCCCGCGAGGCTGAAGGGCGCGGTCTGAAAGTCATCATCGCCGCTGCAGGCATGGCAGCAGCGCTGCCCGGTGTCATTGCGGCGAACACCACGCTGCCCGTCATCGGCGTACCCATCAAGGGGATGCTCGACGGCCTCGACGCCCTCCTCTCCATCGTGCAGATGCCTCCCGGAATCCCCGTGGCCACGGTCGGCGTGAATGGTGCACAGAATGCTGCCGTGCTGGCCTGCGAGATGCTGGCCCTCACCGACGAGGCACTGGCTGGGCGCATGCGCGACTACAAGAAAGGACTGGCGCAGAAGATCGTGAAAGCCAATGAGGAGCTGGCAGAAGTGAAGTATAAGTTTAAAGTTTAAACCTCATGAAAAGAAGAATATCCCACGAAGTACGTGTCGGCAACATCGGCATCGGCGGTGACAACCCCGTGCG
This sequence comes from uncultured Bacteroidales bacterium, assembly GCA_902779845.1. Lineage (GTDB taxonomy): Bacteria > Bacteroidota > Bacteroidia > Bacteroidales > Bacteroidaceae > Physcousia. The sequence continues at coordinate 75,260 of CACZCZ010000009.1, read as the reverse complement.
CGTGCAGTCGATGTGCACTACATCGACCTTAGACACCGACGGCTGCGTGCAGCAGATCCTGGCCATCGCCAAGGCGGGCGGTGAGCTGGTGCGTCTGACCACGCAGGGCGTGCGTGAGGCGGAGAACATGCGTGTCATCCGTGAGCGCGTGCGCGCCGCAGGGTGCGATGTGCCCCTGGTGGCCGACGTCCACTTCAACCCCGCCGTGGCCGACGTGGCCGCCCGCTACTGCGAGAAGGTGCGCATCAACCCCGGCAACTACGTGGATGCTGCGCGTAAGTTCAAGAAATTAGAATATACCGACGAGGAGTACGCCGCCGAGCTCCGCAAGATTGAGGACCGCCTCGTGCCCTTCCTCAACATCTGCCGCGAGCATGGCACCGCCGTGCGCATCGGCGTGAACCACGGCTCGCTCTCCGACCGCATCATGTCGCGCTATGGCGACACGCCCGCCGGCATCGTGGAGTCGTGCATGGAGTTCCTGCGCGTCTGCATGAAGGAGCAGTTCTTGAATGTCGTCGTCAGCATCAAAGCCTCCAACACCGTGGTGATGGTGGAGAGCGTGCGCCTGCTGTGCCGCGCCATGGAGACCGAAGGCATGACCTTCCCCCTGCACCTCGGCGTCACGGAAGCCGGCGAGGGCGAGGACGGCCGCCTGAAGAGTGCCGTGGGCATCGGCGCCCTGCTCATCGACGGCATCGGCGACACCATCCGCGTCAGCCTCAGCGAGCCGCCCGAGAACGAGATTCCTGTGGCCTACGCGCTGCTGCAGGCCGCGCGCCTGCGCACCACCAAGACGGAGTTCATCTCCTGTCCCGGCTGCGGCCGCACGCTCTACGACCTGCCCGCCACCATCCAGCGCGTCAAGGCAGCCTTCGAGCAGGCTGGCAGCGCAGACCCTGCGCTGGCCCAGCGTCTCGCAGGGCTGAAGATAGCCATCATGGGCTGCATCGTCAACGGCCCGGGTGAGATGGCCGATGCGGACTACGGCTATGTCGGTGCCGCCCGCGGCAAGGTCAGCCTCTATCGCGGAAAAGAATGTGTGGAAAAGAATATCCCGGAGGAAGAAGCGGTAGCTCATCTTCTTTCCATCATCGAAGAGGATGGAAAGAAGATGGAGTGAAAAATGAAAGAATGAAAAGTGAAAAATAAAAGTTTCCATTAAACAATAGCACTATGAGCGAGCAAAATTTGTTGCTATATAACACGTTGAGTAGAACGAAAGAGCTGTTTCGCCCCGTCGTTCCGGGCCGCGTGGGCATGTATGTCTGCGGTCCCACAGTCTATGGCGATGCGCATCTGGGCCACGCCCGTCCGGCCATCACCTTCGACCTCCTGTTCCGCTACCTGCAGCACATCGGCTACAAGGTGCGCTATGTGCGCAACATCACCGACGTGGGACATCTCGAACACGATGCCGACGAGGGCGAGGATAAGATTGCCAAGAAGGCACGCCTCGAGCAGCTGGAACCCATGGAGGTGGCTCAGTACTACACCAACCGCTTCCACGATGCCATGCGCGCCCTCAACTGCCTGCCGCCCAGCATCGAGCCCCACGCCACAGGACATATCATCGAGCAGATCCAGCTCGTGAAGGAGATCCTCAACAACGGCTATGCCTACGAGAGCCAGGGCAGCGTCTATTTCGACGTGGAGAAATACAACGAAAAGCATCAGTACGGCAAGCTCAGCGGCCGCAACCTCACCGATGTCATCAACAACTCCCGCGAGCTGGACGGCCAGAGCGAGAAGCACAACCAGGTGGATTTCGCCCTCTGGAAGTGCGCACAGCCCGAGCATATCATGCGCTGGCCTTCGCCCTGGAGCAACGGCTTCCCCGGCTGGCACTGCGAGTGCACGGCCATGGGTCGCAAGTACCTGGGCAACCACTTTGACATCCACGGCGGCGGCATGGACCTCGTCTTCCCGCACCATGAGTGCGAGATAGCGCAGGCCGTGGCCAGCCAGGGCGACGACATGGTGAAGTACTGGATGCACTGCAACATGGTCACCATCGGCGGCCAGAAGATGGGCAAGTCGCTGGGCAACTTCATCACCCTCAACGAGTTCTTCACCGGCTCCCACGAGAAGCTGTCGCAGGCCTATTCGCCCATGACCATCCGCTTCTTCATCCTGCAGGCGCACTACCGCAGCACCGTGGACTTCTCCAACGAAGCCTTGCAGGCTGCCGAGAAGGGACTGCAGCGCTTGATGAACGCCATCGCCGACCTCAAGCGCATCACACCCGCCGCCGAGAGCGATGCCGAGACGCACAAGGTGGCCAGCGAGCTGCGCCAGAAGTGCTATGACGCCATGAACGACGACCTCGCCTCCCCCACCGTCATCAGCCACCTCTTCGAGGCTTGCAGCACCATCAACCGCGTTTTGGACCACAAGGGCGCCATCAGCGCTGCCGACCTGGAGGAACTCTCCTCGACCATGCACCTCTTCGCCGAGGACATCCTCGGACTCTCAACGCTCAACTCTCAACTCTCAACGAGCGGAGCGGGGAGCGGGGCCAGTGCCCGCGAGGAGGCCTTCGGCCATGTCGTCGATATGCTCTTGGAGCAGCGCGCCATCGCCAAAGCCAACAAGGACTGGGCCACGAGCGACAAGATCCGCAACGAACTCAACGCCCTCGGCTTCGAAATCAAGGACGGCAAAGACGGTGCCACATGGACGCTGAATAAGTAACTCCCTGACGGAGTGACGATTGACATAAGACAATTAATAGTGTTAAAAATACACATAAAATGTCAATGCCCATCGTCACTCCGTTTTTATTTCGTACCTTTGCGGCGACTTACCGGATGACACCCCTCGCATGAGGGATATTCACGACGCCAAAAAGGTTATGAAGAAGTTCATTATCATCTTATTATGCCTGAGCAGCTTGGGATTCGCCAAAGGTCCCTTGCGGCATCGTGTTGCTGTCACCGTTCCAGACGCCCCCATCTCGCAGGCTACAGCCCAGCAGCTGATGGACGAGATGACGCAGACCGACAACCCCTTGGATCAGCACACAGTGGCTGCAGACTTCTCCAACGCCATCTGTGCCACCATAGCCCAAGACCTGATTTCCGCCGCCAAGCGCCATATCGGAGCCCGCTACAGACGTGGCAGCATAGGCCCCAAGGCCTTCGACTGCTCCGGCTTCACCAGCTATGTCTTCCAGCGTTTAGGCATTAGCCTGAAGCGCTCCTCACAGGAGCAGCACACACAGGGCGAAGCCATCACCGAAGTCAGCCAGATGCTCCCCGGCGACCTTGTCTTCTTCGGCCGTGGCGGTAAAGCTGTCAACCACGTAGGCATCGTCACGCATGTCAATGCCGAGGACAGCACCTTCAGCTTCATCCACGCCAGCACCTCGCGCGGTGTCCGCATTGACTCCTCAAGTGATGCCTACTGGACCCGCCGCTTCATCAATGCCCGTCGCATTATCGGCATTGATTAAATCCCCCTCATTGAAATAATAACTCTTGACGCCGTAAGACCATGCTCTTATGGCGAGAAGAGCATGGCCCTATGGCGAGAAGAGCTTGGCCTTATGGCGAGTTCCACCGGTGGAACTCGCGTGAGGAGCAAGCATCGTGGACCGTTGCACCATGCAATGAAAAATCGAACAGGCTGCCAGGGAAACTGGCAGCCTGCTCTATGAGAATGGGAGGAAATAAGTCTGGTTAGAAGGTGATGGTGAAGGCGAGGCTGTCTTCAGGGGTGTCGGCAGCTGGCTCAGTCTTCTCCTCGCTGGTCTCGCGGTTGGACTTCTCCTGAATGCGGCGGAGCTCATCCTTCTTGCGATCGACAGTCGGCGTGGACTCCACCATGGAGATGATGTCGTCGTTGTCAAGGTCGTTCTCGTTGAAGAGGAAGATCTGGCGACGGGGCTTTTGGGGTTTGTTGTCGTCGGTGCCGTAGAACTGTTCGCGACGCTGTCCTTTCTCTTCGAGTTCCTCTTCGCGCTGACGCTCGCGCTCTTCTTCCTCGCGGGTGAGTTTGGCCATGCGGTCCTGCATGCTGGGCACGTTCTGGAGACCGAAGCCTGAGGCGAGGAGGGTGATCTTCACCTTGTCGCCGAGGCTGTCGTCGGTGCCCATGCCCCACTTGGTCTCCACGCTGTCCTGATTGAACTTGCTCATGAAGTCGTTGACCTCGTTCATCTCCTCCATCGTGAGCTGGTTGTTCTGGTCGTTGCGACTGAAGGTGATGTAGAAGAGCACCTTCTTGGAGTTGAAGATGTCATTGTTGTTCAGCAGGGGGCTGTGGAGAGCTTCCTGGAAAGCCTTGGTGACGCGGTTCTCGCCTTCGCCGTAGCCCGTGGACATGATGGCCACGCCACCGTCCTTGAGGACCGTCTTGACGTCCTGGAAGTCGAGGTTGATGATGCCTCGCATGGTGATGATCTCTGCGATGCTCTTGGCGGCGATGCTGAGGGTGTCATCGGCCTTGGCAAAGCCGTTGAGAACCGTGAGCTCGGGGTATATCTCGCGCAGGCGTTCGTTGTTGATGACGAGGAGTGCATCCACGTGCTTGCTCATCTCCTCGACACCGTCGAGTGCCTGGTCGATTTTCTTATGTCCTTCGAAGCGGAAGGGGATGGTGACGATACCTACGGTGAGGATGTCCAGCTCGCGGGCACACTGAGCCACGATGGGCGCTGCGCCGGTGCCGGTGCCACCTCCCATGCCAGCGGTGATGAAGGCCATGCGGGTGCCGTCGGTGAAGAGTTCCCGAATCTGAGGCAGGGAGTCGAGAGCCGCCTGGCGGCCCACCTCGGGACGGTTGCCGGCGCCGAGGCCCTCGCCCATCTGCAGTTTCATAGGCACTGGGGAATCGGTGAGTGCCTTATTATCCGTGTTACAAAGTACATAGGTGACATCATGGATGCCCTCGTTGAACATGTGCGTCACGGCGTTGCCGCCACCGCCACCTACGCCCACTACCTTGATGATACTGGGGTTGCTGACCTTGAGATTGAACTGAATGCCGCCAGCCTCGTTGTTATATTCTTCTGCCATGGAATGAGTCTATTGAGAGATTGAGTAATGGAGTAATTGAAACATGGAAAGATTCCTAAAGGGGAACTACTTTTCCTCGACCAAGTCGTTGGCGAGATTCTTGAACCACGCCCCCACCTTGGAGAAAGCGCCTGGGCCTTTCTTCTCCTTCTTGGGCTTCTCGGGTTTGGGTTCTTCAGGCTGTTCGGGGGGCGTCGTCTCCTCGGGCTGCTCGGGCTTGGGTTGCATGACCACGCCCTCTTCCTTGGTGCTGGTGATGGGGATGACAGGCTCCTCGCGTGCGGGGTCGAAGAGTCCCGGTTCGATGGGTCGCTCGCTGGTGCAGGCTTCGTCGCCTCGACGGAGCATGGCGATGAGGGTGGCCAGGGTTGTGGTCTGCGGATCGAGGCGCAGGTTGGTGGAAAACTCTGCGACGGCAGGCATCAGGCGTGTCTTGACCTTGTCAAAGTGGTGGTACTTGACGAAAGCCGTCTCCAACTGACGCATATTGGCAGCGCCACCTGTGAAGATGATGCCAGAGAGTAGGCGGTCGGAGTAGTTCTTGACCTGCTCCCAGACGTTTTCGAGGATTTCCTGCTGGCGAGCCTCGATGATGCTGAGGAGGCGCTTCTTGTCGATCTGGCGATCGTTGCTGATGTTGACCATCTGCTGTTCCAAGTCCTCGCTCTCGTCGGTATAGGCGGAGCCGTGTGTGCGCTTGAGCATCTCGGCCTCCTCGCGCTCGATGTGGAAGAGGGTAGCAATGTCTGTCGTGATGTTATCGCCGCCGAGCGGGATGACAACGAGGTGGCGCAGGATGTTCTTCTCGTAGATGGTGACGGTGGTTGTCTCAGCACCGAAATCAACGAGTGCACATCCCGAGCGCTTCTCGGGATCGGTGAGCAGATAGCTGGAAAGCAGGAGCGGTGAGATAAAGAAGTCGTAGGGTTCGAGCTTTGCCCCTTCCAGGCAGCGGCGCAGGTTTTCACAGAGTGTCCTGCGGGCCACGATGTTCTTGTAGCATCCCTCGATGTGATCGGCCATGATGCCCACGGGATCTGTCGTGAGATGGCTGCCCACGCGGTACTCCTGGGGGATGAAATCGAGGATTTCTGCATTGGGATAGGGCTGCATCCGGTTCTCATCCTTGAGAGCGTCCATGATTTCCTCGTTGATGGCCACCTTCACGTCGAGCTGTCGCTTGACGATGTTGCCGACGGTACGGAGCGACTGTCCCGTCACTCCGACATAGACTTTGTTGATAAAGACCTTGTGTCGCTCTTCGAGGCGTTTGATGACTGCGGCGATGGCCTGCACCGTTTTATCGATGTTATAGACCACACCCTTGTGAATGCTGTCCGGCGCATACTCTTTCTCAAAGCCAACAATCTGAAGGCTCCCGTCGGGCTTCTTCTGCCCCATCATAGCTCGTACGGACGATGACCCGAGCTCAATGACAACGATGTTCTTATCTACTCCCATAACTTATATAATAATGAAATATTGAGACATTGAAAGATTGAAAAATTGAGAAATTGAAAGATGGAAAGACATCATCAGCGCCTGGTGCAGATGACCTGATTGCTGAATTTCAGGTTGATGGTCTTATAGCGATTCCACCCAGCCTTGCCCAATCCCTCGGCGTAGAAGGTCTTCATGCGGCTGAGCTTGTCGCTGAGGTGCGAGGTGTCACCCAGCTGAATGATATGGTTACCTACGCTCGGCGTGAGCTCCAGCTCGCCGCCCTGTGTGACGTAGATTTCCTGTATCTGACGGTTCCAGAAGGTGTCTTTGTTGAGTGCCACACCCAGCGAGGAATAGAGCGGCCCGGCCGTCTTCTTGTTCACGTGCCCCGTCATCACGATGAGGTTGATGTGGTGATGTCCACGCGGCATGATGCCTCCGCGGTTATCTATGTAGAAGTCCTCGCCAGCCTGGTTGAGCACATGGAGCACGGGGATGCGCGGCGTCACCTGAATCGTCATGCGACCGTCGGAGGCCTTGTAACAGAGGGCCTCATCGATATAGGGACTGGCCTTGAGCACCTGCTCCATCTTCACCAAGTCGATATCCTTCTGTGCCTTGCCCTCGGGGAAGAGCTTGTTGTTCACCAACAACTCACGCACTTCATTCTCATTGATGAAGCCCGTGGAGTCCTTGTCGTTGACGATGATGTCCAGCCCTGTGCAGACTTTGCTCTCGTCAGTCTTATTGAAGGCGACAACGGCGTAGATGAGATAGCCTGCCACGCCTAAGAGAATGCATATTTTCGTGAGGGTCTTCCACATAAGGGGAGGGTTGAAGGTTGAGGGTTGAAGGATTCAGGATTCAGAATTCAGGCGCTGACGCGCGGATGAGGGGTGAGGGGTTAGAGGGTTTCAACGATTTTAGCGATTTCGGAAGAGTAGTCCTCGAGGTCGCCGGCACCGAGTGTCATGAGGACATCGAAGTCTGCGTGGCGGACGACATCCAAGACATCGGCCTTGCGGATCAGACGCCCCGAAACCCCGGGACGCAGGTTATTGAGAATGAGCTGACTGGTGACGCCCGGGATGGGGGCTTCGCGAGCAGGATATATCTCGGTGAGGATGACCTCATCGAGCAGCGAGAGGGCATCGGCAAATTCACGGTAGAAGTCGCGGGTGCGGGTGTAGAGGTGGGGCTGGAAGATGCCCACGATGCGCTTGCCGGCATACACCTCGCGGATGCTCTCGATGCATTTGCGCAACTCCTCGGGGTGGTGGGCATAATCGCTGAGATACGCCTTACGCTCGTTCTTGACACGGAAGTCAAAACGGCGCTCCACACCGTGGAACGAAGCCATACCGCGACGTATCTCGTCGGCGCTGAGGCCCGCAATCTGAGCCAAAGCCATAGCGGCAATGCCATTCTCGATATTGACGCTCACAGGCACGCCCAGCTGAATGTCGGCAATAGGACCCAAAGGCGACACAAGGTCGAACGTGATCTCGCCACCACCGATGCGGATGTTCTCAGCATGGAAGTCGCCTTCAGAGCGGGAGTAGGTGTAAGTGGTCACGCCCGGTTGCACGTTGGGACGCATCTTCAGTCCAGTGTGCATCACCAGGAAGCCCTGGGGACGAATCAGTTCGGTGTAGTGGCGGAAGCTCTCCAGATAAGCCTCCTCAGTGCCATAGATGTCGAGATGGTCGGGGTCTGTGGCAGTGATGACGGTGGCATAAGGAGCCAGCCAATGGAAGGAGCGGTCGAACTCATCGGCCTCAATGACCACATAGTCACTCTCGGGCGCCAAGATGTAATTGGTGCCGTAGTTCTTGGTGATGCCGCCCAGGAAAGCGTTGCAATCGACACTGCTCTGATGAAGCAGATGTGCTGTCATGCTGCTGGTAGTGGTCTTGCCGTGAGTGCCGGCCACACAGAGACCTTTATGGTCGTGGGTGAGGGTGCCCAGTACCTGTGCCCGCTTCTGGATGTCGAAACCTCCGGCACGGAAGAACTGCAGCTCGCTGTGGCTCTCGGGAATGGCGGGGGTGTAGATCACCAATGTTGTCTGCGGGTCGCGACAAGGCTCGGGGATAGCCGCTACGCTGTCCTCGTAGTGAACGAGGGCACCTTCGCGCTCAAGGTCGCGCGTCAGCGCACTGGGTGTGCGGTCGTAGCCTGCCACAACGAGGCCGCGCTGCAAATAGTAGCGGGCAATGGCGCTCATGCCGATGCCACCGATACCAACGAAATAGACAGAAGAGATTTTCTTAATCATATAGGGCTATTGGGCCTATTGGGCTTATGAGAATGATGGGACTTATGGGTTAGTGAGTTTGATGACTTCCTTGGCAATCACCTGTGCCGAGTCGGGCAGACCCATGGCCGCGGCATTGTCGCCTAAGCGCTTGAGGGTGGCGTCATCGGCTGCAAGGGTAAGTGCTGTGGGGATGAGCTGTTCGCGAGCCTCAGCATCGCGCACCAGGAGGGCTGCATCCCTGTTGACCAATGCCATCGCATTGTGTGTCTGATGGTCCTCGGCCACATTGGGCGATGGAACGAGAATGGAGGGTTTGCCCAGAAGGCAGAGTTCCGAGATGCTGCTGGCACCAGCACGGCTGACCACGAGGTCGGCGGCACGATAGGCCTCATCCATGCGCTGGATGAAATCGGTGACCTTCAGGTTGGCAGGACAGCCCTGCTCTGCCAGCTTGCGCTTGATATCTTCAAAATAGTAGCCTCCCGTCTGCCAGATGAACTGAACCTTGCTGTCAGCAATGCGCTGAAGGTTGTTCAAGACACTCTCATTGATCGTGAGAGCACCCAGGCTGCCGCCAATGATGAGTACGACCGGACGAATCGGGTTGAAGCCGAGCTTCGTTACAGCCTCGGCACGGGTGAGCTTGCATTCGAGGAGCGCCTGACGGACAGGATTTCCCGTGAGCATAATCTTATCCTTAGGAAAGAAACGCTCCATTCCCTCATAGGCCACGCAGATCTTCTTTGCAGACTTTGCCAGCAACTTGTTGGTGACACCGGCATAGGAGTTCTGCTCCTGAATGAGTGTGGGAATGCCCATGGAGGCTGCCATGTTCAGCGTAGGACCACTGGCATAGCCACCAACACCCACAGCCACCATCGGCTGGAAGTCCTTGATGATACGCCGTGCCATACGACGGCTCTTCCAAATCTTCCAGATAACGCTGATGTTGCGCCACAGACGCTTGCGGTCGAAGCCGGCAATGGGCAGTCCAATAATCTCGTAACCGGCAGCCGGAACACGTTGCATTTCCATGCGTCCCTCAGCGCCGACGAAGAGAATCTTGGCATCGGGCTGCAACGCCTTGATGGCGTTGGCTATGCTGAGAGCAGGGAAGATGTGGCCACCTGTGCCGCCTCCACTGACGATGACTCTAAGGGGTTGATTCATTATAGGTTTAATTTTTGGTGCAAAAATACAAATAATTCTCTTATGATGAACGTATTGTAACGTTTTTTTTATAGAAAACCTGATATTTATCTGCTTTATATAGCAGAAGTCGATAAATCAGCGTTCTGACGGGCTGAGCGACTGATTGATAACATCATCCCGATGTACGCACAGTTCACCATGATGGAAGAACCACCACGACTGACAAGAGGCAGTGGCTGACCCGTCACAGGGAAGAGTCCGACGGCCACCATCATGTTGATGAGCGCCTGGGTGACGATGAGCAATGACAGTCCCAAAATCAGGAACGCCGGAAAGTTCTTTTCGCATCGGCTGGCGATGCGCGCCGCTCGATAGAGCAGCGTAATATACAGCATGAGGACAAAAAGACCACCGATGAGCCCCAGCTCCTCTATGATGATAGCAAAGATGAAGTCGGAGTAAGCCTGTGGCAAGAAGTCACGAACCTTGGAGTTGCCAGGACCGCAACCGATAATGCCACTGGTGGCAACAGCGATATGTGCCTGCGTAATCTGAGGATTCGTATTGAGGTCGTACTCCAAAGGATCGGCTGGAACCTCGGTGTGATTGCGGACACGATGTGCCCAGGTCGTCAGACGTTTCATGCCAGGTAGCTTGCTGGCCTGCTCCAGCGTAGAATCTGGCGTGAAAGCCAGTACAGAATACCCGATGGAACCGGCTATAACAAGCATCCCAATGAGCGCACTGAGGGGCTTCCAAGGTACATTGCCCACCACCATCATCATCAAGACAACAATAAAGGTGAAGAGGGCCGTGGAAAGGTTCTCCTTGACAATCAGGCCACAGATGATGATGGTGACACCCAGAATCCACTTGAAAGCCGTCATGGTAGCTCCCTTCTCGTCACGCATGACGCTGAGCAACCATGCTACGACCACGACCAACGACCCCTTGGCAATCTCGGAAGGCTGGAAAGAGAAGCCACCGACACTCAGCCAACGGTTTGTATCATTGAGGCTACCCGAGGATAGCAACGCGGCCAAGAGTAGGAGGACACTCAAGATAGGACCAATGATGACAATCCACCCGAAATAGCGGCAGTGAATGCGATGAATGACCCACGTGATCCCCACACCTAAGCATAGATACATACCATGTTTGAGGACAGGGCTCCAGTAGGCCCCCTTCTCAAAGGTCATGTTGCTGGAAGCACTATAGACTTCAAGGATGGAGATAATACACAGAAAGAACAGCACCATCCAAAGGACCTTGTCGCCTTCGAAGAGATTACCGAGATTGACGTTTTTGTTGGGTAGAGTCATCGGGATCTGACGATTTTACAATTTGACAGTTTACAAATATCACGTTTTCAGAGGGCACGGGCGAGGCTCTTGAACTGCTCGCCGCGATCCTCCATGTTCTTGAAGAGGTCGAAGCTGGCGCAGCAGGGTGAGAGCAGAACGGTGTCGCCGGGTGCTGCCATCTTGTAGCAGGCATCGACACAGTCTTTCATGCTGTGTGTCTCAGCTGTCGGGAGGCCCAGAGGATCAAAGAATTCATGCAGCTTGCGGTTATCGACACCGAGGAAAACAAGACCTTTGCACTTCTGCAGCACCAAGTCTTTGATGGCACTGTAGTCGTTGCCCTTGTCCAAGCCACCGAGGATGAGGATAGTGGGCTGTGTCATACTCTCCAGCGCATACCAGCAGGCATCGACATTCGTAGCCTTGGAGTCATTGATGAAGGTTACGCCATGCACTTTGCAGGTGAATTCCAAGCGATGCTCAACGCCCTCGAAATCGCTCAGGCTCTCGCGGATGACATCGTTAGAGATGCCGCTGAGGTCGGCAGCAATGCCCGCGGCAAGTGAGTTGTACATATTGTGCTTGCCGGAGAGCGCCAAGGACTCCTGTTCCATGTTGAAAGGCGTAGGACGCTCGATGTGGTACTCGCCATCGGCGATATAACCAATCATTCCTTCCTTCTTGATGATACTGAAAGGGCACATACGACTCTCGATATGGTACTTCTCCAATTCGTGCTGGATGATGGGGTCTTCATTCCAGTACACAAAGGCATCATCCTTCGTCTGGTTCTGCAGAATACGCATCTTGGCATCCGTGTAGTTCTGCATGCAATTATCATAACGGTCGAGGTGGTCGGGGGTGATGTTGAGGAGCACGGCGATGTTCGCACGGAAGTCATACATATTATCCAGTTGGAAGCTGGAGAGCTCGATGACATAGTATTCATGGGGTTCCTCGGCCACCTGCAGTGCCAGACTGTGACCAATATTTCCTGCCAGGCCAACATCATAGCCGGCCTTCTTGAAGATATGATATATGAGGCTCGTGGTGGTCGTCTTGCCATTGGAGCCTGTGATGCAGATCATCTTGGAGTGGGTGTAACGTCCTGCAAACTCAATCTCGCTGATGATGTTGATGCCTGCATCCTTTATTTTCTTAATCATTGGTGCCGTATCCGGTATGCCTGGGCTCTTGATGATCTCGTCGGCATTCAGGACCTTGGCTTCAGTATGCTGGCCCTCTTCCCAAGAGATGCCATGCGCATCAAGCATCTCCTTGTAATGCGCCTTGATCTTTCCCATGTCGGTTACGAACACATCAAAGCCTTCTTTCTTGGCGAGTACTGCTGCGCCCACACCGCTTTCTGCGGCACCTAATATAACAATTCTACTCATAACTCCTTATTTTCTATTTTTTACTTAGCACGAGGCTAAATCCTTAAACCTTAAACTTTAAACCTTAAACTCTTAACGAATCTTCAGCGTGACGATGGCGAGGGCGCACATCATAATGGTGATAATCCAGAAACGGGTGGTAATCTTGGACTCCAGCCAGCAACCCTTTGGCCAGTTCAGGAGCACACGGAAGTCAGCAGGCAGCTGTCCGGGCTTCACGCGGAAGGTGTCGTGCAGGGGAGCACGTTTGAAGAAGCGAAGTTTCAGACCGCGCTTGTTGCCATAGCGGGCGTAGTTGGTCTGCAGCAGCACACTCACGCTCTCGATGAAGAAGATGAAGCAAAGGAGTGGCAGCAGCAGTTCCTTATGAATGATGATGGCCGTCACCGCAATGATGCCGCCGATGGCCAGCGAGCCTGTATCGCCCATGAAAATCTGAGCGGGATAGGCATTATACCACAGGAAGCCGATGAGGGCGCCCACGAAAGCCATCAGGAAGACCACCAGCTCCTCTGAACCAGGTACAAACATAATGTTCAGGTAGGCAGCTAAATTGATATGCGACGACACGTAAGCCAGTATGCCCAAGGCGAAGCAGATAATGGCGGCATTGCCTGCGCACATCCCATCCATTCCATCGTTCATATTGGCACCGTTGCTGACAGCCATGACAATGAAGATGGTCACAAACACAAAGAGTATCCAGCCCGCAGCCGTGCGACGCTTGCCAAGCCATTGGAAAAGGTCGGAATAGCGTAGGTTATTGTTCTTGACGAAAGGAATCGTCGTGACCGTACTCTTGACAGGCTCACTCGTATGTGCCACGACCTCTACACCATTCTGTCGGGCCGTGGTGACATTCTCATGTACCACAGCGTCGGGGCTTTGCCAAAGAACCAGCCCGATGACCAATCCCAAGAGAGCCTGCCCTGCCAACTTGAACAGAGGACGGATGCCGTCCTTGCCCTTGGTCATCTTCGTGTAATCGTCCCAGAAGCCCAGAAGGCCCAGCCAGATGGTTGTGCCAACCATGAGCAAAAGATAAATGTTACGCAGACGTCCGAAGAGCAGAACAGGAATCAAAGTAGATACAATGATGATGACACCGCCCATCGTGGGGACACCTTTCTTCTCCACACCATAGGGATCAGTGATGGCATCGCGCTGCTCCTCGCTGAGGTTATGGCGCTTCATATATTTAATGAACCACTCGCCAAACCAAGCTGAGATGACCAGCGAGAGCACCAATGTGAGAATGGCACGGAACGAAATATAGCTCCACATGTGAGCTCCCGAAATGCCGAATGTTCCAAGATAGCGAAAGAGATAGTATAGCATTATTGAATGAAGTGTGAGAAGTGAAAAATGAAGAGTGAAGAATGAAGAGTGAAGAATGAATTATAATCCAAAGGCTTCGCGGACCACTTCGTGATCGTCGAAATGATGCTTGACGCCCTTGACGTCCTGATAGTCTTCATGGCCCTTGCCGGCGATGAGGATGACGTCGCCAGGCTGTGCCATCATGCAAGCGGTTCGGATGGCCTCGCGGCGATCCACAATGCTGATGACCTTACGCATGTCCTCGGCCGTGAGGCCTGCGAGCATATCGTTGATGATGTCCTGCGGTTCTTCAAAGCGGGGGTTGTCAGAGGTGATGACAACACGATCCGAGGCACGCACGGCCGACTGTGCCATCAGCGGACGTTTGCCTTTATCGCGGTTGCCACCAGCGCCGCAGACGGTGATACACTGTCCCGGCTTCTTCAAGATCTCGTTGATGGTGGCAAGGACATTGTCGAGGGCATCGGGGGTGTGGGCATAATCGACGATGGCGGTAATACCCTCGCGTGAGCGAATGGTCTCGAAACGTCCGTTGACAGGCTTTAACGAACTCAACACGACCAACACATCCTCAGGCTTCTTGCCTAAGCAGACGGCGGCACCATAGACGGCGAGGAGGTTGGAAACATTGAAGCGTCCGATGAACTGAACGAAAACCTCGCGGTCGTTGATGCTGAGTTGCATTCCATCGAAGCCCTCTTCCAGAATGCGGGCGCGGAAGTCTGCCATCGTGCGCAAGCTATAGGTTTTCACCTGCGCAAGGGTGTTCTGTGTCATGAAGAGACCATTCTTGTCATCCGCATTTGTGACAACGAAGGCATCTGAAGGCAGGGCATCGAAGAATGCCTTCTTGGCATCACGGTAAGCCTCGACGGTCTTATGATAATCTAGATGATCGCGCGTGAGGTTGGTGAAGAGGCCACCCTTGAACCTCAAGCCACCTATGCGATGCTGTGCCACGCTGTGGGAGCTTACCTCCATGAAGGCATAGCGGCAACCTTCGTCAGCCATGCGCCCTAACAGGCGGTTCAGCGTGATGGGGTCGGGCGTGGTATGTTCTGTGGGAATAGGTTCGCCGTCGATATAGTTGCAAACAGTAGAACAAAGGCCGCATTTGTAGCCGAACTGACGGAACATGTGATAGAGGAGCGTGGCAATGGTTGTCTTGCCATTTGTGCCTGTCACACCGATGAGATCGAGCTTCTCTGTGGGATCACCGAAGAAGTGGTGCGCCAGAGGGCCTACAACTTTCTCGCTGTCCTCCACCTGTATGAAGGCCACGGTCTCAGGGCAACTCTCGGGCAGTGTCTGACAGACAACAGCCACAGCACCCTGTTCGATGGCCTTGGCGATATAGGCGTGACCATCGACCTGCGTGCCAGGTACGGCGATAAACAGATGGCCTGGCTTCACCTGTCTGGAATCTATGGCGATGTCGGCGATGTCAATGTCAGCGTTTCCGATAAGGGACAGCGGGCTGATGACTTGGATGAGTTCGGAGAGTTTCATATAGCAGTGCTTTTGATTTGTCATGGTTTATTTATCGCTCAAGGACAGGGTGACTGTCTGCCCCTCGCTAAGATGAGTTCCGGCGGCAATGTTCTGTTTTTGTACCAATCCGCGTCCTACGAGACGCACCTTCAGGCCCAACGCTTCAAGGACAGCGACCGCGTCGCGGGCTCCAAGACCCGTCACATCAGGCATCACACCCTCCTGCAGTTCAGGCATCTCGACTGCATCTGGCATCTCGAAGACCGAAGTGCTGTCGGCGGCCTCTTCAGCATTGCGGAAGACACCCTTGGCCATCACATACTGCGCCAGTTCAGAGAAAACAGGTCCGCACTGTCCGCCACCAGAAGCGGGCAGCCCGCTCTTCTTGATGCACACGATGCAAGAATATTTAGGCGACTCGGAGGGGTAGAAGCCACAGAAGCTTACCATATAACGGGCCGGAGAGCCGTGGTAGCTTCCATGTTCATCGGCCACCTGAGCCGTACCTGTCTTGCCACAAACCTTGAATTGCTTGCAACCAGCCTTCTTGCCAAGACCTGTCTTGTCGTTGACCACGCGCTCCAGAATCTCATGGATGTCCTTCAGCGTGCTGGGCTTGCAGATGTGTTCCTTGACGACTTCCACGGGGAATTCCTTGAGTGTCACGCCATCCTTCTGAATCTCACGCACAAAGCGCGGTTTCACCATGCGACCGTTGTTGGCGATCGCATTATAGAAGGTGAGGGTGTAGATTGGTGGTATCTGCGTTTCATAACCGATGCTCATCCACGCCAGTGCCGTCTTACTCCAGTTGCTGCCGTCTGCCTTCGGACGTCGCACACGTGGGAAACCCTGGCCCTGGAAAGGCAAGGTGAAGGGTACACCAACACCTTCACGATAGAGCCCGTCGACATATTTCTCTGGATGGTTGAAATAGTTTTCGTCTATGATGCGGCTGACACCTACGTTGGAGGAGAACATCAGACACTCATCCACGGAGATACGACGACCATAGCCACCCTTGCGCCAGTTGTGATCCTTCATCACGCGACCGTGCATCAGATACTGTCCGTTGCCCACTTGCACACTATCCTTGCGCGTCACCACTCCGTCCTCCAGCGCTACCATGATGGAGGCTGTCTTGAAGGTGGAGCCAGGCTCCCAGAGGTCAGTGATGGCATTGTTCTTCACCTCGGCATAGTAGTAGTTGCCAGGCGTTCCCAGGCGTGTCATATTGGCGATGGCTTTCACGTCGCCCGTGGCCACTTCCATCAGCACCACGACGCCAACCTCGCCGTTGACTTCCTGCAGCTTACGCACAATCATCTTCTCGGCAGCGTCCTGCATCCCGACATCGATGGTAGAAATGATGTCGAGGCCATTGATGGGTTCTACATCAGTGCGGTCTGTCCACTGTTTGCGCACTTTCTCACGATGCATCTTTCCGTTCACACCACGCAAGATGCTGTCGTAAGCCAGTTCCAAACCGTTCATCGCAGAGTCACAGGATGACAACAGCGAACCCAACGTGCGCGTAGCCATATTTCCATAAGGTTTCTGGCGCTGTGGTATCTCTTCGCCGTAGAAGCCCGACTCGTTGCGTCCCAAGTTCACATACGGCAATTTCAGGAACTCACGATATTGTATATAGGACGCGTTACGCGCGAGCACGAAGGTGCGTTGACATTTGGCCTTGGATGTCTCACGAAGTTTTGCATTGTGGAGCGCTTTACTAAGGAGGTCTTTGTATTCCTTGACGCTCTTCTTGGGGAAGAGGCGGTTCAACCCAATGCTGAGGCTGTCTATCTTAGCCGGGAAAGTTTCATCACGGCGCTTGCGGTGTTTGCGTTCTGCCACACTGTCGTTGCGATCAACCACCACGAGGTCAGCATACAGCGTGTAGATAGGCATAGAACCCACCAGCAACTGTCCGTCGGCGGAATAGATGTTTCCTCGCACGGCAGGGATGTCCTTCTGTCGCGATGCCAGACGCTCGCGAATCTTTTCCCAGTAGTCCTTCTCGAAGAACATCGAATAACCGGCACTGACAATCACGGCAACACCCACCAGTGTCAACAGGATGATGACAAAGGTGTAGCGCGGGATGATACGTTTATGATCGAATTTCATGACTCCTTATTTTCTTGTTGCGTTCTGCTCTCTCTTTACTCTTTTTTCTTACTCCTTTTTCATGTCGTCTTTGTCCACATGAATGATGAATGGTGGTTCGGTGGCGCTCGTCAGCAAGCTGTCTCCCAACAGCTTCAACTTGCGCTCAATGCTGCTCTGCCGGCTCTTCATCGTGAGCTCTGCATACTGTGTCAAAGCGTAGTTCTTCTTCTCCACGAGCTCATGGCGCAAGTTTTCCTCCTCGAGAATCTCCTGTTGGGCGCCGTAGCGGTTAGAGATGTAGATAATGCCAAGTACCACCAGCAGCAGGATAAACCAGATGTTCTTACGCAGGAAACTGCCCAGCAGGTAGTCGCCTCCGAGGATCTCACGCAGCGACACTTGTGGCAGGTCCTCAGACGAGAACAGGCGCCATGCAGAACGGCGTCCATCGCGCACCTCATCAGCTGTCACAGCCTCAGGGATGTCGTCGGGCACAGTCTCTGTGACTGCGTCTTCATCGGCAGACACTACATCAGCCACGTCGTCTTTGTCCTCTTCTTCTTCGAGATTGGTGACAATGAGACGCACGTCGTCTTGGGGGACTTCTTTCTTACTTTTCATGTGAGCTCCACTTTTACCGTATATTTTCTTTGATAGTAGAGGTGTTTCTACTCCTTTTTCTATCACCTCTGACTCCTTATTTTCTCTTTTTTCCTTTGGGCACCAGCCTTACAGTTTCTCGGCGATGCGCATACGAGCACTGCGGCTGCGAGGGTTGCGCTGTAGCTCATCATCGTCGGCCACCACAGGTTTACCAATGAGGCGGAAGGGGACATCACAACGGCCGAAAACATCCTGCTCGGTCTGTCCTTCCACATTGCCTGAGCGCATCAGGTTCTTAACCATGCGATCTTCCAGCGAATGATAAGCGATGACCACCAACCGTCCGCCCGGGCGCAACAATTGAACAGCGGCTGTGAGCATGCAGCGCAACGCTTCCATCTCGCCATTCACCTCAATGCGCAGGGCCTGAAAGGCACGAGCCAGATCCTTCTTCTCGCGATCGCGTCCCAAAAGCGGCGTCAGCAGTTCGGTCAGCTGTAGTGTAGTATCAATCTGCCTGTTGGCACGTGCCCTGACGATGGCAGTCGCCAGCCGCGAAGCCTGGTGCAACTCGCCATAGAGGCGGAAGATGGAAGTCAACTGCTCAGCCGTGTAGCTGTTGATGATGTCTGCGGCTGAGCGCTGTGCCGACTGATTCATTCGCATGTCTAGCGGCGCGTCGGCGCGGAAGCTGAATCCTCGCTCGGCAGCATCCAGATGGTGACTCGAGACTCCGAGGTCGGCCAGAATACCATCCACGCCATCTACCTCATAGTAGCGCATCCAATTGTGCAAATAGCGAAAGTTGGAGCGCACCAGCGTCCAGTCATTACCATTGGGAGCTTCTTCACGCAGAGCAGAACATTTCTCAATGGCGTCAGCATCTTGATCGAAGCTGAACAAACGCCCGCCCTGCAACTGCGAGAGGATGGCTCGGCTATGGCCTCCGCCGCCCAGTGTCACATCCACGTATGTCCCATCTCGCCTGATGTTTAGCCCCTCCAGCGCAGGCTGCAGAAGCACGGGAATGTGATAGAAACTGGTTTCCATGGCGCAAAGGTACGAACAATATTTCATTCGAGCACCATCCTTTGCGAAATATTTTTGTTAAAAAATATAATTTACACGTTTTTAATGGGTTTATGAATTAAAGCTCTCGTTTAACTTAAAACTTTAAATCGTAGTTTTTGGCTAATTAAGCAGATAAAAACACACTTTTTTGTTGCTTCGATGTTTTCATAACGATTTTTTCCTTACTTTTGCAGCCGAAACAACGCAACAAGCGATGAAATTTGCAATCCTGGCTGCCGGCGAAGGCTCACGCCTGGCGGCCGAAGGCATAAAAGAGCCTAAGCCGATGGTGACACTTCAGGGCGAGCCGATGCTGAACAGACTGATCCGCATCTTCGAGAGCTGTGGTGCAGAGACGATAGCCGTCATCACCAACGACTTATCGCTACAGACGCAAAAGCATGTACTTCAGCTGCAAGCCAAGGGACACCCAGTGCACTTGGTTGTTCAAACGACCCCCTCTTCCATGCACAGTTTCCATGCTCTGATGCCATTGCTGGGCGAGGGGCGCTTCATTCTCACCACCGTGGACACCATTTTCAACGAAGACGAGTTCCATCGCTTTATCCAGGCTTTTAGCAATGCTGACGCTTCGCTGGACGGAATGATGGCTGTGACGGACTTCATCGATGACGAACGTCCACTGTGGGTTTCGACAATGGCAGATCTCACCATCAGCGGCTTCCACGACACACAAGCATCGTTTCAGGCGAGCAAAGCAGGAGGCGAATGTCGCTATATCTCAGGGGGCATCTATGGTCTCGACAGCCGTTGTTTTGCCACCCTCGACCGTTGCATTCAAGAAGGCCAACAGCGGATGCGAAATTTCCAGCGTGCCCTTGTGGCCGACGGCTTCCACCTTACCGCATATCCCTTCTCAAAAATTCTTGATGTGGACCATGTCAGCGACATCACCAAAGCCGAAGCCTTCCTCAGCAATACCAAAGCATTGAAAATCATTGGAATACAGCGCGATGCCTCAGCCTCGCCCAACCGTGAGACAGCAGATGCCGCCATCTTCGAGGCAGTGGCCAAAAGGCTGGAGGCAGCAGGCGCCATCGTGACACGCCTCACCGATGAGCAGTTCCTCAATGCCTTTCCCGACGACAACCCCACCTACGATCCATCGATGGATGCCTTGGTGAGGCACGCCAACGGCATCTTCACCATGTCCCGCAACCTGCAGACCTGCGTCATGCTGGACATTGTGGAACGATGCTACCATATTCCATGTGTCAACAGCGGTAGCGGCATCACCACATGCAGCGATCGCCAACAGATCTACAACCGGTTCCATCAGACAGCACTCCGTCAGCCTCCAACCTGGTTTGGCAGCCTCTACAAAGAACGGTGGCCCAATGATCCGGTTGATGCTTATGCGCTGCTGGACACACTTCCCTACCCCATTTGGATCAAGCGCAGTTTGGAACATTCCCAAACGCCCGACGACATCATCTTCGCCTCCAATGAAGCCGAGGCACACAAGGCACTGGATGCTTTTGCCCGTCGCGAGATCGGAGAGGTGGCCTTCAGCGCCCATGTCCAGGGCGACCTGATTAAGTTCTACGGTGTGGCTGGCGAGGGCTTCTTCGAGTGGCGCTATGCCACTGAAGCTCCTGACAAGTTCGGCCTCGACAGCACGAGCGTTACACCACACCGTTACCCCTTCGATGCCAAGGCGCTTCAGGAACAATGCGAGACAGTAGCCACCTGCATTGGCGTGCCTGTCTATGGCGGCGATGCCATCATCGAGGCTGACGGCCAATGCACACTACTCGACTTCAACGACTGGCCCAGCTTCAGCTGCTGTCGCGAAGCAGCCGCAGAGGCCATAGCGCACTACATGCTTATGATTAGCAGAAAATGAATAGGAAAGAGATGATAGACGAAGTAAGCGCCACCTACAAATC
This sequence comes from uncultured Bacteroidales bacterium, assembly GCA_902779845.1. Lineage (GTDB taxonomy): Bacteria > Bacteroidota > Bacteroidia > Bacteroidales > Bacteroidaceae > Physcousia. The sequence continues at coordinate 54,158 of CACZCZ010000009.1, read as the reverse complement.
ACAAGATACTGAAGAGTGGCTCGACAAGGTGTTCACACGTCCCATTGGCTACCGATGGGCACTGTTGTTCAAACGTTTAGGCATCCACCCCAACACCGTCACCGTGCTGTCAATGGTGCTGGGTGCCGCCTCTGGCGTGATGTTCTATTTCGACGCTGACACGCCAAGCGGATTCGGCCTCAACGTGTGTGGCGTTCTCCTGCTGATGTGGGCAAACTTCTATGACAGTGCTGATGGCCAGCTGGCTCGCATGACGGGTCAGAAGACGCCGTTGGGTCGCATCCTCGACGGTGCCTCCTCAGACGTGTGGTTCATCCCCATCTATTTCTTCATTTCCCTGCGACTCTATCCTCAGGTCATACCATTCTGCGAGACCCAGACGTGGGGCCTCTGGAGTTTTGTACTGAGTGCCATAGCAGGCTTTGGCGCACACACCTACGAGTGTCAGCTTGCTGATTACTACCGCAATATCCACCTCTACTTTCTTCAAGGAAAAGAGGGCAGCGAATTCGACCACTACGCTCAGCAGAAGGCCAAGTTCCAATCAATGCCCTTCCGCGGTCATGAAATCGAGAAAATCTTTCAATGGTTCTACGTCAACTACACCCACACTCAGGAGCTGGCCACGCCACAGTTCCAACGCCTGTGGCATCTGTTGAAGGAGCGCTACGGCGAGGACATTCCGCAGGACTTCCGCAACCGTTTCCGCCAGCAGAGCCTGCCGTTGATGAAATGGGCCAACATCCTGACTTTCAACACACGAGCTGTCACGCTCTATGTCGGCTGCCTCATTGACAGGCCCTGGATTTTCCCCGTCTTTGAGTTGACAGTCCTTTTGGTCATTTACTTGTATATGCGCTACAAACATGAACATTTCTGCCGAACATTCGCCGATGAACTGCAAGGGACTGATCTTTGACTACGGTGGCACGATAGACACCGACGGTGTCCATTGGTCAGAGGTGCTATGGAATGGCCTTGTCGCTGCTGAGATACCTGTGGGCAAAGCCGACTTCCGCGATGCCTATGTCTATGGCGAACGCACACTGGCAAGGCAACCGCTGATACGCCCAGAACACACCATGCTGGATGTGCTACGCATCAAGGTTAATCTCGAGATTCAATACCTTCTGCAGAAAGACCAAGGTCTTATGGCCGGAAGACAATGGTCTTCTGCCGCTAAGACCATGGTCTTCCATTGCTACGACCATGTACTGCATATTCTCGAGAACCACCGTGAAATGCTTCACACTCTGAGCCAGCGCTATCCATTGGCGCTCGTGAGCAACTTCTACGGCAACATGAATGCCGTCTTGCGGGATTTCCATCTGGACTGTTTCCACGCCGTGATAGAATCCGCTGTCGTTGGCGTCCGCAAGCCCGAACCACGCATCTTCCAACTGGGCATTGAAGCCCTGGGGCTCCGCCCTGAAGAGGTCGTGGTCGTGGGCGATTCATTTGACAAAGACATCCTTCCGGCCCATAGCCTCGGCTGCCAGACCGTATGGTTGCGCGGCCAGGGGTGGGACGAGCAGAAAGTGGACGAAACAATCCCGACCGCCATCATTCAGCACCTCTCCGCCTTGCCTCAATTGCTCAGAAAATAGTTTTTTTCAGTTTTTTTGTGAATAAAACGATTTTATTCGTTCATTCTCGCTGAAAAAGATTATCTTTGCAACCGCAAACTACTTTGAACTGACATATCAACCCAAATATATGAGCCTAAACAACGTACAACCCGCTGATGGTAAGCTGGGTATCCTCATTGTCGGCAACGGCGCTGTCGCCACCACCTTCATGACAGGTGTGTTCATGGCCCGCAAGGGCCTGGCCAAGCCTGTCGGTGCGATGACGCAGTACGACAAGATCCGCGTCGGCCGTGGCGCAGACAAGCGCTATCTCAAATATGGTGACATCGTCCCCCTGGCATCGCTCGACGACCTCGTCTTCGGCTGCTGGGATGTCTATCCGCAGAATGCCTACCAGGCTGCCATCTACGCCGAGGTGTTGCGCGAGAAGGACATCGAGCCCGTTCGCGAAGAACTGGAGCAGATTGTGCCGATGCCTGCAGCCTTCGACCACAACTATGCCAAACGCCTGAATGGCGATCACATCAAGCCCTGCCACACTCGCTGGGAGATGGTGGAAGCCGTGCGCGAAGACATCCGCCGCTTCAAGGCTGAAAAAGGCTGTGCACGCATCGTCGTGCTATGGGCCGCGTCCACAGAAATCTATGTGCCTGTTGACGAAAGCGTCCACTACCACCTCGCTGACCTCGAAGCTGCCATGCACGCCGACGACCGCCAACGCATAGCCCCCTCCATGTGCTACGCCTATGCCGCCCTGTCCGAAGGCGCTCCCTTCATCATGGGTGCCCCCAACACCACCGTCGATATCCCGGCGATGTGGGAGTTGGCAGAAAAGACCCGTATGCCCATTGCCGGTAAGGACTTCAAGACAGGACAGACGCTGGTCAAGAGCGGCTTCGCGCCCATCATAGGATCCCGCTGTCTGGGCCTCAACGGCTGGTTCTCCACCAATATTCTGGGCAATCGCGACGGCTTGGTGCTCGACGAGCCAGAGAACTTCCGTACAAAAGAAGTCTCCAAGCTTTCCACCCTCGAAACCATCCTGCGCCCCGACCTGCAGCCCGACCTTTACGGCCATGGCAATGACGAGGACACGCAATACTTCCACAAGGTACGTATCAACTACTACCCCCCTCGCAACGACAACAAGGAAGGCTGGGACAATATTGACATCTTCGGTTGGATGGGCTACCCCATGCAGGTGAAAATCAACTTCCTGTGTCGCGACAGCATCCTGGCAGCCCCCCTCTGTCTGGACCTCTGTCTGCTCAGCGACCTCGCTGCCCGTGCCGGGCGCTATGGCATACAGCGCTTCCTCAGTTTCTATCTGAAGAGCCCGATGCACGACTACACCGCCAACGAAAGTCCCGTCAACAACCTCTACCAGCAACATACATTGCTGAAGAACGCCCTGCGCGAAATGGGCGGCTACGAGGCAGATGAGGAGCTCGACTAACGAGGCTGAGCAGACAGCGAGAGCCCTTCAAAAAGGCGGAATAATGTGTCCCTTTTCAAAACAAGATATGAGAAAAATCCTTTTCATCCTGACTACCGCTTTCCTCATTTGTGGCGCTGTGAGTGCACAAGTCATGAAAGCTGCCGATTTGGAAAAATACGCCAAAAACCGCTACGGCAGCAAGTGGCTGGACGCAGCTGCCAACATCGCCAGCGGCCTCACCCTCGACAAGAACCAGTCGCTAACCTATCAACAGGTTATCGAGGCTCCGGGCAAGAGCAGGGAACAGCTCTATGTGGCGCTGAACTACTGGGTCACTTCCACCTTCAAGGACAAGCAGGCCATCACCCTCAACGACAAGGACGCCGGCTGCATCATCGTCTCCTCGACCATTGCCAATATCGCCGAACACATGGGAACCCTCAACAAGTACAGTATCAGCATCACACCCGTCATCCGTCTCGATATCAAGGAAGGACGTGTGCGCGTCACCTACACCGTCCAGAACTACGATGTGCTCGCAGACATCAGCGGCGGCTGGCTCAGTCCCACCTCCGATGACAAGAAAACCTACGGAGACTCCAAGCGGAAGGCCGAGGACAAGACCAATGCCAACCTCTACGATGAGCAGTGGGAGATTGCCCAACATTATCCCTTTGTGCCCAAAGACAACAAAAAGCGCACTTGCGCCAAAGCGCTGGTAATGACACACGCTTATTCCAACGCTATCATGGACAAAGTGGAGGAGGCCGTGAAGAATGGAATTGTAGGCAACGAAGACGACGATTGGTGATTTTTATCCACCCCTAAGCGCAGAAACAGCACCTAAAAATATGTTTCTGCGCTATTTTTTGAATCTTTTTTGCCCGAGAATTTGGTCAGGCAGAGAGAAATGCCTACCTTTGCTCCGAAAAATCGCCTCTTGGCAAACATATAATATATGTATAAGCACTTCCGCAACCTGATTTTTGCCGGCATCGCCCTGGTCGCCGTTGCACTTTTGCCTGCCCATGCGGCATCGCAGGTGCAGCGCAACGACACGCTGTCGCGGCAGCCTGTGCTAACGCAACAGGGATCCGAAGTGCACCCCCGTATGATGACGAGCCCGCTGCCAGTCAGCATCCGCCAACAAGGGCGACAGCTTTGTGTGCAAAGCCGCTACAACCAATTGTTGCCCGTCTATACGGAAAACGGGACATTCTACACGGCAGTACGTCTTTCCAAGGGTACCAACTGGATTTCCGGACTACCCAAAGGCAGTTACCTGATTAACAACCGTAAGTTCACCATTTATTGAACGTATGTATGTCCGAGTCTGAGCACAACGAACTGACCATCGACTTAGAGCGCATCATCCGTGAGAGAGCGGGCAAGCGCGTACCCGGTTTCGTCATACGTTGGCTCAAGCGCTTCATCCACGAGGACTTTATCAACGAATTTCTCCGCCGCGGCTATATAGGCGTCGATTTCTGCACGAAGGGTATCGAGTACCTTGGTGCCCATTTGACGATAGAAGGCTTGGACGAATTGCCTGCAGAGGGCCGCTTCACATTTGTCTCCAACCATCCTCTTGGCGGTATCGACGGCGTTGCTTTGGGCGGTATCATTGGCAGCAAGTACAACGGCCATGTCAAGTATCTGGTCAACGACTTGCTGATGAACATCAAGGGTCTGGCACCGCTGTGCATCGGCATCAATAAGTTTGGCGCTCAGGCACGTAACCTGCCGCAGCTGATAGATGGTGCTTTTCAGAGCGACAACCACATCATCATGTTCCCCGCCGGCATCTGCTCACGCAAGATTAACGGCGTGATACATGATCTCCCTTGGGGGAAGGCGTTCATACAGAAGAGCGTACAGACACAGCGCGATGTCGTACCCATCCATTTCATCGCACAAAACTCGCCTCGCTTCTATCGCATAGCGAACTGGTGCAAGCGCTTAGGCATCAAGTTCAACTTGGCCCAGCTGTTTCTGCCCGATGAGATGTACCGCTCATGCGGCAAGCATTTCACCGTGCGCTTCGGAAAGCCCATCCCTTGGCAAACCTTCGACCATTCCCACAGTCCTGCCGAATGGGCACAGTGGGTACAGGATGAAGTATATAAACTTTGAGTTGAAAGCTGAAAGATATGGAAGAGATTATTGCCCCCATCCCTGTTGAGATCCTCAAGAGCGAACTCACGGCAGACAAGCGGCTGCGGTTCACCAACAAGAGCCACAACGAGGTTTATATTGTCACTTGGCAAAACGCTCCCAACGTGCTGCGTGAGATCGGACGCCTGCGTGAGATTGCCTTCCGCGCGGCCGGCGGTGGCACGGGCAAGCCCCTCGACCTCGATGAGTTCGACACCATGGAGAATCCCTACAAGCAACTCATCGTCTGGGATCCTGAGGACGAGAAGATACTTGGTGGCTACCGCTACCTACTGGGCACAGAAGCACAGTTCGATGCCGAGGGTCAGCCCATTCTTGCCACGTCCCACATGTTTCATTTCTCCGAGCGTTTCATCCGTGACTACCTGCCCTACACCATCGAGCTGGGTCGCAGCTGGGTGACATTAGAATATCAAAGTACGCGCGCGGGCGCGAAAGCACTCTTCGCCCTCGACAACTTGTGGGATGGTCTCGGTGCGCTCACCGTGGTGATGCCCGAGATACGCTATCTCTTCGGCAAGATGACCATGTACCCCAGCTATGATCGCCAAGCACGCGACATGATTCTCTTCTTCCTGCAGAAGCACTTTGCCGACCCCGACAAGCTCATCATCCCGATGAAACCTTTGCAAATTGAGGCAGACACAACGCAGCTGGCAGCGCTCTTCTGCGAAGATGAATTCAAGGCCGACTATCGCATCCTCAACCGCGAAGTACGCTTGCGGGGCTACGACATCCCACCTCTTGTGAACGCCTACATGAGTCTCTCGCCTACCATGAGAATGTTCGGAACAGCCATCAACTACGGCTTTGGAGATGTTGAGGAGACAGGCATCCTCATCGCCATCGATGAGATTCTCGACGAGAAACGTGTTCGCCACATTGACAGCTTCGCCCGCGAGCATCCCGAAGCCATCAGGCCCACCAGCGGCGCTAACAAAGTCATCTCCTAAGACAACAGATAACAACAGAAAACAGCAGGAGGCCCCATTCTTGAGGCCTCCTGCATTGTTTTATAAATCCCGTCTCAACCAGACACGCATCTTACCACTGCCACGATGACACCAGGCGTAGTAAGGTATGAGCGTCAGGCGGACATCGGTGGGAGACAGACGGCCCTGCGCATCGAAGTCCAGCAGCTGGGCATCCGTAATGAGTGTGGTAACCGGCGTATTAGCGATTGTCAGGCTACCCAACTGGAAGTGGGGCTTCTGGTTCACAAGCAGACGTGTAATGTCAAAGTCGTTCTCAGCGGCAGCATATCCGTCAGGCCGCTCGGCACAATAAACCAGCGGGCCACGCTCCACGCAAATCATGCCACGATCCTCACGCACATGAGCATCGGCGCGGACAGTACGAGGCTGCATATCGAAGTGTAGCTGTACACGGTCGCCCTTCTTCCATTTCCTGTCTGCAAGGGTGAGATAGCCATCGGCTGTGAGGGTTGCAGCGGTCGTATTCAGCACCTCCTCACCATTAAGCGTGCAAGTGTATCCCTGCGATTTTATGTCATCGCTATAGCTGTAGAGGTCCGAGGGAAGAACGTGTCCCTGCAACCACCCTGGGATGCGGATCTTCAGGGCAAAGCTGCCGGCAGCGTTCTTATCGACAGTGATTGTTATGTCACCATTCCATGGGTAGGAGGTCTGCTGGCTTAGCTGTACACGCTTTCCGCCCACCGTCATCGTGGCACTGTTGGCCAAAAAGAGGTTGACATAGACTGAACGGTCGCGGACGGCATAGACATAGCCTGGCAGCGAGGGGATGAAGCGACAGATGTTCGAGGGGCAGCAGGCACAGCCAAACCAAGGCTGGCGCTTGTGCTGACCATTGGAGGCCAATGGGTTGGGATAGTAGAAAGTGCCGCCGTCGAGGCTGACACCGCTAATGAGACCATTGTAAAGAGTACGCTCCAGTACATCGTAGTACTTGGACTCGCCGTGAAGCAGGAAGAGACGATGGTTGACATAGGTGAAACCGATGGCAGCGCAGGTCTCGCAGTAGGCTGTCATATTGGGCAGCTCATAGTTCTTGCCGAAGGCTTCACCTTGGTTGGTGGCACCGATACCACCTGTGATGTACAGTTTCTTACTCACGATGTTATCCCAGATGCGATCAATGGCATGGATATAAGCTGTGTCACCCGTGAGCGCTGCGACATCGGCCATTCCGGCGTACATATAGGCAGCGCGGACAGCATGACCCACGGCCTCATCTTGCTCTACTACAGGCCTATGGGCCTGAGAGTACTCATGTACGATCGTCGTCTTGCCGCGATAGTCCAACAGGAACTTCGCCTCGTCGAGGTACTTCTTGTCTCCTGTGACGAGGTAGAGCTTTGCCAGCGCCATCTCCGGAATCTGATGACCCGGGACGATACAAGCCTGACCAGCAGCAGGCCCCACCTCCCGGCAGACACAATCGGCATAGCGGATGGCTATGTCCAGGAACTTGCGCGAGCCTGTGGCTTGGTAGTGTGCAATGGCCGCCTCCACCATGTGACCCAAGTTGTAGAGCTCATGACTGCCCTGCTCTTCGCTTGACCAACGGCTGCTACCCGACCAGGGATGAGGGTGGGCAGGATTCTGTGTGCGAGCTGTGTAGAGATAGCCGTCGGGCTCCTGGGCAGCCCCGATGATGTCGATGATGGAGTCGATGTAATGGCGCAGGTGCTTGTCGGGGTAGGTCTGCAGGAGATAGCTGGCGCCCTCGATGGTTTTGTAGGGGTCAGTGTCATCGAAGGGGAAGGTGCTCTCCTTGACTTCAAAAACCTTGGAGGGGTCTTTCAGGTGGGCGGTGGCATTCTCGAAATTGCGGTAGCGTCCGGTCTCCTCGCACTTGGAGAAAGCCAAGGGAACGGTCACCTCACGGGTAGCACGCAGACGCTGGCCCCAGAAGTTGTCGGTCACGCTGACGCTGGTGAATGGAACAGGAGTGATGGGATAACCCGTGGCAGGGTGTTCGCTGGTCTTTGCCTGCAATGTTGTGGCCAGGCATAACAGCGGAATAAGGAGTGTTCTCATTGTTGAATGATGTTAGTTGGTTATAATCAAATGTTCAAAGGTAAAAGATGGACTCGGGGCCCATATTAAAGAGAAGATCGACGATGCTCAAGTCGGGCAGGAAGCCCAATCGCTGTGCGAAGACCTGGTAGTAAGGCTCACCGGTACGACGCTGTTCCGCAGGCACCTGCTGCTGCACATCCAGCAAGCCGCAAACCACTTCATGCAGTGCTGCATTGAAGTCAATGAGGAAATCATGGGTGCGCGACTGGTAGAAAACAGCCATCTCATCAGCATAATACTCGAAGAAAGGACTCTTGCCATAGGCTGTGCGCAGGGCGTTCCAGTGGTGATGGCGCCAGTTGCCGTGTTCACTGATGCGGATGTCGCGGACAGGGACATGACTGGAGGCTGCCACCACAGGGATGACCAGATGCTGAGGGCCGTCGGGCATGGCGATGGTACAACGGTTGCGCATCGTCTGCTTTACATAGTGCTCATCGGCGTCGATGACGGCGTCGGGGGTGGCACGAAAGGTGCGATACCATGAGATGGGTGCGAGGTAGGCTGTAGTCAATGAGAGTGAAAAGTGAAAGAGTGAAAAATGAAAAGTGAAAAATGAAAAGTGAAAAATGTTAGACGGGCAGGACTTTCAGCAGAAGTTTTGTATTGTCAGCAAGAGTCGTCGCGATGAAATGGGCATCGCCGCCATCGCGCAACCGTAACTGTTTGCGCAGCGTAGCCACAGAAGCGGGGAACCCTCTTACGGTGAGCTCTGCAGCCTCCAAGCCCTGCAACAAGCGCTTCAGCTCCTTCTTGTTGAACGTAGCCTGATCCACAATGCGCCAACAGCGACCTGGGAAATCGGGGACGATGGTCTCTGCTGCATAGAGGTGACTGTTAGGCGCCAGCTGCTGCACAGGAAAGCGCTGGCACAGCGTCTTGAAAGCTCCAGCCTTGAGGATGCCGGCATTGGGCTCGTGGAGGAAGAAGCCAACTCCTTTCCACCCTTCGTGAAGAGAGGTCGATGCGGCAGCCTTCTCTTCGGCTATCGTAAAGCAAAAAGCGGTGGGATGCGCCTTCAAATCCACACAATAGATGGGAATCTCCTCCATCCGAGGAGAGTCTGGGCAGACACCCCCTTTCATCACCAACAAAAGCTCCTTGCACTCCCCTCCCACACTGATCACATGAGCCTCAACGATGCCATCAAGGGCACGGAGGGCGGACGTGAGGTCGAGCATGGGGGACAGCTTGATAAGGACGTGGCCGGCATGGGTACGAAGCTGCTTCTGCAGCACACACACATCGGGTGTGCAGTCCTCAATGCGTGCCACCTTCCTGCCTGCTGCATCACGACGTGCAGGATCTATATATAATAAGGTATAGCAACGAGTGAAGAACGAGGCGCTCTCTGCCTCTAATTCCTGACAGACGACTTCTGCATGAGGGCAGCCCATGAGGGGCAGGTTATGGCGTGCCAGCTCACAGAGCTCAAGGTTGCGTTCCACATAAGTGGCGCTCTTGAAGAGAGGCGCGATGGCCATGAAGTCGATGCCGAGGCCTCCTGTGAGATCTGCGAAGGAAGTCGTGAGATCTGCGGAGGTAGCAGCCCCCCCTCCTCCTTCTTCCTGAAGTGACGATGCGAGCAGGCGCTCCGCAACCCGCCGCTTATAGGAAGCCGTGGCCTCGCTGGAACACTGTTCTAAGCTGAGGCGGGGAGGAAAGAGGAAGCCGCCGGTGGCAGCACAAGCGGGGAGCTTGCACGCTGCCAACTGACGGCCTTCAATCTGTGTCAAAGCCTCACGTAGGTTCACGCCATCGGGTACACGCCTCAATGCCAACTGCCGGACATCGTCGTTGGCGTGTGCATGGATGAACTCTAACGTGGCGGCATTCAAGGTCACGAACTTTTATTTCAGCAGGTCCTCAACTTTCTCTGCGAGCTTATCGCCACGCAGGTCGCGAGCAACGATGATACCATCCTTGATAAGCACGGTTGCAGGAATAGAGCGAACGCCATAGGTGGCAGCACCCTCGCATTCCCAACCTTTGAGGTCAGAAATCTGCGGCCATTCCATTAGGAGGTCCTTGAGTGCCTGCTTCCATGCATCGGCATCGTTGTCAAGGCTTACGCCGATGATTTCAAAGCCCTGGGCGTGGAACTTGTCGTAGGCAGCCTTCACATGGGGCATCTCAGCGCGGCAGGGACCACACCAACTGGCCCAGAAATCAATCATGAGCACCTTTGCCGTCTTGGCAACGTCGCTGACAGCGAGTTCAACGCCCTCGGGTGTTGCGGCCTTGATGTCCTTGTAGGGTTTGCCAACGGCCGTGGCGGCCTTCACGTCGTAGATCTCGCGGAGCTTGGCTATGCGCTCGTTGTCAGCACCCTCGGGGATAGCTGCCAGCTGTTCGATAACAAATTCATCCTCCATCATGGGCGCATAGGTGGCGAGATAGCTTTGGCCAGCCACGTTCTGGATATTCGCAGCGATGAAGTCCTTGTAGATAGCGGTCATTTTTTCCTGCAGGTCGTTGAGCTGCTTCTCAGCATCAGCGCGCATCTCGTCGCTGGCCTCAGGATTATTGAAGGTGGCAAAGACTTTCTCGCCCACCTCATTGATCTCAAGCTCCTTACGAGAGAGCTCTGTGATGGCATCGTTGATGGGGGTTCCGCTGATGACGGCCACAGCATTCGCTGCGGTGTCCAGCTGAATGGTGATAGCAGCGTTTTCCAGTGCAAACTGCGTGGCAATAGCCAGGTCCTCATTGGTGTTGGAACGCCAGATGACATAACGCATGGCAGCGGTGTCCTGAACGCCCTCGAACACGAACTTGCCGTTCTTCACCGTGGTGACGGCAATCGTGTCGATGTCAAAACGGTTCTGGATATTGGCCAGGATGACGGTGTCACCATCCTCAGCACCTGTGGCAGTACCTGTCACCTTGTAGCCATTGTCTTTACAGGCTGCTATGCACAACATAATGGCAAGCGCAGCAAAAGAGAGAACTTTCTTCATAGATGTTTTATTTAGGGGTTTGGTAATGATGCTTTTGGGACTACGAGGCTGATGGATATTGCGCCAGCGCCTTGTTCTCGGCGTCTTCCATGATCTCGCGCTCGCCCGGTCCTTTGTCGTTGATGCCACACAGATGGAGGATGCCATGGATGATGACGCGGCGGAGTTCCTGCTCATAGGCGACACCCAGACCGGCAGCGTTGGAGCGGACGGTGTCAAGGCTGATGAACAAGTCGCCATTGATGACTGCGCCCTGGCTGTCGTCGAACGTGATGATGTCTGTGTAGTAATCGTGCTGCAGGAACTGGCGGTTGACGCGCAATATCTCCTCGTCATCGACGAAGACGTAGGCAATATCTCCCACTCGACGACCATAGTCGCAGGCCACCGCCTGCACCCATTTCCTGATGCTTGCGGCATCCACGTCGGGCATCGCCACGTTTATGGTCTGAAACGATATCACTTGGCACACAATTTACAATCCTCGCAGGAGCGGAAGCGCTTTTCCACCTGCACGTGGAGGCGCTGCTGTAAGGCTTCGAGGGGTATTTCGTTGAGGACTTCACTGGCAAAAGCCTGCTTCAGCAGCGTACGGGCTTCCACCTCGCTGATGCCGCGCTGCCGCATATAGAAGAGCGCTTCGTCGTTGAGCTGTCCCACCGTGCTGCCGTGGGAGCATTTCACGTCGTCGGCGTAGATCTCCAGCATCGGCTGTGTCCACATCCGCGCCTGCTCCGTGCAGACCAGGTTGGCATTGCGCTCCACGGAGTCCGTCTGCACAGCACCCTCGCGCACCAGCACCTTGCCGGCAAAGGCGCCCGTAGATTGCTGGTCCACTACATATTTATATAGCTCACGACTGACGCCACCAGGGGCACAGTGGTCGATGAGCGTATTGTTGTCCACGTGTTGTGTGCCGTTGGTGATGGCACAGCCCAGCAGCACCGCCTCCGCGCCCTTTCCCTTCAGGCGCACGTCCGTCTGGTTGCGGCTCAGGCCGCCTGCCAGCGTGAATGTGGTGTGGGTGAGATGACCACCAGCCGCCACCTCGGCAAAGACCTGATGGAAGCGATGGCAGCGCTCTGCGGTATCCTCTATGTCGTAGAGTTCCACATGGGCACCCGGCTCCACGAAGACCTCCGTGACCTGCGTCGTCAGGAAATCCTGGTCTGCGGCGGCCCTGTCGCTGAGAATCACCTGCACGTGTGCGCCAGCCTCAGCAAGAATCAGCAGACGGCGGTTCTGCATCAGCGGCGCCGTAGCACGCAGCGTATTCGTGATCTGCACGGGATGCTCCTTCCGCTCGCCGGCAGCCACATGGATGACGAGGACGTCCTGCACGAGCATGGTGTTCAGCGCCGTGACGGCATCCGTCTCCACGTCGGCCAGCGTGCCGTAGCGGGCAGCTGCAGCCTCCGTCAAGGGAGCTGCAGGTGCTGTGGCCAGCTGCAGTCCGTAGTTGGGTGCGAAAGCCGCCGCCACATCGGTGTATTTATACCTCTCCACCTTTCGCGAAGGGAATCCCATGCGCTCGAAAGCAGCAGCTGCCGCCTCGCGACGCGCATTCAGCGCCGCTGGAGCACAGGCATCAATGCGCGCACGCTCTGCCCGCCACAATTCAATATATTGATCCGTCCCTTTCAATGTCTCAGTCTTTCAAGTCCCCAAATCCCTTTTGTTCAATTTCCAGCGCCAGCTCCGGTCCGCCCGTCTTCACGATACGGCCGTCGATGAGCACGTGGACGACATCGGGTTTCAGATAGTCCAGCAGACGCTGGTAGTGCGTAATCACGATGGCTGCGGTCTCCGGCGTGCGCAACTTGTTGAAACCTTCCGCCACGATGCGCAGAGCATCCACGTCGAGGCCGGAATCCGTCTCGTCAAGGATGCACATCGTGGGCTCCAGCATGGCCATCTGGAAGATCTCATTGCGCTTCTTCTCGCCGCCGCTGAACCCTTCGTTCACAGAGCGGCTGGTGAGCTTGTTGTCCAGCTCCACGATCTTGCGGCGCTCGCGCATCAGCTTCAGGAAGGCAGCAGCGTCCAGCGGCTCCAGGCCCTGGTACTTGCGCTTTGCATTGAGGGCTGCACGCATGAAATTCACCATCGACACCCCAGGGATTTCCACCGGCTGCTGGAACGACAGGAACAAACCCTCATGCGCACGCTCGTCGGGCGACATCGCCAACAGGTCCTTGCCGTGGAAGGTCACCGTGCCCTCTGTCACCGTATAAGCCGGATGACCCACGAGCACGTTGGAGAGCGTCGATTTCCCAGCACCGTTCTGACCCATCAGCGCATGAATCTCGCCTGGGCGCACTGTCAAGTCGATGCCTTTCAGTATCTCTTTGCCACCGATTGTGGCGTGCAGATTCTTGATTTCTAACATCCGTGTGTTGTTTGATTTCGGGTGCAAAGGTACAATAAAATCTCGAATCACCGCATTCTGAATTGACAAAAGTCAAGGAAAATGCAAAATATTATGCTTCTCAACATAAATCCTACACCTATTCCAGAATCTCGCCGTACCTTTGCAGCGCAAAAGGGAAGAGTCCCATTGCATAGAGATTTAGTTAGTTAGTTTATAAGGTAAATGATTTCGTAAGCGATTGTCCGTGAGGATCATCGCTTTTCTTTTTTATATAAGCCCTGCTGCCGGGCCATGTCTCAGTAGATGGCCTCGGCAATCTGGCGGATGCTGTCAACAGCGCTTAGCGTGTAGAAATGGAGGCTGGGGATGCCGTGGGCGATGAGGTCGCGGCACTGGGCAATGCCCCATTCAATGCCCACCTGCTTCACCTCGTCATCGCTCTTGCAACGTCGCAGTTCCTCGCTGAGCGCAAAGGGGAGGTCGCAGCGGAACGTCTTGGGCACAGTGGCAAGCTGGCTGAGTTTGGACAGGGGCTTCAGGCCTGGGATGATGGGGATGGTGACGCCAGCGGCACGCGCCTGTGCCACAAACTGATAGAACTTCTCGTTGTCGTAGAACAGTTGTGTGATGGCCATCGAGGCACCTGCCTGCTGCTTCTCCAGCAGCACGCGGATGTCGCTCTCCAGATTCGGCGCCTCCTCGTGCTTCTCAGGGTAGGCCGCCACGCCGAACTCAAAGCGCTTGCCGCGCACCTTCATCGGCGTTCCGTCAGCGAAGAAACCGTCGTTGAAGCGGTTCACCTGCTCTATCAACTCCAGCGCATGGGTGTAGCCGCCGGGCGTGGGCTGGTACATGCTCTCCTCCTTGGCCTTGTCGCCGCGCAGCAGGAACACATCCTCGATGCCCAGGAACTGCAGGTCCAGCAGCGCATACTCGATGTCCTCCTTCGTGGAGCCGGAACACACGAGATGCGGAATCACAGGGATGCCCCAACGCTGCTGGATGGCCGCTGCGATGGCGATTGTGCCTGGCCGACGGCGCACGCGGCTGCGCTCCACCAGTCCGCCCTCCAACTCGCGATAGACGTACTCGGCTCGGTGTGTGGTGATGTTGATGTGACGAGGCTTAAAGGGTGCCAGCGTCTCGATCGTCTGAAACAGCGTCCCCGTTCCCGTTCCCTTCAGCGGCGGCAGCACCTCAAAGCTGAAGCCCGTGGCATCGCTCGCGCCGCTATATAATTGTTCTATCATGTCGTTGTTTGCTTTTTGCGCCCGCAAAAGTACCCTTTTTCTTTCTAACAGCCAAGAAAACATGGCAAAAACACCTCAAAACCCAGCAAAACCGCCCAAACACCAAGCTCCTGCAGCTCGAAGACTATGGTCCTACAGCTCGAAGACCAAGCTCCTATCGCCCGAAGACCTAGGTCCTACCGAGTTTCTCACTGGTGAGAAAATATTTTATCACTGGTGAGAAAACCTTTTATCACTGGTGAGAAAAACAAGAAGAACCAGTTCTTCAGCCCATAAGGGCATGACCTTATCGCCATAGGGACCAGACCTTCTTTTCAAGCACCCCTCATGCAAAAAAACATAGAAATGACGAAAGATTCTACTCCTTCGCGCTACCTTCATCATTTTGCGATTAACAGATTGGAAACCAGCCAGATGCGCACAAACAAACCTACATGATTCCTACATGAAACCTACATGATTCCTACATGCACCGTCATTGCAATTGTATCCATCATGACGCTTGCGCGGCCATGCAGAAATAATGCAGATTTCACGTAGGTTTCATGCAGATTTCATGTAGGTTCCATGTAGGTTCCATGTAGGTTTAAAACCATGCAATCCGCTAATATTCCGCCAATTAACTAAAAATGATGAAGGTACGCAAAAATCATGGGCATAAGAATTACCAAGAGCTCTTTTTTGATGTCAGCCGCCTGCGGAGGGTTCGTATAGTTTTTCGCAAAAGTTTTTTCTAACCCCGCACGCAAGACACTACTACTCCCTCGCCTGACCCTCTATAGAGACTACGCGCAGACACTGTAGAGGGTACGTTTGGAGACTATAGAGCCCCCTCTGTAGAGCATGAGAGGACAGCAGGCTGCATCGTGCGATGCAGCCTGCTGGATATGGAACCTCAAGAGCTCGGGGGGGGGGAATTAAACCAAGACTAATGAAAATGTATGAACTGAATCATTATTCAGTAACAGAACAAACACTTAGATTGAAGTGTCGGGTGTTTCTTACTCATCGTTGTGTATGGGGGTGAGACGCACTTCAGCAATGTGCAGTTCATTTGTCTGCGTTCCGCGATTAAGCTGACTTCGTGAAGGAGTGCTCTGAATATTCAGCAGCGAACACGAGAAGTCAAACATCTCTTCATCATGCACAATGACATCTTTTGCGATGGCTGCTGTAGTATATTTGCTCTCAACCGATGTGCGACGTCCGAGAATACCAAAGGGCGTTACGTTGCTCCCTGTTGATGTCAGAGAATAGCTGTCTATTCGTATGGGTACAGGCAGGAAATGTGATGCATTCTCACCAATATAATTACCCGATTCATCCTTCTCTGGCGTATAACGTGTCTCGGGGGCAAGGGTAATGGTCAGCTTGTAGCGTATGCCTGGCACAGCCTCGGAGAGGTTGAAATAGACGGAGGCAGAGATGTTGCTTGTCACCCCTTCATAGACAGCGGGAGTGCACACGAGATAGCTGTTTGAAGGAATATCCCATGAGGCATCCACATTACTCACTATTTCAAAGGATGTCTGCGGTTCCTTTTGGTTGTTCACGTTTATTTCTGCACTGCAATACTCGCTCTCCTGTGAGGCGTGGATGACGAGCTCGCGTGTGCTCATCCACGTATAGAAGGCCTCGGGCACTTCCGGCAGGACGTAAGCGATGCCGTCGTCGAAAGTGAGTTTGGTGGCCGTCGTCAGTTCGTATGGAGAGTTCTCTAAGGTTGCTTCCCATTTCTGCTGTAAGGAGCGCATCACCTTCTGCCACGTTGCTGATTTGTCGGCTGGCATGTCTGCGGGGAAGTGTTGCATAAATGAAGCCCAGGCCTCATCGGAGAAATAGATGTCGCCGCTGTCATAGCCTGCATCCGCTTTCAGGTTGGGTACACGGAAGCTCATCTCCGGACCATAGAAGAAGGCCTCGCCGGTGTTCTCATTGTAGGGCAGGTTGGCAATGACGCGATAGTAGTATGTCTCACCATTTTCCAAGGGGCAGTTGAACCATGGGAATCGGTCGTTAACCGCCCACTGTTCGGTTGAAACACGTGTACCTAACCATTGCCTCTTCCCGTTGTCATTATTACCTTTGAAGAAGGTCAGGGAGTCTCCCAATAATGTGTAGCAACAATAGGGGTGCTCTGCGCTTCGTGGAAACAAGGCTTCTGCAAGAAAATCGTTAGCTGTAGGGTAATTGGGATTATATGCGGGATAATAGATAGAGTCGCAGTTTTCGGCCGAAACATTCGGCTCCCTGCCGATGCAGATACCCATTCGAGCGCATCTGGGCACGCCCCTCACAAGGGGCCAGGCAATGGCTACGGCGTATTGCCCCGACACGTGAGAGTAGTCGGAAACGTGTAGCTCTTCACACGCGGGCTGCCACTGGCTGCTTTCGTCTGAAGCCATGAACTCGGCTTGTTCTTCGCCCTCTGTGGCTGTTCCCCAGAAAGAGATATCAGTATATTCGATGCCGTTGGGAAACGACAGCACGCGGCCATCCTTCATTTTGACGATGAGTACCTCCTGCGCTGTCACGGCCATAACCGATGACAGCAACGTTATGATGAGAAAAAGTATTCGTTTCATTTTCTTTGTGTCGTTAAGGTTTAACAATCAGTCCTCTGGGATTGTCGGATGGTCGGCGATGCTGACGGGACAGAACTCCAGATAATCAAGATTCAGCACAGCGTATCCTTCAGCAGAGATAGAGGTAATCCGCAACTGGTGGTCTGTCTTGCCGTCAGAATGGAAGCGTCCGATGATGCGCCGGCTAAGATTTTTAGCTGAAGACATAGGTGAGGAATTATTTTCTGTCCAAAATGAAGAGATGTCAAGGTTTACGTTGGCATACCTGTATTCTGCAGGTCCCGGCAACCAGCCTTCCTCAGCAGAACCAGAAGAAGAAGTAGCTAATGACACGTTGTCGCAAATCACCTCATCGTCCAAGCTGAAGCGCACCACTGGTGCAGAAGGCATCCGACAAGTACCAAGACGCAGCTCCCAATCGCCCTCTGGCAAAGAGGGCAGGTCTATGCTGACGTCATACCTATTATTTTCGCTGGTCATGTACACTTCATCGCCGCCATAGCACCAATAGTACGAGCGGATTGGAGCGATGAAGAGGTTTGCGTCATCGTTCCAGCTGATTCCCTGAGTATATTCGCTGACAAAGCCGATGGCAGCACTACTTGGGGATTCGGGAGGGTCATAGGATGATGCCATCTTATGTCGTGTCTGTGCGTTTAAGAAGTCTGTGGAGAGGGTCACGAAATCCACTCGCCAACGCTCTTGTAGCGCCTCTGTCTGCGTCTTCTTGTCGTAGGTGAGGATGTCGTCAATGTAGAAGATGACTCCGTTGCGTGTATCATAAGAGCCCATGAGGTCTATCTTGATGCCCGGCACCTGCACGCCATACTTGTCCGGGCCCTCCTGCAGTCCGCGCCTGTTCAGGAAATAGCCGAGTGACGAGGCGGGGTCGTTTGCTGCGCGTGGTTGTGACACCTTCAGCGAGGCATGGGGCATCAGCGTGGGATACCAGTCGGCCACATCTGCCAGCTCTTGGTTGAAAAAGTTGGGGAAGGCCGTCAGCATTCTTCCATAATCTGCAAATGGCAGAAGATGATAGGCCACGAAGCGATTCAGCGAGTGACGACGGTCTGTGGGGTCTGTGATGCCAGCATCCTCTGGATAGACCTCGTCATAAACAGTCTTGGCATAAGCCTTTAAGTCATCCAGCGTCGTAATGCCGTGAGCAGCCAGCACCTCATCTGTTTCCACGAAGGCCGTGAATCTCAAGTAGCGCCGACGAAGCATCTCGACATATTGGAAATGATTACTAACGTAATATCTACCGTCAAGATTGATAAAGTCACGGCCATCATAATCATAGTCATAATAGGCTGACAAGGAGTCTGCCAGCCCCGTCAGCTGCAGGGCCTGACTAAATAGCTGAATCTTCTGATCGCCTGCGATGGCATCAGCCATGAGGATGAACTCCGGATCCTTCTCATATCGAATACTTTCGATGTCATCGGCAAGAAAAGCCTGTTGTTCTTGAACGACAACACCATAGCCCTTATCAACCTGTCCGTCGATGATGACGAATTGTTGTGCCATGGCTGTCAGCGAGGTGGCAATTACTATGAGGGAAAGTATAAGCTTCTTCATTGTTTCACGATTTTAAAGGTTTCACGTTCACCCGCACTGATGACATAAATGCCACGTGCAAGGCCTTTCAGGCTGAGGGTCGTTTCGCCGCTAGCGTTGGCCACAGCCGTCTTCACGGACTGTCCGCCTGTGGAGAATGCAGTTACACGCATACCTTGTTTCAATCCACGTACGTGCACAATGTCCGGCTCCTTCATATCGAAAACGACACTCCCCACGTGCTCTCGTGTTGCATGAATGGCATTAGGCATTTCCGAAGGACGGATAAGGCGCAATCTTACTCCTTCAGGCAATTGTAATTCCTGATAACCCTTCTCTGCATCCAGCCAGATGATGGTCATCAACTGATGATGACAACTGATGATGGGTTGCTGCGATAGTTCAATGTAGGTGAACTGAGCTTCTGGGTCCTGGTCCGTGTTGGGAACGGCAATCTCCAGAACACTTAACGGTTCCGTCTCGTCTGTAGCCTTTACAGCAGAAGCCGACGCTGTCAGAAGGCACAGGAGCGATAGTATAAAACTTTTTAACTTCATGATTTTATGTTAAGATGGGTTGGTGATTAGGAAGTTCGCTAATATACAAAAAACGTGGACTTCACTTCGTCTATGTCCTACAGGTATCGCCAAACACCTTTGCACCTTTAACGAGTAAAAGCCCACGCCATCGGCGTGAGCATCCGGGACTTTTACTCTTGGTGCTTACTTTAATTTGGCGAATTTCAAGAACAAGAATCTAAGCGGACGCTTCAGTCTGTATGTCTATCTAATGTGGTTTATTTCATAAACAGTTTAAGGGTTTAAGAGGTTTAAGAGTTCCTATATTATACGGCGATGCCAGTTTTCATGACGTCATCGTACAGCGGAGATGGTTCGTTTTCTTCCATTAAGACAGGTTCAATAAGGTAATTGATTTTTGGCGCAATTACCCAAAGGCGAGTGGACAGCTTGAGCCAATCTCCCTGAAGTTCGGGGACAATAACAGCCACGTCAATATCGCTCTCTGGATGTGCAGTTCCTTTGCTATAAGATCCATAGAGATACACCTTTGCGGAATCAAACAAATCAGCGATGGCTGCTTTGTAGTCCTTTACGATTCTGATAGCTTGTTCTTTATCCACTGCTGTAATTCTTTGGTTTCATTGATGAGGTGTGTGCAACTCTCCTTATTAAGGTTTGCTGCTAACTTCTGCTTATAGTCGGGGTATCGAGCCTCGATATTCATGGGCATCAGAAGCGCTATAAACTCCTGCTGCGTTTCTGTCATCTGTTCATAGAGGCTACTGCGAATGGCAAGATTTGCCAAATGATGAATGTATGGAGGATCATTCTCTTGGGTCGCACACCAGTAAGCTTTAAGCGTTTTTTCTATTACCTGATGACACATGAAAGCAACATAGAGCCAACGACGACTCTGAAAAAGATCTTCAGCAGTTCCAAGGTCGTAATCTGCTAAATCCAACCAATATTTGACTCTGTCTATAGCCATATAACACGGTATAAAAAGGGTTTCACGCCACAAAAGTAGGGATTAAATCGATGCGCGCAAAAGAAATTGCACGGAAAAACGCGGAAAGGGGCGGAAAATACAAAAAAAGTCCTCCCGAGAGTGCGGGAGGACGATTATTTTAAGCGGACGCTTCAGTCTGTATGTCTATCTAATGTGGTTTATTTCATAAACAGTTTATGGGGTGAATAAGGGTTAATGATTAAGGGTTAAGGGTTATGCGACTTTCAGGAGGTCAAGCACGGAGTACCCTTTATGCAACCTTGGAATACCGTCATTGACCTCGACTATCTTACTTCCTTCGACAACGATTTCCCGGACACCAACTATTGGGCAGAGAAAAAAGTATGCGTCAATAGCATTTTAGTCATAGATGACTTCCCAGTAGAGAGTGAATGTCCATTCTAAAGAACAGGAGAGTTTTATGCAGGGAAACTATTGCAATACAATCTCCTTTTCTCTGCGGAATCCCCATTTCTTTTCATCTATTTCCCCTCTATTGGCTTTGTATCTTTTATTATCAAGAGATTTATAAACACCTTGACGATGAATTGGCGTAATGTCTTTATCGCTAATCTCTTTAAGATTGGACACATCATCTTCCCATGTGATATCGGGTGTACCTTCAGATGTAAAACCATTTAGGATTCTCTTTAGATAAAGACATTGGGTATTATATTTTGTCTTACCTCCGACATACTCTTGGAATTGCTCAACTGATGGATTCCAAACCAGTCGCATTCCTTTTTTACAATCTATTACCTCGTATGCCCTTATTAATACAGAAGCACGAATCTTCTTTTCCTCGTTCTCAAATGTTATATCAACACCAGTATCATGCGAATTGAAACTTAGAGGAGTAAAGTATGGAACATCTCCCTTAATAAAATAATCGTTACGGTGATACATGATAGGGTCTTTTATATCTCCATCTTCTTCATGATAATAGAATTCTACAGCCTTGACATATATATGATATTGGTTTCTGATATTTATGTACCCACCATAGAGAAAACATTTTGCTAAATCCTTCATACGTGTTTCAAGCATCTCACCAGATTCATAGAATTTCTTTATCTGTTCTTTAAGAATTGTATTCATATCAAACGACTTTTCGTATTTGTAATTAGATGGGGTTATATCATGTCACTTATTACTGACATATTCTTTTTGAGGTTTCTTTTACTCCTCTTCTTCCTTCAATTCCTTGAACTTCTCTTCTGATATGTTCTCCAGCAGATATTGCTTGATATCGTCTTCGGATGGCAGCTGGAGGCGGTATTTGCTGACAAAGAGATTCTGTGAGAGGCCTTCAGTGGCATACTGGACGGTGGTCACGCCGTAGTCGGTACACAGCAGTAAGCCGATAGGCGGGTTGTCGTCAGCCTGCATCACTTCATGCTTGTAGTAGTTCATGTAGAGGTTCAGCTGCGAGGCATACTCATGACGGAAACGGTCTATCTTCAAATCGATGATGACATGGCACTTCAGGATGCGGTGGTAGAAAATGAGGTCAGCTTTGAAATAATCCTGGTCTATGAGGATTCGCTTCTGACGCGCCTCGAAGCAGAAACCGCGTCCCATCTCCAGCAGGAACGCCTGCAGATGGTTCAGGATGTATGACTCCAACTTGGTTTCCGTATAAACTTCCTGCGACTCCAAACCCAGGAATTCGAGCGTCACGGGATTGTGCAGAATGTCGCGCGGAGCCAATTGCTGAGCGTCCTTCACGGCAAGCTTTTGCAGCGCTTTCTTGTCCTTCGACAACCCCATGCGCTCGTAGTATTGTGAGGACACCTGACGGTCAAGCTCCCTATAAGTCCAACAGCCGCGAATGGCCTCTTGCTCGTAGAATGCACGCTTCAGAGGTCCCTCTAAACCTGCGATATATAGTAAACTGGAGAAATTCAAGCGGTAGAACAATCTATCAGGGGGCGTTGCCCACTCTTCCAATTTGGCGGACGCTGACCGCCAAATTCCATCTGCTTGATTTTCGGGCGTTTGTAATTTGGCGGACGCTGTCTGCCAAATTGAAAGGGCACCAGAAGCAGGTAGCTCCTTGCTATTCTTCTGTAAATACGATGCAATTGAAGTCCCTAATTGGGGATAAACGATATAGATTTGCCTATACTCACGCAATCTACGAGGCTCAAAGCCCTTACGATTAATATCTTTAGCCAAGCGATTGATGAGATTGTCTCCATATCTGGCACGGTCTTCACCATGCTGCTCATACTCCACGATATAATATCCCACCAGCCAGTTGCGGGCTGTGAGTGATAGGTTTACGGCATGTGCGGCCTGCGCCTGAAGCACGTCCTGCACCTGATTGATATGTCCTACAAGTGATTCGAAATTCATCTGTACACCTAGTCTTTTATAGGTAAGTTTCGTCATTTCTGCCTGCAAAGATAGCGATTATTTCTTTACGCGCACAAAAATATCCGATTTTTCAAGAGGGGACACAAAAAAGTCTCTCTGAAGAGGGCGCGTACAAGGTATGGAAGAAACGCAAACACGCCATGGAGAAAACGTAAACACCCTATGGAGCGAAGGCGGATGCTCCATAGGGTGTTTTAGGGGCAGTGGATGATGAGCAGCGAAAGGCTGCATCCCACGGGAACGTCGACTTAGTTCTTGCAACAGAGGGGCTTCAGCTGCTTGAAGAAGTCGTTGCCCTTGTCATCGACGAGGATGAAGGCGGGGAAGTCCTCGACCTCAATCTTCCAGATGGCTTCCATGCCCAGCTCGGGGTACTCCACGCACTCGATGCTCTTGATGCTGGACTGAGAGAGGACGGCTGCCACGCCGCCGATGCTGCCGAGGTAGAAGCCGCCGTGCTTCTGGCAGGCGTCGGTGACGGCCTGCGAACGGTTACCCTTGGCAATCATCACGAGGCTGGCGCCAAGGCTCTGGAACTCATCCACATAGGGATCCATGCGGTTGGCTGTCGTGGGACCCATGGAGCCGCAGGGGTAACCCTCGGGCGTCTTGGCGGGACCGGCATAGAGGACGGGGTAGTCCTTGAAGTACTGCGGCATGGGTTCGCCGGCATCGATGCGGGCCTTCAGCTTGGCGTGGGCGATGTCGCGCGCCACAATAATTGTGCCACGCAGGTTTACCCTCGTGGAAACAGGATATTTGGTCAGTTCCTTGCGCACAGCGTCGATGCCCTGGTTCAGGTCGATGACGATGGTATTCTTGCCCTCACCAGCCTTGGCGTACTGCGCGGGAATCAGCTCTGCGGGGTTGCTGTCCATCTTCTCCAGCCAGATGCCGTCGCGGTTGATCTTGGCCTTGATGTTGCGGTCGGCCGAGCAGCTGACGCCCATGCCGATGGGGCAGCTGGCGCCGTGGCGCGGCAGACGGATAACGCGGATGTCGTGGGCCACGTACTTGCCGCCGAACTGTGCGCCGAGGCCGATGTTGTGGGCTTCCTTGAGCAGCTTCTTCTCGAGGTCGATGTCGCGGAAAGCGCGGCCCGTCTCGTCGCCCGTGGTGGGCAGGCTGTCGTAATATTTGATGCTGGCGAGCTTCACGGTGAGCAGGTTCTTCTCAGCCGAGGTGCCGCCGATGACGAAGGCGATGTGGTATGGCGGGCAGGCTGCGGTGCCGAGGCTCTTCATCTTCTCAACGAGGAAGGGGATGAGCGTTCCCTCGTTCTGGATGGTGGCCTTGGTCATCGGGTAGAAATAGGTCTTGTTGGCCGAGCCGCCGCCCTTGGCGACCATCACGAAGCGGTATTCGGCGCCCTCGGTGGCCTCGATGTCAATCTGTGCGGGCAGGTTGCAGCGCGTGTTGACCTCGTCGTACATGTTCAGCGGAGCGTTCTGCGAGTAGCGCAGGTTGTCCTGCGTGAAGGTGTTGAAGACGCCGCGTGAGAGCGCCTCTTCATCCTCGAAGCCCGTCCACACCTGCTGGCCTTTCTCGCCGTGGATGATGGCGGTGCCGGTGTCCTGGCAGAAGGGCAGGATGCCCTTGGCAGCCACCTCGGCGTTGCGCAGGAACTGCAGCGCCACGTACTTGTCGTTCTCGCTGGCCTCGGGGTCATCGAGGATGGCAGCCACCTGCAGGTTGTGCTCGCGGCGCAGCATGAACTCCACATCGTGGAAGGCCTGCTGGGCCAGCAGTGTCAGGGCCTCGGGCGAGACCTTGACAATCTCCTTGCCCTCGAAAGAGGAAGTGGTGACGCCCTCCTTCGTCAGAAGGCGGTATTCGGTTTTGTCTTCGCCCAGCTGAAACATCGGGGCGTACTTGAAATCGGGTGCTGTAGCCATAGTCTTTATTTGTTTAACGTTTTCGTTTAGCGATGAATATTTAGTGAGTTTTGAGTTTAGGCGCTCAATTTGTGCACAAAGATAGAGCTTTTTCTTTTTCATATCATAAAAATTGAGTGAAAAATCATCTTTTTTCACCGCGATTATTGCGTGGCTTCACATTTTCTCCTACTTTTGTGCTCAAATTTGAGCTTTTCAGTTGAATCTTTTAAACGTCAAGAAGCAACGTGATACGTAAATTCGATTTCCTCATCATCGGCTCAGGTGTAGCCGGAATGAGTTATGCCCTCAAGGTGGCGCAAAGCGGCAAGGGCAAGGTGGCTCTCATCTGTAAGACGACCATCGACGAGGCCAATACGGACAAGGCACAGGGCGGCGTGGCATCTGTCACCAACCTCAAGGTAGATAACTTCGACAAGCATATCCAGGACACGATGGTGGCTGGCGACTTCATCAGCGACCCCGCCGCTGTGGAGCAGGTGGTGAAGAACGCGCCCAAGGGCATCGCAGACCTCGTGAAATGGGGTGTGAACTTCGACAAGAACGACGACGGTGAGTTTGACCTCCACCGCGAAGGCGGCCACAGCGAGTTCCGCATCCTCCACCACGCCGACGACACGGGCCACGAGATCCAGCAGGGCCTCATCCGCGCCGTGCGCCGCAACAAGCGCATCACCGTGCTGGAGAACCACTTCGCCGTGGAAATCATCACCCAGCACCACCTCGGCCGCGAGGTGAACCGCCACATGAACGACATCGAGTGCTACGGCGCCTATGTCCTCGACCCCGACACGCATAAGATTGACACCTTCCTCTCGCGCGTCACGCTGATGGCCACCGGCGGCACGGGTGCCGTCTATGCCACCACCACGAATCCCAACATCGCCACCGGCGACGGCATCGCCATGGTCTATCGCGCCAAGGGCATCGTCAAGGACATGGAGTTCGTGCAGTTCCACCCCACGGCGCTCTATAACCCTGCCGAGACGCATCCCGCCTATCTCATCACCGAGGCCATGCGCGGCTACGGCGGCATCCTGCGCCTGCCCAACGGCGAGGAGTTCATGCAGAAGTACGACAAGCGCCTCTCGCTGGCACCCCGTGACATCGTGGCCCGCGCCATCGACAAGGAGATGAAGATCCACGGCATCGACCACGTCTGCCTCGACGTCACCCATAAAGACCCCGAGGAGACCAAGCACCACTTCCCCAACATCTACGCCAAGTGCCTCAGCATCGGCATCGACATTACGAAGCAGTACATCCCCGTGGTGCCCTGTGCCCACTACATGTGCGGCGGCATCAAGGTGGATCTCAACGGCGAGAGCACCATCCACCGCCTCTACGCCGTAGGCGAGTGCTCCTGCACAGGTCTGCACGGCGGCAACCGCCTCGCCTCGAACTCCCTCATCGAAGCCGTCGTCTATGCCGACAAAGCCGCAGAACACAGCATCGCGCATATCGACGAGTACCAGTTTAACACGCAGGTGCCCGAGTGGAACGACGAGGGCACGCTGACCAACGAGGAGAAAGTGCTCATCGCACAGGACATGAAGGAGGTCGGACAGATTATGTCCAACTACGTCGGCATCGTACGCTCCGACCTACGCCTCCATCGCGCCTGGACGCGCCTCGACATCATCTACGAGGAGACCGAAGAACTCTTCAAGCGCGTGAAAGCCTCCAAGGACATCTGCGAGCTCCGCAACATGGTCAATGTCGGCTATCTCATTACACGTCAGGCTATTGAGCGCAAGGAAAGCCGCGGCCTCCACTACACCGTCGATTACCCCAAGCACGCCTACGATATTTGATATATATCAAGAAAGGATGGAAAATGTACAATAAAAATATCAATTAGTGTACAACATACACGAAATCTCCATACCTTTGCAGTGTCTTTAAGAGAAAAGACATTTCCAACAGATAGAAGGTGTCTGAGAAGATACATCTATAATATACGGTTTTTCATGGTATTAGGTTAGTTTTAAAGGTTTTCATCTCCGAGCAGTGTTTGCTGCTCACACTTTAGGTAAGTTAGTTAAGGTAAGTTGATTGCAGGATACCCTTCGGGGTATCTATTCGGAATAGCGAAAAAAGCACTACTGCCGCAGTGATGCGACCAGAAGAAGCAAGAGAAAAAACTTCGTTTTAGGTTCTCTAAGTTATTCTGAGATTCAACAAAGATTTGTTCATAGCTTTAGGAACGGCTCTTCGTGAGAAGGGCCGTTTCTGTTTGTTTATGAGTTAATGCGACCGAAAAATGGCCCCCAACATCGAAAAGTAGGGATTCTTTTTGGTCGGATGAAAGATGATGAGTATCTTTGCACGCAACACAAGCAAACGAATTGTTCTATGGCAATGAAGCACAAACTCTTTCTCACATTGACAGTAGCAGCCTGCTGCATGGCTGCACAGGCTCAGGGGCCGCGCCGCCCCCGCTTCCAGCGCGAAGCTTTTCAGACAGAGACACCGATGGCCCACGACCCCGTGATGGCCAAGGAGGGTGACACGTACTATCTCTACGCTACGGGCATGGGCATCCAACAGATGACCTCGAAGGACAGGAAGACGTGGACGGTGCTGCCTCGGCCTGTGATGACTGTCATCCCAGGCTGGACGACGGATTCTGTGCCTGGCTTCGGTAGCCATGTGTGGGCGCCCGATGTCATCCAGTGGCACGGCCGCTGGTGGCTGGCCTACAGCTGCTCCACCTTCGGCAAGAACGGCTCGGCCATAGGACTGCTGAGCACGCGCTCGCTGCGGTCGGATATGTGGAAGGATGAGGGCTGCATCGTATGCTCGCACGACTGGAAGAAGGGTGCCGACGGACAGATGACGGGTGACAACTGGAACGCCATAGACCCGAACTTCGTCATCGACGACAACGATATGCCTTGGCTGGTGTGGGGCTCCTTTTGGGATGGCATCCAGCTGGCGCCGCTCGACACTACGATGCACATGGCCGGCAGTCCGCGTACCATCGCCCGCCGCCACCGTCCGGGTGACCCTACGGCAGCGGAGAACCCCACCTCGCGCTTTGCCGGTCGTAATGCCATTGAGGCGCCGTTCATCTTCAAGCACGGCGGTTACTACTACCTGTTCGTATCATGGGACTACTGCTGCCGCGGTGCCAAGAGCAACTACCGCGTGGCCGTGGGGCGCAGCAAGAGCGTCAGCGGCCCTTACCTCGACCGCAGCGGCAAGGACATGCTCATGGGCGGCGGCACGCTGTTCTTAGAGGGTGACAAGAAGGAATGGGAGGCTGCAGGGCACTGCGCCGCCTACACCTTCGACGGCGAGGATGTCTTCATCTGCCACGGCTACAGCGCCACCCAGAACGGTGCCGCAATGCTCATCCAACGCCCCATCAACTGGACGGCCGACGGCTGGCCGGAGCTGGGAACGGCAACGGCACAGACTGACGTGAAAGCACAACAGCCATAAACTGGAGCATAGCGCCTTAGCGCCCTATCCACTGTTCGGGGTTGAGCTTGGTGACTTCCTTGCGGAGCTGGAAGTGGAGGATAAACTGTCCGCGGTCATCGGGAGCGACGGTACCAATGAGGTCTCGGGCCTTCACCTTCTGACCGCGTGTGACGATGGTGCTGGAGAGGTTGCAATAAACCGAGATGTAGGAGCCATGGCGCACCAGCACGTTCTTCATGTTGCCAAGCTGGAAGACGGCTGAGACCTCGCCGTCGAAGATGGAACGGGCGTGGGCACCAGCCTGTCCCTGGTAGTTGATGCCTTTGTTGTCAAGCACCACGGAGTTGGTGATGTGCGTAAGGCCAAAGCGGCGTTCGATGCGATAGGGTCCTGTGATGGGCACGGGCAGTCGGCCTTTGTTCTGCTCCAGGCTTCCGTTGAGTTTCTTGTCCTCGGCGGTCAGCCATTTCGTGGTTGCAGTACTCTTGGAGGTGTTGCTGGGAGCCGTCTTCCCACTCTTTCCCTTGGCGTTCTTGGCAGCACGTGCCCGTTCTTCGGCTTCGCGCTTACGCTTGGCCTCGGCTTCGGCACGCTTGCGGGCCTGCTCAATCTCGTAGGCCACGAGTTCATCGATTTTCTTGCTGAGTGCATTGAGTTTCCTTTGTTGCTCAGCCACTTCTTTTTCTATCTGCTTCTGGCGCTGGCGCAGCTTGGCGGCGTTGAACTTCACGATGGAGTGTTCGGCTGTCAGTTGCTTGCGTTGGCGAATGACTTCGCGCATCGTGTTGCTGCGTTCTTCCTTCACCTCAAGGAGCTCGTTCTGCTTATCGCGTACGCGGTTTTGCTGCTCAATGACCTGTATGCCCAACCGCTTCTGTAGGGCTGCGAACTCACGGGCATAGCGCATACGTCGATAGAGTTGTGGGAAGGATTTGGCCGAGAACATGAACAGGAGGGGGTTGCGCAGGTTGCTTGAGTAGCGCGCCGTACGCAAGCTGCGGATGTACTTGTCCCGACGCTCGTCCAACTCATGCTGCAGCTGGCGACGCTCCTCGGTGAGGGCTACGATGCGGTTGTCCAATGTGTCGATGTCACGCTGTAGGCCTTGCATATAGCGCAGGCGACTCTGCAGCTGATCCTCGATGAAATCAACGGTTTGCTCCTTCTTCACGGCATCGTGGCGCGTCTTGTCCAGCTCTGTTTTCTTTTTCTGGATGCCACGCTCCATCTGGACCTTCTGGCTCTTGAGGTCCTTGATTTGCTTGGTCTGGGCAGCAGCACCCATGGCTACTGCCAGCGACAGGATGGCGAAGAGGAAGCGCTGTTTCATCGGCTGCTGTTATTTGAAAAGGCGGTTGAGAAGTCGGTAGATATTCACCTGTTCGTAGCGGTTGGTGTCGATGGTAGTGCGGATGTCACCCATTGTCTCATCGACCTGTGGCCGCGACAGTGTGAAGCGCGCCGATGTCAGGCCGTTGCTGGAGTTGAGGTCCATCTGCATCTGCGTGGGAAAGGGCTTGCCACCCAGCGTCGTCCATGAGCTGTAGGTCCAGTCCAGCGCCACAGCAGCGTTGACATTTGTGGAGCTCACAGAAGTCTGGCGCACCAGTCCCGTTGCTACCTCAACCAGGAACTTCAGCATGGCATCGCTGTCAGCGCTGCCGGCGAGGGTCATCACATAGTCGTCACCCTGCTTCTTGGTCTCGAAATCCGAGGCATCAGGCGCCATCTTGCCAGGCACGAAGAGCTCGTCCCAGAACAAACTCTGGAAGGTGTAGAAATTGATGCCGGCGGCACCAAGATGAGGGATGCCGTGCCACAGGGCTTTCATGTACTGATGGTTGATGCGGTCCTGGATGAGCAAGTACTCGGGCGTCATCTCCAGACGTCCCACCTCCACCATTCCCAGGACAGCAGACAAGGAGATCTGGATGATCTCGTCACGCTTCATCTTCAGTGTGCCGCCTGCGGACATCTGCGAACCACTCAGCAACGCCACATTCAGTTTGGAACGAATGCCGCGCACACTCTGCCGGTTCTCTGCCACCTTAGTCACGGCTGTCGAAGATTGCTTGCTGGCCTTCAACGTTGTCACCTCGGGCACTGTCGTGGTAACGCCGTCAACAGACGTTGTTACTTCCGTTCCTTCTGCCTCCTTCGCAGCCTTGCGACTGGAGCGGCAACCAGCCACGAGCATAGCCACCATGAGCAATGCCAGGAAGCCATATTTCTGCATTAATATTTTCATTTTTTCTATTTTACGTTATTTCGTTATAACTTTATTTCGTTATTTCGAAGCATTTTTCACTCTTCACTCCTTCATTTTTCACTTTTTTACTCCTTCACATACTTCTTGAGTTTTATCTTCTTGGGCAGCACGGCGGTAATGCCGTCGCCGCCCGCTTTCTCTGCCAACTGCCAGAAGCGGAGGGCCTGATCGGGGAGGTCGTTCATGGCAGCGATGTCACCTGCATGTTCCAGCACGACGCCACCAATATAGGGGTCGCTAAGTAGCAAGGAGTCATCCGCCTCGGGAGGACACACCTTATTCATATATGCCTGCGCCTCGCCGTAGCGTCCCTTCATGAAGAGAATCCATGCGTAGGTGTCCAGGAATGTCTTGTTGTCGGGTTGCAGGCGGATGGAACGGTAGCTCATCTCCTCGGCACGGTCTAAATCCTTGTCCTGCAGTGACAGATAATAGGCGTAGTTGTTCAGGCAACTGGCATTGTCATCCTGATAAACGAGGCAGGAGTCATAAGCGGCAAAGCACTCTTGCTGGCGCCCCATCTCATGCAGCAGGTCGCCCATGATGCCATAGAGGTCCGACACCATCTCCGGACGGCTGTCGGGCTTCTTCTGTCGGATGCCCTCGCTGAAAGCCTGCAGCGCCTCGGTCTTCTTGTCTTGTTGGTAGCAGGCGATGCCCAGGTAGTAGTGGCAAGGTAGCTCCTCGGGATGCGTCAGCACGCCACGACGGCACAGGTTCTCCAGCCGCACGAAGTCCTGCCGCTGACCATAGTACTGAATCAGGAAGAACAGCGCCTGCGTATTCTCGGGCTCCAGGTCGATGACCCTGTCCATCACCTCCACAAAGGCTGAGTCGTTGCTCTTGTCGTAGGTGGCGAAATAGGCAGCGCGCAGCTGCAGGATATCCAAGTCCTTGGGGAAGAGGTGGTCGAGGCTGTCGAGCGTCGCCATCACACGCGGACGCCCCACGCTATCGTTCTGCATCTCACCCGTCACCATGTCGCGCAGCAGTGTGGTGCGCACCTCCGACGGCGTCGCAGTGGCATAAAGCAGCGAGTCGCGCAGACCCGTAAACAGCGAGTCAGCCCCCGTGCGATGATAGTATTCCAGCATCGACAGTTTCAGGCTTGCATTATCGGGGTCTATCTTCCGCACCTGCTCATAGACCTTCTGTGCCTCGGTCAGGCGGTCAACGGCCATCAACTGATTGCCTATGGCCAGGCGGTAGCTCATCTCATGGGGGTACTCCTTGCACAGGCTCTCCAGCTCAGCGAAGGCCTTCTTCTCCTGGCCCAACTCCTTGTAGAGCGCAAACTTCTGGTAGCTCACATTGGCCATCTTACCCTCCAACAACTCAATGCGGTTCAGCGTGTGTATGGCTTCTGCTAAGCGGTCCTGTGCGATATAGAGACGTGTCAGCTGTCCGAGCACATCGGAGCGTTTGGGCGTCAGCATCGCCATATCCTCGAGTTGTGCCAACGCCTCCTTCGTCTTATTGTGATCCAGATAGTAGCTGGCCAGTATCTCACGATAGTAAGTGTTCCGTGGGTCCAGCTCCGTGGCACGCTGCAGACGCTGCAGTGCCAGGGAGTCCTCGCGCATTCCCAGGTGGTAAAGTGCTAAGTCGAAGAGCACCTCGGGGGCATCGGGGCAAATGTCCAGGCAGTAGCGATACAACTCATACGCTGCTGCGTGGTTCCCCAGCATCTTCTGCTTCGAAGCTTCCAGGTAGTAGTACTCCAGTCGCTGGCGGTCGCCCTCAGACAACGCTTCGCGCGCAGCATTCACCACGCGCTGCGGCACCGCGTCGGACAACGCGGTACTCCTTTTGGAACTGCCACAACTGCACAGCACCAAAGTGAAAAGCAAGAAAAAAAACTCTTTTACTTTCACTTTTAAACCCCTTGAAACTTTGAACTTTGAACTTTAAACTTTGAACTATAAACGCTCAGGCTCTCGCCTTGCGAGGCCCTCCCCATCACATTCCACTATGTCCAAAGCCACCTGCGCCGCGTTCCGTTTCGTCCAACGAGTCCGTGAGTTGCCATTCAGCCTGCTCATGGCGTGCTATCACCATCTGAGCGATGCGTTCGCCATCGTTCACCGTAAAGGGCTCATTGCTGAGGTTCACCAGAATGACACATATCTCACCGCGATAGTCTGCGTCGATGGTGCCAGGTGAGTTCAAGACGGTGATACCATGCTTGATGGCAAGACCGCTACGGGGTCGCACCTGTGCCTCTACCCCAGCAGGCAGTGCAATGAAGAGGCCTGTGGGCACCAAGGCACGCGCCAGCGGTTCGATGACGATGGGGTTGTCTAAATTTGCACGCAGATCTACACCCGCAGACTGGGATGTCGCATATTGCGGCAGCGCGTGATGCGAACGATTGATGACAGGGATTTGCATATTCTTATTCCTTATTTCGGGCGCAAAGGTAGATAAAAACTACGAGATTAAAGCCAACAGAAATAAAAAAGTGAATAAAAGCCAAGCATTTTGGCCATGAGATGTCCGTCTTTTAGCTTCAGACACTGATGAAATCGCCCGTTTTAAGCTCTGTCATCTCTGATTCCTGGCTTTCCACTTCTCATACGGCGCAAACAGCGCAGCGGGACTGTTGCTATACCAACTGTAGCCGTTGCGGCGTTCGTAGCTGATGTCCTGCAGGTTGCGCCGAGGCTGTCCGTCGCGGTCGCAGAAGAGCGGAAGGCCCTCCTGCAGGTCGTAGAAGCGTGCCCACAGCGGATGGTCGGCTTTCAACTGGTGGGCTGCGAACCATCTCATAGCACCATTGACAGCACGGACGATGCGCTCATCGGGAGATGGGAGCTGCATCAGGAAGGCGACGATGGTGGCACTCTCATGGGAGACGAACGAGGGCAACTCATAGGCACGTGCCTTCGCGGGTTGCAATGTCTCATGGTCGTGTTGCTGACACCAGACAGTGGGCTCGCCATCAACTACAATCTGTGTGCGCAGGATGCAATCGATGCCCTTGTTGAAGGCTTGCTCACAGCGCTGTCGCAGAGGTCCGTCCACTAATGTTGCATCATAGGGGGATGTCTGTTGCAGCACATCCCGCAGGAACTTCATCACATTCATCATGGCATCGTCGTTGTAGGTGATATGCACCTGATAGCCTTTGTTCTGCGGCCAGAACTGCGGCCATCCGCCATTGTCATATTGTCCGCTGAGCAGGTACTCCACAGCCTGACAAAAGGCTGTCTTGTAGCGCTCGTCTCGTGTCTGCTGGAAGAGCCGTGCCAGGAACGCCATCTGCATGATGGTCGCGTGGTTGTCGATGGTCGAGTCATCCTGACGCGACTTGCTGACCCGCACGGCCTCGGCCTCCTCATCCGTCAACGGCTTCACCATGTTGATGTTCTTGGGCCAACCGCCCGTGACACGCTGAAAGAGCAACAGCTGGTCGCCGATCCGTCGGGCCTCGTCGGTCTTGAAGAAAAGGCTGTCGCGCGTGCGCAGGATCAGATTATCTTGTGATGACCGCACTCGCACGGGCTGTGCCGTGTGCGGCTGCTCGCGCCAGTAGCGTTCCAGCCGCTCGGCTTCTGCCTTCGTGATGTGGATAACGCTGCCGTGCTTGGGCGAGGTGAAGTTTGTGAGCTTCATCACCCCTTCGTTGAAGTGTCCCAGTGGCGTGAATGTCTTGAAATCGGAGGTCTCCACGAAACCGAAGTTATGGGGCCGCACGCTGTAGATGTCGTACATCAGCACCCATTTGTCCTGACCAATGCGTTTCCACATATTGGGTGCCTCACACCCGCTGCGCTCAGCGTCGATCTGCTCGGCATGGTAGTCGTCGAAGTGGTTGATGCGCTCGCTGATCATGTACTTGATGCCCCCTGGATTCTCCTGGGCCACGTAGGTCATGAAGTAGCGCCCGTCCGGCATCGGGCAGATGTCGGCATCAAGCACTTGTATGGTGGTGTCAGGGTACTCGAAGAGCAGTTGCGGCTCCGTCTCCAGACGCGTGAACGACTCGTTGGCATAGCTGTAGTACATTTTTGTACGGCCACCGGGCTTCTGACGGATGGTGAAATAGACCATAGGCTTTCCCACGGCAGGGTCCCAGATGGTCTGCGGTGCCCATGCACAGCCTAACTCGCCGAAACGTTCGGGAAAGAGACGGTCGATGCGGGCCACGTGGTGTGTCCAGTGTATGAGGTCGTCGGAGGCCATGAGTACAAGTCCGCGGTTGTTGCCCCACCCGTACTTCTCGGGGCGCTCCCACTGCGTTGTCCGATAACCCCGCTCACGACCAAAGACATGCAGATCTGTCATGGCGATATAGAACTTGCCATTGGGTGCCCTGTAGATGTGCGGGTCGCGGATGCCGTGTTGCTGGGCAATGCTGTCGCCCGCGATGATGGGCGCTCCGTCGTTCACGGGCGTAAACGTGTAGCCATCGTAGCTGATAGCCATGAAGAGCGAGTGTGTCGGGTCGCTGAAGTAGGTGAAGAGGTACGCCCCCATATCCTTTTCCGTGACTCCCTGTTGCGCCATCCCTGCTATCGGCAGGGCAAGCATGATAAGACATATAGCTGTAACAACCTTTTTCATCACCGACATGATTCGTGTATCTAATGTTTTTTGTTGTAACTACCACTTTTCGGACGCAAAGGTACATTTTTTTTCTTTCATGAAGTGTTTTCATCATATTTTTAATTACTTTTGCATCGTTTTACAACACTATATGCACTTTTCCCTTAAATATTGAATCATTACTTCACGATGATTTGGTCCCAACTTCTCAGCAGCAAGCGCTTTGGCCTGGAGAGCCATAAACAGCAACCCGACGACCGCACTGAATTCCAGCGCGACTATGACCGCCTCATCTTCTCGGCACCCTTCCGCCGTCTGCAGAACAAGACGCAGGTGTTCCCGCTCCCGGGCTCCATCTTCGTCCACAACAGACTGACACACAGCCTGGAGGTGTCCAGCGTAGGGCGCTCCCTGGGCAACGACAGCGCACGCCTGCTGCTGGAACGCCATCCTGAACTGAGCGACACACACCTCACCGAACTCGGCAGCATCGTCAGCGCCGCCTGCCTCGCCCACGACCTCGGCAACCCGCCATTCGGACACTCCGGCGAGCGCGCCATCGCCACCTATTTCAGCGAGGGCAACGGCAGCTGGCTTCAGACCTACAAAGACCCCGTCACGGGCGACAGCCTCACACCCACGCAGTGGAACGACCTCACACATTTCGACGGCAACGCCAACGCCCTCCGTCTGCTCACCCACCACTTCAACGGTCGCCGTCGCGGAGGCTTCGTGATGACCTACAGCACACTGGCCTCCATCGTGAAATATCCCTTCTGCAGCGACCTCGCCGGTGACCACCAAAAGTTTGGCTTCTTTGATGCCGAACGTGAAGACTACCAGAAGATTGCCGATGAGTTAGGAATCTTGCGCCGGGAGTCCACACCAGGCACACTCTGCTACGCCCGCTTCCCGCTGGCATACCTCGTAGAGGCTGCCGATGACATCTGCTATGAGATCATGGATATTGAAGATGCCCACAAGTTGAAGATCCTGTCAACGGCGGATGTCAAGGAGCTGCTCTTGGCATACTTCTCTCCCAAGCGACGCGATGAGATCAAGCAGAACCTGCAGCAGTTGGACGTTCATGATGTCAACGAGCAGGTGGTCTATCTCCGCTCCTGCGTCATCAATATGCTGGAGGGCGAGTGTGTCCGCGCCTTCGTCGATCACGAACAGGAGATTCTTGATGGTCGTTTCGAAGGTTCGCTCATCGAACATATTGACGACACGCCACGTCTGGCTTATGAAGCATGTGCGCGCACCAGCTACGGACATATCTACCACTCCAAGGACGTCGTAGATATCGAGCTCGCCGGTTTCCGCGTCATGACCTTCCTCATCGACCTGATGGTGGAGGCTGCGATGCACCCTGACCGCGCCTACTCGCAACTCCTCATCAACCGCGTCTCGCGACAGTACCAGATTTGTGCGCCTCGTCTCTACGACCGCCTCATGGCTGTCCTCGACTACATCTCAGGCATGACAGATGTCTATGCCCTCGACTTCTACCGCAAGATCAACGGTATGAGTTTCCCCATCATTTAACGGTTTCTCGTCATCACAGCGTAACGCCATTCTTCCAGATGGCGAACTCGGGTGTACCGGAAAGTTCTGCCTTCACCGGCTGTCCGTTGGCGACATCGAGGATGAGAGCGGCAAAGCGCTTAACAAGTTCCTCCATCGGCACATCATCCAGAAGAATGCCCGCATTGAAGTCCATCCAATGGGGCTTACGGCGGTACAGCCCGCTGTTTGTAGCAACCTTCAACGTCGGGACGAACGTGGAGAAGGGCGTGCCGCGCCCCGTGGTGAACAAGACCAGCTGGCAGCCGGCAGCAGCCAACGCTGTTGAGGCCACAAGGTCGTTGCCGGGAGCACAGAGGAGGAATAGCCCCGACGGGCTCAATGAAGAATGAAGGCGTTCCCCATACTTCAGCACTCCTACGACGGGCGAGGAGCCTGACTTCTGCGTACAGCCAAGCGCCTTCTCTTCGAGAGTTGAGATGCCGCCGGCTTTATTGCCGGGCGAAGGATTCTCGCCTACGGGCTGGCCGTGGCTGAGGTAGTACTCTTTGAAGTCGTTGATGAGACGGATGGTGGCCTGCAGAACGTCATCGGAGATGGCACGCTTCATTAGCAGGTGCTCTGCACCGAACATCTCAGGAACCTCTGTCAGGATGGTGGTTCCACCCTGCGCACAGAGCCAGTCGGAGAAACAGCCCAGCAGCGGGTTGGCGGTGATGCCGGAGAGCCCATCAGAGCCGCCGCATTTAAGACCTATGCGCAACTTTGAAATAGGTACGGGTACACGCTTGAAGGACTGCGCCTGGGTATAGAGTTCCTTGACAATCTCCACACCCGCTTCCACCTCGTCGCCCTCCACTTCCTGCGAGACGAGGAAGCGGATGCGCTGACGATCGTAATCACCTAGCAGTTTCTCAAACTCGCGCGGCTGGTTGTTCTCGCAACCGAGGCCCACGACGAGTACGCCACCGGCATTGGGGTGCAACACCATATCCCGCAGAATCTTACGTGTGTCCTCATGGTCCTCACCGAGTTGCGAGCAGCCAAAGGGATGGGGGAAATGATGCAGACCCACCCCCTGACCCCTCCCGTCAGGGAGGGGAGTAGCTGGTGCGCAGCTATCGAGCGGAGCGAGGCTCTCCCCATTACGGGGGAGCTGGGAGAGGGCCTTTTCTGCCCTTTCCACAATCTGCTTACAGATTCCATTGACACAACCTACGGTGGGGATCACCCAGATGTCATTGCGGATACCAACCTGACCGTCGGGACGAGGGTAGCCATTAAAAGTGAAATGTGAAGAATGATTGAATTGTTCATTGTTCATTCTTTCATTTTTCACTCCTCCGTAATCTATCGTCCCACTGAGATTGGTGGCGATATTGTGGTGATCCACCAACTCACCTTTGCGGATAAGGCGCGTGGCATGGCCGATGGGGTTGCCATACTTGATAACATCCTCACCCTCTGCAATGTCGCGAAGGGCAAACTTATGGCCTGCGGGGATGCCAGGAAGATCCTGCAGGGCCACAGCCACTGTGTCGGCAGGATGGATTTGAAGGAACTGCTTCAATGGATTAACTAATTAACGTGTGAACAAATTCGAACTATCGAAACTTTTCAATCTTTCAATTTCTTCACCGTCTCCATCATCCCGCAATCCAGAATGCTCTGGATGCTCTCTGTGAGGAGGTCGGTGAGGCCGGGGATGGTGTTGAGGTCACCATGCTCGTGCCAGATGAGGTCCTGGGCAGCGAGAACGCCCTCGGCAACTTTACGCACATCACCCGTTGCCCACAGGTCCGTGAGCAACTGCATGATACGAGGATCGTCGTTGGGCTGAATGGCCGTGCCGTCGCCACGCTGACCACCACGGTAATAGACACAAATGGCAGCCAGACCGAGGACGATTCCCTTTGGCAGTGTACCCTTGCGCTCGAGGTAGGTCTTCAAGCCTGGCAGGTCACGTGTCTGGAACTTCGGGAACGAGTTGAGCATGATGCTGGTGAGCTGGTGATCCACGAAGGGGTTGCAGAAGCGCTCCATCACATCGTCTGCGAAGTGGAGCAATTCATCCTCGGGGAGATTCAACGTCGGTAGTAATTCATCGTACATCACACGGCGGATGAAGGGCCCGATGATCTCGTGCTGGCAAGCATCGCGCACAATGTTGAGTCCTGCCAGGAAGGCGACAGGCGAGAGGACTGTGTGCGGACCATTCAAGAGCGTCACCTTGCGCTCGTGGTAGGGCGACTCATCATGGGTGAAGATGACGTGCAGGCCAGCCTTGTCGGCAGGGAACTCCCGTGCCAACTGCTCGAGAGGCAGGTTGGCAGCGGTTTCAATTACCCAGAGGTGGAAAGCCTCTGCCTGAACCACCATCTGGTCGGCATAGCCGACTTTCTGCTGGATGGCGTCGATATCCTTGCGCGGAAAGCCCGGTACGATGCGGTCCACCAGTGTAGCACAGACATAGCACGACTGCTCAAACCACTGGCGGAATGCCTCGAAGTCGGCCCCGAGGTCTTCTTTCCACAGCTCAATATACTTGCGGATGCAATCCACAAGGTGATGACCATTTTGGAAGATGAGTTCGCAAGGCATGATGATAAGTCCTTTGGCAGGGTCGCCGTTGAAAGCACGGAAGCGGTGGTAGAGCAACTGTGTGAGCTTGCCGGGATAAGAGGCCGGCGGCGCATCGTTCAGCCGACAAGCGGGGTCGAAGGCAATACCGGCCTCGGTGGTGTTGGAGATGACAAAGCGCACATCGGGTTGTGTGGCCAGTGCCAAGAAAGCAGCATGGTCGGCATAGGGATTCACCGTGCGGCTGACGCTGTCAATGAGTTCCAATGAGTTCACGGCCTGACCGTCGATGAGACCCTGCAGATTCACGTGATAGAGGCAATCCTGTGCTTGCAGGCGCTCAGCCATACCCTGTGCTATGGGTTGCACGATGACGACAGAGGCATCGAAATCTGTTTTCTTATCCATCTGCCAAACAATCCAATCTATGAAAGCGCGAAGGAAGTTGCCCTCGCCGAATTGTATGATGCGCTCAGGGCGTTGTACCTTAAGAGCGGTGGTGCTGTTGAGTTCTTGCATTTTCTTTCGTTATTACGTTATTACGTTATTACGACAATTAGAATTTCACTAAAATGCGGAACACTTTACCTGGTGCGGCATCCCAGTCTGCCATGGCCCGAGCAGCCTCTTCGGGCTTCACGATGCCTGAGATGAGGCGCGCAGTAGGACAAGTGCCGCGAAGCAGATAGCGGATGACGGCGCGGAAGTCATCGGGCAGGGCGTTGCGTGAGCCTCGTATGTCCAATTCCTTCTGCACAAAGAAACGGGTGGGCAGAGGCACATCGCCAGGAGCATAGCCGATGCAGACGATACGCCCCGTGAAGGCCACCTCGTTGACAGCGCAGTTGTAAGTAGGCGTTGCGCCTACAGCTTCGATGACGACATCGGGACCGGCACCATCTGTCAGCTCCTGCAGACGGGCGTGGACATCCTCGGTGCCGCTGTTCACGGTGGCTGCAGCGCCGAGCTCACGTGCCAGCGCCAGCTTCTCATCATCGAGATCCATAGCAATCACGGTGGCGCCACGCAGACTGGCACGCACGATGGCACCCACGCCAATCATGCCGCAGCCAATCACCAGCACCGTGTCGCTGTCTGTCACCTGTCCGCGATCCACGGCGTGGAAGCCCACACTCATCGGCTCTATCAGCGCGATGTCCTGTGGCGCAAGTCCTTCTGCAGGAATAACCTTCTGCCAAGGCACGCTGATAAACTCGCGCATCGCACCGTGGCGCTGCACGCCCAGCGTCTCGTTGTGCTGACAGGCATTAAAACGGCGACGGCGGCAGCTGGGACAGTTACCGCAAGCGGTATAGGGATCTACGGTCACGACCTGTCCCGTCTGGAACTTAGCCGGCACACCCTCTCCCACCCTTTCTACGGTAGCACTGATCTCATGCCCAGGGATGACGGGCTTCAGCGCCAACGCGTTGCGGCCACGGAACGTATTGAGGTCCGAGCCGCAGAAGCCTACATAATTGATGCGCAGCAGCACCTCGCCTGCGGCGGGCTGCGGCGCAGAAAGCTC
Source organism: uncultured Bacteroidales bacterium (assembly GCA_902779845.1). Classification (GTDB taxonomy): domain Bacteria; phylum Bacteroidota; class Bacteroidia; order Bacteroidales; family Bacteroidaceae; genus Physcousia. The sequence continues at coordinate 13,480 of CACZCZ010000009.1, read as the reverse complement.
GATGACCTCGAGCTGTTTGGTGTCAGTAATCTGTAATGCTTTCACGATTGTATTTGAAAATTAACTATTTAACATGTTTTTTAGGTTATGGGGTCTGGTTAGGTGACTACCCCCTCCCTTAAAAGGAGGGTGAGGGGCGGGTCTGCTTAAAAGTACGATAGCCGTAGATGGTGATGAAGATGAAGCAGACGAAGGGGAGGATAAAGGAGAAGTTGACGGCAGGCCAGCCGAAGATGACCTGCTGGTCGATGAGATGACCCTGCAACGGAGGCATCAAGGCACCACCCACGATGGCCATCACGAGGAATGCGGCACCGAGGGAAGTGTCCTCAGTCTGCACGTTCTCAAGGGCAATACCGTAGATACTGGGGAACATGATGGACATGAAGAGGCTGATGCACACCAACGAGTACAGGCCCAACATGCCTTCGATGCAGATAGCACCGAGCGTGCAGACGGAAGCGCCGATGCCGAATATCATTAGCAGGCGGCGCTGGTTAATCCATTTCATAATGTAAGTGCCAACGAAACGGCCCGTCAATGATAGCGACATCGCTAAGATGTTCCACCGCTGGGCTGTCGCCTTGTCGATGCCCAGGTGATCGGCATATTGGATGATGAAGGTCCACACCATGATTTGAGCAGCGACATAGAGCACCTGCGCCAGCACGCCATTGCGGTAGATCTTGTTGTGCCAGAGACGGGAGAGCGTAGTGCGGGCACTGGTGGTCGCATCATTCTCTCCTTTGAGCGAAGGCATCTTGGTGAGGGCGATGATGACGAACATCACGAGGACCACAAGGCCGATGGCAACGTAGGGATCGCGGATGACGGCGAGGTCATGCAGACGGATATCAGCCTTCTCAGCCTCACTCAATCCATGGAAGATGACCTGTCCGGCAGCATCGCGCTTGTCGGAGATGAGGTTGGGCAGCACGATGAACGAGGCAACAGCCATACCCGACAGAGAACCGACAGGGTTGAAGGCCTGCGCCAGGTTCAGGCGACGTGTGGAGTTGCTCTTGTCGCCCAACGAGAGGATGAAGGGGTTGGCGCTGGTCTCAAGGAAGGCCAGACCGAAGGTGAGGATGTACAGCGACACGCAGAAGAAAGCAAACTCTTGGAACTGCGCAGCTGGGATAAACAGGAAAGCGCCCACGGCATAGAGTCCGAGGCCGATGAGCACACCGACCTTGTAGGAGTACTTGCGGATGAACAGCGCAGCGGGCACAGCCATCGTGGCATAGCCGCCATAGAACGCAAACTGCACCATCGAAGCCTTCGCCGCCGAGATCTCCATCAGCGTCTGGAACGCCGCCACCATCGGGTTCGTGATGTCGTTGGCAAAGCCCCACAGAGCGAACAGCGAGGTGATGAGGATGAAGGTGAGAAGGTATTTCCTGGGGACTAAAGCAGACCCTCCCCCCTGCCCCTCCCTTGTAGGGAGGGGAGTAGAATGTATTTGACTGGATGCTTCCATATAATATAAATAAGGAATTAGTTTCAGGTTGCATAGGTAACCACCCTCCCCCTACAAGGGGGAGTGAGGAGGGGCTCAATACAACGGCCCGAAATTCTGGCAGGCACGGTAGTCGGCGCCTTCCTTATCCATGCCAAAGGCATTCCAGGCGGCAGGACGGAAGATGTCGGCATCGGCGACATTGTGCATGCAGACGGGGATGCGGAGGATGGAGCACAGCGTGATGAGGTCGGCACCGATATGTCCATAGGCGATGGCACCGTGGTTGGCGCCCCAGCAGTTCATGACGCTATAGACATCCTTGAAGCAGTCCTTCGATGGATCGAGACGTGGCACGAACCAAGTCGTTGGCCATGTGGGGTCGGTGCGTTTGTCGAGGATGTCGTGGGTCTTCGGGTCGAGCTCCACGGTCCAGCCTTCTGCCAGCTGCAACACAGGACCAAGGCCCGCCACCATATTCACACGCATCATCGTCATCGGCATTCCGCCCTTGGTAACGAAGTGCGAGCTGTAGCCGCCACCACGGAAGTAGTCGCGGTCTGCTGGCATCCACGAGGTAGCCTTCAGGCAGGCTTCCACATCCTCGTTGGTGATGTTCCAAGGCTCCTTGATGGTGGGTTTACCGTCGGCAGCGGTCATCGCACCAGTGGCATCGAGGGTGGTGGCGCCACTGTTAATGAGGTGGATGAAGCCCCCGGCAGCTTGGCCTTCAGGTTTCTTACCAGCCACACGTTCTACAGCCTCGGGGCTCCAATAGGTGCGGATGTCGGAGAACATCACGCCGCGATTCGTGAGCAGATGGCCAAAGAGCATGGAGAGGCCGTTGAGGAAGTCGTTCTCGGTGGCCAGCACATCGGCTTCGCGCACGCCGTTCCAGTCGAAGCTGGTGCAGAGCATGGCCTCGGGGAAGTCGAAGTTCGGACGATAGTCCGTCCACTGGCGCTGGCCCTGCACGCCGCCGAAGAGGGCGTTATGGCCGAGTGCCTCCTCCTTGTAGCCCATCTCCAGAAGGTTGGGATTGCCATGCATCAGGTCGCGAATGATCATCATCGTCTTCACGGTGAACTCCCAGTCTGCATCCTTCTCCTCGCGTGTCTTTCCCTTACCCTTTCCGTTGAAGGTGGTCATCGGGGTGCCGGGAAAGAGCGGACGGTCCTCGTTATAGTCGTGGCCTTCCTGTGGCTTGCAGTATTTTTCCACCCACGCCATGGCTTTCTTGAACTCCTCGGGGTCGAAGATATTGAAATCAACGCGACGCAGGATCTCAACGAGCGAGACATATTCCGTACGCATACCGAGATAGTGCTGCAGGAAGTCGGCATCCACGATGGAGCCGGCAATTCCCATGCAGGTGTTGCCCAGCGAGAGGTAGCTCTTGCCACGCATCGTGGCTACCGCCTGTGCCGCACGGGCGAAGCGCAGAATCTTCTCTGCGACGTCGACAGGGATGGTGTTGTCGGCAATGTCCTGTACATCGTGGCCATAGATGCCAAAGGCAGGCAGCCCCTTCTGGGCATGAGCCGCCAGCACGGCAGCCAGATAAACAGCACCCGGGCGCTCCGTGCCATTGAAACCCCAGACAGCCTTCGGGTAATGCGGGTTCATGTCCATCGTCTCACTGCCATAGCACCAGCAAGAGGTCACGGTGATGGTGCTCCCCACGCCCTCGCGCTCGAATTTCTCGGCACAGGCAGCACTCTCGGCCACACGACCGATGGTTCCGTCGGCAATGACACACTCCACAGGCGAGCCGTCGCCGTTGCGCAGGTTCTTGGTGATTAACTCCGCCACAGCCTTAGCCAGGCACATCGTTTTCTCTTCAAGGCTTTCGCGGACGCCGCCCTGACGACCGTCGATGGTCGGGCGAATGCCAATTTTGGGGTAAGTGTTCATAAGGCTTTTCGATATTACGATTGTTCGATATTTCGTTATTACGATGAGTTTACTCGCTCATATTCTTTATATAAGGTAACTCTGGCAATGCATTGAATCCATAGAAGCACTGAGCGTTTCCTCCGAGGAAGGCAGCCTTCTGTTCGGCGGTGAGCTCTGAGGACTTGGTGATGAAGTCGTAGGACATACGATAGGTGATGGCGGTGATGGTGCGTGGATAGTCGCTGCCCCACATCAGCTTGTCCCACCCCACGAGGTCGGCAGCTTCACGAATAGCGCGCACAGCTGAGGGGAATGGATAGAACTCTGGGTTGTAGAGCCAGGTGATGCCGCCGCTCTCCACCATGACATTCTCGTGGCGCGCCAGCAGGATCTCCTGCCGCCAGTTCTCGTTCTCCCAAGGCGGCGTTGTGGGCTGGTCTGCCATTCCGAGATGACCGATGGCAATCTTCAGGCGCGGACATTCGGCAATCACCTCGCGCATCTCCCCCACCTGCTTGTCGCCGTCAGCCAGGCACATCGAGACAATCATGCCGCGCTCTTCCATGAATTTGAACACGGGCATGAGCGTCAGCAGCGAGTCCTTGAAGCGATGACCGGGGAAGGCGATACCCCTCAACCCAGCCTCGGCAACGGCCTGCGCCTCCTCGAGGTTCCATGCCATTCCCATACAGAAGAAGCGGTCGGGATATTCCTTCTGCACCTGCTCCAGATAAGCATTCTGACAGCCGTCAATCACTTCCTGCACCACGACAGCACCACCCACCTGCGCATAATCCATATTGCTCAGGAAGACCTCTGCCGTGTTACATCCGTCTATCATGAAGGGCGGCAACATCTGCCGCTCCTCACCAAAGAAGAGGCTGCGGCTGCGGTTCTGCTCCAGCGTGTGGATGGGATAACCATTCACCACTGTGTCTTGGCGAAGCCAGAGATGGGAGTGGGCGTCAATTAAAGACCCACCCCCGACCCCTCCCGTAATGGAGGGGAGGGGCTGGCGCGATGTGTGATGATTATCTATTGATTTCATGTCTTGATAGGTAACTTTTCTCCCCTCCATTACGGGAGGGGTCGGGGGTGGGTCTTTTAGCTATTAGCCCACGTCACCCTCTTTTGATCACCAATGATCTCCTGCACCTCCTTCACCAGCTGCCAGTCAATGGGGTCTTCGATGAACGCGAGGTTCCGACGGACATTATCGGGGTTGGCCGAGGAGAAGAGCGTGGAAGGGATACGAGGATTGCTGACAGAGAACTGCATGGCGAGCTTCTCGATGGGATAGCCCTTCGCCTTGCAATGCTGGACAGCCCGCTGACACGCCTCCACCAGCGGCTTCGGTGCCGGATGCCATGCTGGCACGCCACGTTCAGACAGCAGACCCATGGACAGCGGCGAGGCATTGATGAGCCCGATGCCGTGCGCCTCGAAGTAGTCGAGGTTGTCAGCCAGCGCATCGTCGCAAAGGCAGTAGTGGCAGAAGTTCAGCACCGTCTCCACCGTACCTTCCTGGCTGTGGTCGATGACCCAGCGCAGGTTGGGAATCTGCAGGTCTGTGATGCCGACATGGCTGACGAGCCCTTTCTCCTTCAGCTCCACGAGCGCAGGCAACGTCTCATCCACGACCTTCTGCAGGCCACCGGGCAGGGATGCCTGGAACTCGATGTCGTGGACGTGAATCAGATCGATGTGTTCCACGCCCAGACGCTCCATACTCTCATAGACGCTCTCTTGTGCGCGCTTGCCACTGTAGTCCCATGTGTTCACGCCATCCTTGCCGTAGCGCCCCACCTTCGTGGAGAGGATGTATCGGTCGCGTGGAATCTGCCGCAGCGCCTTGCCCAACACGGTTTCGGCCTTGTAGTGGCCATAGTACGGCGACACGTCAATCAGGTTCATCCCTCCATCGAGGGCTGTGAAGACGGCTTCGATGGCCCGTCCTTCGTCGATGTCGTGGAAGACGCCGCCCAGCGATGACGCGCCGAAGCTCAGCTGCGACACCTTCAATCCTGTGCGGCCCAGTGCATAATAGTTCATTGTGGCTACTTTTTGAAGAAATTTCGTTGCAAAAGTAGGAAAAATTTTTGAACGCGCAGCAATTCTTGTAAAAAAATACACATTGAGAGCCCCCAAAAAACAAAAGAGAGGCCAAAGCCTCTCTTGAAGTGATCCGCTTGGGGCTCGAACCCAAGACCCCAACATTAAAAGTGTTGTGCTCTACCTGCTGAGCTAGCGGATCTTTTTCACCAGCAAAACGAGCTCCTGCCCGTTTTTGCGCGGCAAAGGTACGTAGTTTTTACGATACAGCCAACTTTTTGACCGTTTTTTTGTGTGCAAGTCCCACAAAAGCCTTATCTTTGCGCTCGCTAAGGATATGAACAGCAAGATAAAAAACATCCTTTTCTTCATCGGCCTGGCATCGGTCGTGGTGATGATTGTCACCTTTGATGTCAGCTGGGATGTCCTGTGGTCGGACCTCTGCCACGCCGGCTACTGGCTGGTGGCCATCCTGCTGCTGTGGTGCGTGCTCTACCTCATGAACACGCTCTCCTGGTGGCTGATACTTCGCGAGAGTGGCCCTGTGAACATCTCGTTCCTGCATCTGTTCAAGATTGTCCTTTCCGGCTTTGCCCTGAACTCCGCCACCCCTGTGGGCCTGCTGGGCGGCGAGCCCTATAAGATTATGGAGATGACGCCCGTCGTGGGTGTTCAGCGCGCCACGTCGTCGGTGTTGCTGTTCACCATGATGCATATCTTCACGCATTTCTGCTACTGGGTGACAGCCATCGTGCTGTGGCTGTTCCTGAAGCCCTTGAATGTGGGGATGATCATCCTGCTGACGGTGGCCTCCGTGTTCTGCGCCACAGGCATCTATTTCTTCCTGCGCGGCTACCGCTACGGCCTCGTCGTTCGCGGCATCCGCTGGCTGGGTCATCTTCCTGGCCTGCGCTCGTGGGCACAGCGCTTCGCCGCATCGCACGAGGAGTCGCTGCATCGCATCGACGAGCAGATTGCCGCCCTCCACAGCCAGAGCCGCCGCTCTTTCTACGCCTCGCTGTTGCTGGAATATGTAGGACGCGTGATGCAGTCGTTGGAGATCATGTTCATGCTTCTCCTCTTCGGCGCAGCCTTCAGCTGGATGACCTTCGTCGATAGCATCCTCATCCTGGCCTTCACCTCGCTCTTCGCCAATCTCTTGGGCTTCATCCCCTTGCAGCTGGGCGGCCGCGAGGGAGGTTTCGCCCTCTCGACAGCCCAGCTGGGCCTCACGGGTGGCACCGGGCTGTTCATCTCCATCATCTGCCGTGTGCGCGAACTCTTCTTCACCTCACTCGGCTTAGGTCTTATGAAACTCTATCCGACAAAATCCAAGGTATGACACCTACAATGAAATATCTCCTCCTCATGGCAGCCCTCGTGCTGAGCAGCACGGCTGCTGCCGCTGAAGAAGCCGACAGCACACGGCGCCGCTGGCTCGCCGAGACCGAGCTGACGCTGGAAGCCTCCGGCACAGCAGCCTCCGGCGACTTCGCTCCGCTGTGGCTTACAGCCAACCGCTATGGCCTCAGCAGCGTTGCACCTTATTCAGGATATGCGCGCGTGCGCGTAGAGCGTGACATCGCCCACGATGCCCAGCGCGACTGGCGTTTGGGCTATGGTCTTGACCTGGCTGTCGCCGCAGGCCACGAACGCATCGGCATCGTGCAGCAGGCTTATGTCGAGGGAGCTTGGAAGTGTATTCGCCTCACCCTTGGCGCCAAGCAGCTGCCGATGGAGACGAAGAACCCAGAGCTCAGCAGCGGTGCCCTGTCAGCAGGCATCAACGCACGTCCCATCCCGCAGGCACGTCTGGACATCGACTGGTTCTCCTTCCCTGGCACCAAAGGCTGGTGGAAATGGAAGCTGACATGTGCCTACGGCTGGATGACCGACGGCCGCTGGCAGGAAGGCTGGGTCGCCGACGGCTCGCGCTATGCCAAGAACACACGCTACCACGAGAAAGCCCTCTACTGGCAATTCGGTCGCGCGGATGTCTTCCCTCTCACCTATGAGATCGGCCTGCGGATGATGGCGGAGTTCGGCGGCAGCAGCTACAATGTGCAGACGCCCCGTGCCCACGAGGGGCAGAAGACGGTTTATGAACATGACAACGGTCTGCGCGCCTACTGGGATGCCCTGCTCTGTCGTGGCAGCGACGCCACCGACGGCAGCAACCCCAACGTCTCGGGCAACCATCTGGGCAGCTACGTGATGCAGCTGAAGTACCACGGCGAGAAGTGGCAGGCCCGTGCCTACTGGGAGCGCTTCTTCGAGGACCACTCCATGCTCACCGTGCAGTATGGCATCCGCGATATGCTCATCGGTGCCGAGGTGACGCTGCCCAAGAACCCCTACCTCTCCAGCGCAGTACTCGAATACCTCACCTCCACCGACCAGGCCGGCGCCGTCTATCACGATGGCACACATAACCTCCCCGATGCGATGGCCGGTCGCGATGACTACTACAACCACCTCCACTACGCCGGCTGGCAACACTACGGCCAGACGCTCGGCAATCCGCTCATCACATCACCCCTGTACAACGAGGCCCTCGGCTTCGACGGGATAGACCTCAGCCACCACCTGCACTTCTACAACAACCGCATCAAGGCGTGGCACGTAGGACTCTCTGGCGACCCCTCGGCCGAATGGCACTGGCGTCTGCTGGCTTCCTTCAGCAAGAACTGGGGCAGCTACGCACTCCCGCAGCCCGACCCGCGTCGGCAGATCTACACCTTCGCGGAAGGCACCTACCGTCCCCGTTGGGCCAAAGGCTGGGAGGGCGCTCTGGGCCTAGGCTTCGACCACGGCAGCCTCATCGGCAACAGCTTCGGCGGACAGCTCACCATCCGCAAGCGCTTAGCGCTGGGGAAGTAGTTGAGAGTTGAAAGTTTAAGGTTTAAGGTTTAGAGTTTAAAGTTGAAAGCTCCTATGAAAAAGATATTTATTCATCATCATTTCTCACTTTTCATTCTCTCACTGTTCACCCTTCTGTTGAACAGTTGTGACAAAGTGCCCATCAATGGTGATCTCGACGGTTTGTGGCAGCTCACCACCATTCAGACCCCCGAGTCAACGCGCGATGTCAAGTCCACACGCGCCTACCTCTCCATACAGCTCCACCTGAGCCAATGGGACAACAACGGCACCACCTTCTACGCTCACTTCGTGCATGAGGGCGACAGCATCCGCTTCTACGACTTCGCCCATGCTTCGCTGCATCGCGACAAGAACGATGACGACGATTGGATTACCGAGGAAGAGATGCGTGGTGGCATCATGGATGCCTGGGGCATCCATAGCCTCGACGCCCGCTATCGCACACGCCAGCTGGACAGCGATGCCCTGGTGCTGGAGCGCGCCGACACAGTCCTTTACTTCAGAAAACTATAATTTAGACAACCATAAAGATGAAACGCCTATTCCTTCTAAGCCTGCTGACAGCAGCTGTCGGCATGCAAGCCCAACGCACCGAAACACTCCTGAGCCACGACTGGCAGTTCCAGCGCGACGGCGATGCCCAATGGCAGACCGTCAGCGTACCGCATGACTGGGCCATCGCCGGACCCTTCGACAAGAAATGGGACCTGCAGCGCGTGGCCATCGTGCAGAACGGCGAGAAGGAAGCCACAGAGAAGAGCGGACGCTCGGGTGCCCTGCCGTGGATTGGTGAGGGTCGCTACAAGCGTTCGTTCACTATTCCCGAAGGCTTCAACGGTCACGCCGAGCTGCTCTTCGACGGCGCCATGGCGCAACCTACGGTCTCCGTCAACGGTCAGAAAGCGGGCTACTGGGCCTACGGCTACAACACGTTCCGCGTGGATATCACGCCCTTCATCCATCCGGGCGAGAACCTGTTAGAGGTGCATCTGAAGAATATGGAGGAGAGCTCGCGCTGGTACCCGGGTGCCGGCATCTTCCGCCCCGTGAAGCTGGTGCTGACAGACAAGACTCACCTTGACGACTGGAGCCTCGTGGTGCGCGCTACAAATATCAATGATAAAGGCATTCTGAGGGTCGAAGTAGATGGCAAGGTCTTGAAGACCCAACCCCTCCCGTCAGGGAGGGGATCGGCTGGCGCAGTGATGGCCAAGGTGGTCATGACGACACCCGATGGCAAAACCGTCAACAGCGATGACCTGCGCTTGGCCGATGATGGTTCGTTCCACACGAATTTCTTCTTCAAGAATGCCAAACTCTGGTCGCCGGAGACACCTTATTTATATACGGTCACGGCCATGGTGAATCGTGTGGGCAGGAACACCTCCCAAGAAGTCTATGACGGTCAGTCGTATGAACTCCTCGATAGCAAAACCATCAAGACGGGCCTGCGCACCGTCCGCGTCTCGCGCGAACACGGCTTCCAGCTCAACGGCCAGACACGCAAGCTGAAGGGCGTCTGCCTGCACCATGACCTCGGGCCCTTGGGGGCTGCCGTGAACAAAGCGGCCCTCATTCGCCAGATTAAAATCATGAAGGCGATGGGCTGCGATGCCATCCGCACAGCACATAATATGCCCTCGCAGTGGCAGATGGAAATCTGCGACTCATTAGGAATGATGGTGATGGCCGAGTCGTTCGACATGTGGCTCTATCCCAAGTGCAAGAACGGCTACGCCCGCTTCTTCCGCGAGTGGGCTGACAAGGACATCACCAATCTGGTGCTGGCGAACCGCAACCACCCCTCTATCGTGATGTGGAGTATCGGCAACGAGATCCCCGAGCAGTGGAGTGAGGAAGGGCGCCAGATTGCCATCCGCCTGCAGGGCCTCTGCCACGCGCTCGACCCCACACGCCCCGTCACACAGGGCTGCGACCGCGTGGACAACGCCCTCAGCAGCGGCTTCATGCAGGCCATGGATGTGCCGGGCCTCAACTATCGCCTGAACAAATACCAGAAAGCCTACGAGACCCTGACGCACGGCTTCCTGCTGGGCAGCGAGACGGCCTCCACCGTCAGCTCGCGCGGCTGCTACTACTTCCCCGTCACCCCTACCGACAGAGGGCAGCACCCCGACGGCCAGTGCTCGGGCTACGACGTGGAATGGTGCCCGTGGAGCAACCTTCCCGACGACGACTGGCGTTGGCAGGACGACAATCCATGGGTCATCGGCGAGTTCGTGTGGACGGGCTTCGACTACCTGGGCGAGCCCACGCCCTACGATGAATACTGGCCCTCGCGCAGCAGCTACTTCGGCATCTGCGACCTGGCAGGTCTGCCCAAGGACCGCTACTTCCTCTATCGCTCGCATTGGAACACACAGGAGCACACCATCCACCTCCTACCCCATTGGTCTTGGGGCAAGGAGCGCATCGGTGAGGTCACACCCGTCTATTGCTACACCGACTATCCCACGGCCGAGCTGTTCGTGAATGGAAAGAGCCAAGGGAAGAAAGTGAAAAGTGAAAGAATGAAAAGTGAAAAATTAAGTGAGGGCCGGCTTGACCGCTATCGCCTGCGCTGGAATGAGGTGAAGTATGAACCGGGTGAACTGAAAGTCGTCGTATATGATGCCGACGGCAAGGCGGCAGGTTCCCAGATCCTGTGCACGGCAGGCAAGGCAGCCCGCCTGCAGCTGGATGTCTGGACACAGCACGACAGCACTCCCCTCCTCCACGCCGATGGCGACGACCTCGCCTTCATCACCGTCAGCCTCACGGACAAGAACGGCACGCTCATTCCTGATGCCGCCGATGCCCTGACCTTCAGCGTCGAGGGTGCTGGTCAGTTCCGTGCTGTCTGCAACGGCGACGCCACCTCCCTGGAATCCTTCACGCAGCCCACCATGAAGCTCTTTGCAGGGCAGCTGGTGGTGGTCGTGCAGGCTGGCAAGCAAGCAGGCAATCTGACGCTGAAGGTCAACGACCCACAGCGCAAGCTATCCGGTAAGGTGGTGATTCCTGTGCAATAGGGCTGACTTATGGGCCCTAAGAGCTCCCTCAGTTGTTCACTGTCATGTTGTTCCCTGAGGGGTAGTACTGTATGCGATAGCGATAGAGGCTCGTGCCCTGTTCGCCGTCAACGATGATGCCTTGGTTGTTGAGGTCATAGAGGCGTCCACAGCGCCCACACTTAGCCCGTTGGTTCTCCAGGAGCGTCAGGTCGCGTGTGATGCTGGCTTCCTCGTAGCAGTTGGGACAGGCCAGGTCGAAGCAGACCACAGAGGACTGCGCACTTAGCTGATCGGCCATGATGGGAACGCCCACGATGAAGCCGCTCAACCCCAGCACATACTTCGATTTCCGGTCCAGTTCCGTGAGCGTGTATTTGTAGTCCTCACGGATGCCCGGACTATGGAAGACATACTGGCTGTTGCGCGCTGCGATGGTGCAGAACTGCCCTGGGTTGTTCAGCGCAGCGTTCAGCTGCGGCACAGTGTTGGTGGGCGAGAAGCTGAAGCGCGCCACATGATTGCTATACGCCTGCTCCGCCTTCTCACAAGAAACCAATAGAGTGAAAAGTGAAAGAGTGAAAAGTGAAAAATAAAGCTTATAAGACCTATAAGCCCTATGAGACCTATAAGCCCTATAAGATTTTTCACTTTTCATTCTTTCACTTTTCATTCTTTCACTTTTCACTTTTCTTCTGCGAGCTTCCTTTCCGCTGCTTCCACCTTCTCGAAGCCGAAGTTGGAGAGGATGTTGTTCATGAGGGCAGCTATCTCGGCAGTACACAAGTTGCCGATGGAGCCTTCGTGCGTGTGGTGGACATCCTTGACGGGCTGGAACTTCCCAGCCTCGATGTCCAGTCCCACCTTCTTGTAGGCATCGCGGAACGGCATCCCGTTGGCTGCCAGCCTGTTGACCTCCTCAACGGAGAACATCAAGTCGTAGCGCGGATCGTCCAGGATGTGGTCGTTCACCTGCATCTTGTTGATGATGTAAGCCGTCATCTGCAGGCAGTCCTTCAGCTCAGCGAAAGCCGGCAGGAACACCTCCTTGATGATCTGCAGGTCGCGGAAGTATCCGCTGGGCAGGTTGTTCATGATGAGCATCACCTGCTGTGGCAGCGCCTGCAGCTTGTTGCATTTGGCGCGTGTGAGTTCAAAGACATCCGGGTTCTTCTTATGCGGCATGATGCTGGAGCCCGTGGTGCACTCGTTGGGGAGCTTCACGAAGGCGAAGTTCTGCGAGTTGAACAGGCAGGCGTCGAAGGCCAGTTTGGCGATGGTGCCTGCCACGGTGGCGATGGCGAAGGCCACGTTGCGCTCCATCTTACCGCGTCCCATCTGCGCATAGACGACATTATAGTCCATGGAGTCGAAGCCCAGCAGGTCCGTTGTCATCTGCCGCTTCAGGGGGAAGCTGCTGCCGTAGCCGGCTGCCGAACCCAGCGGGTTGCGGTTGACCATTTTGTAAGCCGCCTGCAGGAAGAGCATGTCGTCGGTGAGGCTCTCGGCATAGGCGCCAAACCAGAGGCCGAAGCTGCTGGGCATGGCCACCTGCAGGTGTGTGTAGCCCGGCATGAGCACGTTCTTGTACTTCTCGCTCTGTGCCTGCAGCTCATCGAAGAGCACCTTCACGAGCTCCACCACCTCGCGCAGCTGACGTCGTGTCCACAGTTTCAGGTCCACCAGCACCTGGTCGTTGCGCGAGCGTCCGCTGTGTATCTTCTTGCCAATGTCGCCCAGACGCTGTGTCAGCAGCAACTCCACCTCGGAGTGTACGTCCTCCACACCCTCTTCGATGGTGAACTCACCCGCACGTATCTCGCCCAGGATGTGGCGCAGCTCAGCCAGCAGCACCTTGAGTTCGTCGGCTGTCAGCAGCCCTATGCTCTCCAGCATGGTGATATGTGCCATAGAACCCAGCACATCGCTCTCTGCCAGGTACGCGTCCAACTCGCGGTCGCGCCCCACTGTGAAGCGCTCAATCTCCGCTGTCGGAGTAAAATTCTTCTCCCAGAGTTTTGTTGCCATTATGATTTGTTTTTATGAACCACAGATTCAAGATTCAAGATTCAAGATTCAAGATTAAGACAAAAACATTAAAAACCCCGCTGCTGCTGTCTGTGGCCTTCGGCCTACGGTCTGCGCTCATGAGTGTTCTTATGAAAGCAAGCTTTCAACG
>CACZCZ010000008.1 GCA_902779845.1 uncultured Bacteroidales bacterium | reverse complement strand
TCTCCCTGCGGCTCTGTCGCAGAATCTCTCCGCTGTCATGCGGCAGCTCAGCATGCCCTATCTGAAGCATTTTGTGACGCTGGACGTTCGCCCGCTGCTTGGCGTCATCAGTTGCCCCGTTCTAGCCCTGAATGGGACCAAGGATATGCAGGTGGAAGCCGAGAGCAACCTGGGAGCGCTTCGAAGCGGCCTGCCTGACAACCCTTGCAACAAGTTGGAAACAGTAGAAGGTGTAAATCACATGTTTCAACATTGCCAGACAGGGATGACCACCGAATACCGGGACATTGAAGAAACCTTTGCACCGGAGGTGCTTGAGACGCTGGTCGAGTGGTTCTCTAAATTCAAGTAGTGAGGTAAATTCCAATTTAACGAACTGAAACAGAACATTATCATGAAGGAGCAGTTTAGAGAGATGAGGCGCAAACGCCAACAGGCATCAATGACAGAGTTATGTCGCGAATTGAGAGATTTGCAATATATCCCGTGCAGCGACTAATAACAACTAATAACAAAAAAATATGTACAGCTTAAAGTATAAAGTGACAACGAGCACATGCGACAGCGAAGGGCGGCTGAAACTATATTCCGCCCTGTAGATGATGCAGGATTGCTCTGAGATGTGGATAGACTCGGAACCTCAGGTGAAGGACTATTTCGAGCAGCAGAACATGGCACAGCTGCTGGCAACACGCCAGGTGGAGATTATCCGTGTGCCAGAATACAAGGAGGAACTGACGGTGACAACCTCGGTCTATGGCATGAAGCCTATGTTCGGCTTCCGCAACACGTTTATCTACGACGCCGAGGGACAGCCGTGCTACAAGACATGGAGCATGGGAGCATTCGTAGATAAGGCGGCAGGCAAGCTGAAGCGTGTCGATGAAGCAACCATGCAATCCATGTCGCTGGAGCAGCAGTTGGAGATGAACTACCGCGACCGCCGCATCATACTGCCTCATGCCCAAGGAGAAACGCTGGAGCCTATCAGGGTACTGCGCGCAGATATCGACTACAACCGCCACCTGAACAATGCCAACTATGTGAGAATGGCTATGGAGCTGTTGCCTGATGATTTCAAGGTGAGCGGTTTGCGCGTGGAATACCGCGTTGCAGCTAAGCTCGGCGACAGCCTTGTGCCGACTCTATACCGAGTGGATGGCGGCATAGTGGTGGCGCTGGCGGTGGGTGATGATGTGAGCGCAATAGTTGAGTTTACCTAAAATCATAGCACCGACGGGCATGGAGGACAAGCTACAATTGCATAGGAAATCGTTTCAGGAACTGGCCACGCCCGAGGGCAATCAGCATCTCTTAGTCCAAGATGCGCAGGGGCAGTACATTCAGGATGATTTCCGCCATGAACTGGCTTTACATACCGATGGTTTTCTGTTCACTGGCTGCGCTCATAGTGGACTGGAGAACATTCTTGCTGCCTGCCCTTATCCTGTAAACTCTGTAGTAGGAGGCTGCCAAGGGAATCATGCGGGCATCGGGCAATATGCACCAATGGACTGACGGCTATCCATCTGAGGCTGTTATCTTGTCTGATATGGAGAAAGGCGGTGGCTATGTAGATTCCAACATTCGCATTGACACCCATCTGGACAACCGTATCATGCAGCATGTCATCAAGAAATATGGATTCACATACTGTGGCATCATCTATTTGGCCTCTGGTGATGAACGATTAGCATATCAGTTGATTAAAGAATAAGATGCTTCATCTGGTGTCCTCTCCACGCGCTGTCATTTGTATATCGCCCCCCCCCCAAAAAGGGGAAAGAAAACAAAGCCCGCTGAAAATCAGCGGGCTTCAATTTGATTAAGCGGAGAGAGAGGGATTCAAACCCCCGGAACGGACGAGCCGTTCACCGGATTTCGAGTCCGGCCCAATCGGTCACTCTGGCATCTCTCCTGAATTGCGGGTGCAAAGGTAATAAAAAGTTGAGAGTTGAGAGTTGAGAGTTGAGAGTTTTTTACTGCTGAGGGGTGATTTTTTCGTTTCAGGGGGCTTTTTTGCTGTCTTTTCTGCCCGAAACATCACTTTGCAACTGAGTTGCATGCGCTTTTCCGTACCTTTGCAGCGGAATTGAAAATTGAACTTTTGGAACAGCGAGAGCAATCAAGCTTGCTTGAATTGCCGAGTCGTGACAAAAGTCAGCGAAGCTAAAGATTGAAAAATTGAGATATTATGGTACTGAATTGGATTGAAAGTTACTGGGACGCGTTGGTCATGATGACAGCGGAAATGGCTCCCTACCTGCTACTGGGCTTCTTCATCGCAGGTCTGCTGCACACATTTGTCCCGCGTACATTGTATTCTAAACATCTGGCTCCGCGCAACATGAAGAGCGTGGTGAAAGCTGCAGCTATAGGTGTTCCTCTGCCATTGTGCTCCTGCGGTGTGATTCCGACGACAGTGTCGCTGCGCAAGGAGGGAGCCAGTCACGGTGCCTGCACCAGTTTCCTCATCGCCACACCGCAGACGGGTGTCGATAGCATTGCCGCCACCTACTCGCTCATGGGACTGCCCTTCGCCATCATACGACCGTTGGCAGCTCTGTTCACAGCGATGTTCGGCGGATGGTTAGTAAATAAATTTGGAAGACCCACCCCCTCCCGTGAGGAAGGGGAGACCTACGGAGAGGGGCATTGCTGCCATGAGCATGAGGAACATGAGGAGCATTGCTGCTGCCATGAGCATGAGGAGCACTGTTGCTGTGAACATGACCACGGCCACGTGCAGCCCGCTCCCCGCCCTCACGGGAGGGGCTGGTGGGAGGGTCTTCTCGAAGCCTTCGACTACGCTTTTGTAGATATGATGCAGGATGTGGGGAAGTGGCTTGTGGTTGGTTTGCTCATTGCTGCGCTGATCACGGTGGCTGTGCCCAGCGAATGGTTGGCAGCGCTGCACGACTACAAGTTATTGAATATGTTGATCGTCCTGGCGGTGGCCATTCCCATGTACGTCTGCGCCACGGGCTCTATTCCTATCGCGGTGTCGCTGATGGCGAAGGGGTTGACACCCGGTGCCGCGCTGGTGCTGTTGATGGCAGGTCCTGCCGTGAACTCCGCATCGATTTTGGTCATCGGAAAGGTCTTCGGCAAGCGCACGCTGTGGTTGTACCTGCTCTCCATCATCATCGGCGCCATCCTCTTCGGCCTGGGCATCGACTACCTGCTGCCGCAGGACTGGTTTGCCGTGCAGGCGGGCTTCGCCAATGACGAACATTGTGCGCACGGATTGTCTGTCATGGATTGGGTGTGGGTGGCAGCCCTCGTGCTGTTGCTCATCAATGCCTTCTGGCAGATGCACCGCCACGGCCATTCCTGTGAATGCTGCCATGATCATGACCACAACCATGAAGCCTGCGAACATGAGGCCCACTGCCACGAGCACCAGTCTCACGAGCATACTGCCCACGAGCACGCCATCGCTGAAGTGACACGCTACACGATTTCCGGCATGAGCTGCAACCATTGTAAAGCAAACGTGGAGCGCGCCATCCGTGGTGTAGAAGGTGTGGAGGATGTGGATGTCAACCTGGCAACAGGAATTGCGACGGTCACAGGACATCACGACCCAGAGTGCGTCATACGTCAAGTCGATGATTTTGGCTATAGCGCAACGATAATTAGCGAGAATTAAGCGCTGTATCACAAAAAATGCCTATCTTTGTCGGCAGAAAATCTATTTCTTCCGACAATGAAGGCATTTTTTTCATCTCTCTTCCTTCTCTCCTGTGCCACTTGCTTTGCGCAGGAGGCTGCCATCGGCAAGCGTATCTCCGCCGTTGAGGCAGTACGTGTCTCAACGCCTGTGGGGACGGCCCCTCGCCTACCCTATCAGCTATGGGTGGAGTATGCCGATGGTCATAAAGCCTACCGCCAAGTGCGCTGGTCTAATTCCGCGCTAACCACCGAACAGGAGCAAGCTGCTCAACCCGTGGGCACAAGCTATCAGGTGGAAGGTTATATCGTGGGTGATGACAGCACGCCACAAGGCCTGCCCATCAAAGCTAACGTACAGGTCGTAGCAAGCGGCTACGCCACGCCCGCTGCGATGCCCGTCGCCCAGCCGCTGCCGCTGAGCGACGTACAGCTGACAGGAGACAACCGCCTCACGCGCAACCGTGATATCGACATCGACCATCTGCTCACGCTCGATGTGCGGCAGCAGCTGTACAACTACCGCGACACCTACGGTCTGCCCACCGACGGCTACCCCATGTCCGATGGCTGGGACTCTCCCACCACTAAGCTCAAGGGACATGGCAGCGGGCATTATATGAGCGCGCTGTCGCTGGCCTATGCCAGCTGCGCAGACCCTGTCAAGCGGCAACAGCTGAAGGCGAACCTGCACACGATGGTGGATGAGCTGCGACGCTGCCAGGAGCGCACCTTCGTCTATGACCACACGTTGGGTCGCTATCGCGAAGCCCGCGACCTGGCCCCCGAGACGGAGCTGCGTGAGCTGCAGGGCACATGGGATGCTTTCGACCGCTACAAGCAGGACTACGCCCAATACGGCTACGGCTACCTCAATGCCATCCCCGCCCAGCACTGCGCCCTGGTGGAGATGTACCGCCCCTACGACAACGAAAAATGGGTGTGGGCCCCCTACTACACCATCCACAAGCAACTCTCCGGCCTCATCGACATCGCCACCTACGTGGATGACCGCGCGTTGGCCAAGAAGGCATTGCTGATAGCCAAGGACATGGGACTGTGGGTGTGGAACCGCCTGCACTACCGCACCTTCGTGGATGCAGCCGGCACGCAGGAAGAGCGCCGCAGCCGACCGGGCAACCGCTATGAGATGTGGAACATGTACATCGCCGGCGAAGTGGGCGGTATGGCAGAAGTGCTGGCACGCCTGTCCACGATGGTGAATGATAAAGAGGAACGTGCGCGCCTGCGCGAGGCTGCCACCTACTTCGACAGCCCCGCCTTCTTCGAACCTCTGAAGCACAACATCGATGCCATCCGCAACCGCCACGCCAACCAGCACATCCCGATGGTCACGGGTGCCCTGGCCCTCTTCCGTGCCGGCGGCGACAGCAGCTACCTGCCCTTGGCCGAGAACTTCTGGTCACACATCCAAGGACGCTACCGCTACGCGATGGGCGGCGTGGGTGATGACGAGAAGTTCCGCGAGCCGTACACACAGATGCAGTCCATGTGCGCCGCCAAGACGCCCATGATGAACGAAACCTGCTGCGCCTACAACCTGGCCAAGCTCACACGCGACCTCAACGGCTACCACCCCAACGATGCCCGCTACATGGACTACTACGAGCGCGTGCTCTACAATCAAATCATCGGCTCGCTGCGCCCAGAGCCTTACGCCGTCGTCTATCAGTATGCCGTGGGACGCGATGCCTCCAAGCCCTGGGGCAACGAGACGCCGCAGGAGAGCTGCTGCGGCGGCACGGGCGCCGAGAACCATGTGAAATACCAGGAAGCGGCCTACTTCGTGGGCGGCGACACGCTGTGGGTGGCCCTCTATCTACCCACAGCAGCCCGATGGAAGAGCCATGGCGTTGCCATCCGTCAGGATTGCCAGTGGCCTGCAGAGCGCACCATCATCACCTTCCCGGAAGCCAAGAAGCCCTTCACCCTCAAGCTCCGCGTGCCCTACTGGGCCACCGAGGGTTTCGAGATCCGTGTGAACGGGCAAATCGTCTGTAAGACACATGAGACCCATCAGCCCAGCGTGAAAAAAGCAACACCCTCCAGCTATGTCACCTTCCCCCAGCGCCGCTGGACATCCTCTGACCGCGTCGAAGTCGTGATGCCCTACACACCGCACACCGACTACGGTCCTGACAAAGTGAACGATGAATGGCTGGGAGCCCGCATGAGCGGTCCCCTCGTGCTCTGCACCGACAGCGCGGGCGCTGTCATCCCCGACTACGCTGCAGACAGCCACATCACACACTACTTCCCTAAGAATGAGGGAAATGCCAAATAATTGACCGAAAAAAGGCGACATAAGTCAAGAATTGGCGAAACAACGATTTTTCTTGACGGAGGTCAACGAAAAGCCATAAATCCATGCTTTTAAACATATATTTGTTCCAAAACGCATAAAACACCGTACCTTTGCAGTGTCAAAAGAAAAACACAAGGCCGAGCGAGGCCTGAAATGAAAACACAAAAAGGATAACAAATTTAAAGGTAAAAGGATTATGGTAACAGTAACAACTTCTATTGCTTTCGCAATTGTAGCAATTGCAGCAATCGTCAGTAACGCTTCTGTTTTTAATGATTTCAATGAAAGTCTGAATTAAGAAGCGTCAACTAACAGAAAACATTATTCACATCTTTAATAACCGAGGGGGCCATGCCCCCTCTTTTTTTTGCCCCTAAACAGGGCTTGTGAGTGTCCAAATGACACCTTTAAACGTTAAATTCTCGTTAAAAAAGCAGGTTCTCAACGAAAAACCTTGCACGCACATCTGAATACACCTATCTTTGCCATGCCTAATGACAATGACAAATCATATTACTAACTCCTAACTCTAAAGCGCTATGAAACCGAAACCTAAAATGTTCAACCAAGAAGAATACGAGCTGGACAACTACATGAACGAAGAAGAGGACCGCTACTATGGCAATTCCAACAGTTCTTCCATCTGGTACAGCTAATCCACTCTGGCGAACTGATTCTTCCACCATAGTTTTTTGATGGATTTTTCCCTCATTCCCTCAAACTGCTTGAACCTCATCCTTAAGCGGATGAGGTTCAAGCAGTTTGAGGGAATGAGGCTTTTTTCTATGAAAAACTTCTGTGTGGAGCCTTTTCATGTAAAAAGATAGATGTTGTTGTGCGTTGCTCCTCAGTGTCCATAGTCGTATCTTCAAAGCATAGGAAGGGCAGGCATTCCAAGCGTAGGAAATGACAGAAGCGCTCGAAAATGATGAGGAAAGTGGTGAATAATGCCAAGAAAGCATAGAAAAATAGAGTTTTGACGACCTGAAATCACAAAAAATCCGTATCTTTGCAGCCAAAGCGACTAAGAATGAAGATTTTTGCCATAGGAATGAACTACGCAGAGCACAATAAAGAGCTCGGCGAAACGTTATATAAATCAGAAGAGCCCGTCATCTTCACGAAGGCGGACTCGGCACTGCTTACTGGCGGCAAACCATTCTTCATCCCCGACTTCACAGAGCGCTGTGAGTATGAGACGGAAATCGTCGTGCGCATCTCACGCCTCGGGCGCAGTATAGCTCCCCGCTGGGCGCATCGCTATTATGACGCAGTCACCGTAGGCATCGACTTCACGGCTCGCGACCTTCAGCAACGCCTGCGCACACAGGGACTGCCGTGGGAACTGTGCAAGGGTTTCGACGGCTCTGCCGTGCTCGGGCGCTTCATCCCGCTGACCGCCCTGGAACGCAGCATTCAGGATTTGCACTTCCACTTGGACATCAACGGCCAGACAGTGCAGACAGGACACACGGCCGACATGCTGCACCCGGTGGATGAACTGGTGAGCTACATCAGCCGCTTCTTCACGCTGAAGACGGGCGACCTCATCTACACTGGAACGCCCGTGGGCGTAGGCCCCGTCCACATCGACGACCATCTGGAAGGGTGGCTCGAAGGAGAAAAGGTTCTGGCATTCAACGTGAAGTAAAGTCCCACGTCCCCCAACAAGGAAGGGGAGAACATGACACCATAAGAATCATGAAATCAGATAAGGAATTATTGAAGAGAATCCATAAGCCCGCTAAGCGCCAGTTGCTTCCCACCTTGATGGGAAGGGCATGGGTGTGGCTCCTTATGCTCTTGTTTCCTTTGACAGCTTACACACAGGACTTCACGCAGTTCGACTGGAAGAAGTTGCGCATTGACAGCGTGGTGCCTACATACCATGAGGTGGTGCCGCTGGAGACAGACTATAGGCTCTACGACTACACCGTGCGCATCCTCTATCCCGAATGGGCACCGCTCACGGTAGCTGAGACGGAACGGCTGAAGGCCATCCCCGGCAGCGATGAAGCCGTGGCCGACACGCTGCGCATCGAGGCGGAGGTGGGTGTCAGCCGTGGCAAGGGACTGCTGGATATCAGCTTTGTGCCTATCGTCCGAAGCAATGACCGCTATCTGAAACTGCTGAGCGGAAAGGTGGAGATCATGCCGAAGTACAAAGGTGCTCGCCATCGCGTGAAACTCTATGCCCCCACCGCCAATCAACGCTGGGCCTCGCAAAGTGTGCTGGCCAGCGGAAGGTGGGTGAAGATCAGCGTGGAGAGCGACGGTGTCTATCATCTGACACACAGCGCCATCAGCGAGATGGGCTTCGCGAACCCCGCCAACATACGAGTCTATGGCTACGGCGGTCATCTGCAGAAAGAGATCATCGATGCAGACACGGACTTCGACGATCTGGAGGAGGTGTCGCTGTGGCCTGTGGCAGACGGCTTCCTGTTCTACGCCAACGGCCTGGACACCTGGCGCGACGGTCGCCATGTGCCCAACCATTACGCGCGCGCCGCGTACTATTTTATAACTGAAGCCTCCTCCGCGCCCCCTGCGTTCCCCACTACCACAGGCACCACCTCGGACACGGAGGTGGTCTCGACCTTTGATGCCTACGCGACACACAACCCGCAAGAATACGCCTGGTTCAGCGGCGGACGACAGCTTTTTGAGAACTACGACTACGCTACCGGCAACAGCCGCAACTACACCCTCACCCTCCCCTGCCGCAGTGCAGGCAACGCAGGAAGTCTGACGATAGGGTTCTCAGCCGCCAACTCCACCTCAACCAGGGTGACACCGCAATTCAACGGCAGCTCCCTGGGAACCTTCACGGTGAGCGAGCTGGGCAACTACTCTTCGGCCACAGTGGTAGAGCGAACTTTCAATGTGGCCAAGCCTTCGGCCACGAACACCGTGCGAATCTCCACGACCAGCGGTGCACACGCACGCCTCAACTTCCTGACGCTGCAGTTCACGGGCACGATGGCCATTGACGGCAGTCTCAACCTGGTGGCCTTCACACGTGCGGATGCCGAGCCCAAGACCTTCGACATCACCTATGCCAACGGACAACAACCGCAGCTGTGGCGCCTGGCCGAACGCGGGAAACCCGCCACCGCCATCACGGGCAGCACGACCACCGTGAATGGCACGCCCCACTACCGCGCTATCGTGGAGAGCGACGGCGAGGAACACCGCTACGCCATTGTCAACGTCAACGCCTTTGCCTCCTACCCGCAGCCTACGGTGGTAGGTGAGGTCGCCAACCAGAACCTGCACGCTACAGCCCCCTTGGACATGGTCATTATCACGCCTGCGAGCGGCATCTTCGACAGCGAAGCCGAGCGTCTGGCTGCCGCGCACCGCAACTTCGACGGTCTGCGCGTGGGCGTCTTCCGTGCCGACCAGATTTACAACGAATTCAGCAGCGGCACCCCTGACGCCACCGCCTACCGCCGCTTCCTGAAAATGCTCTACGACCGCGCAACGAAAGACAGCGACCGCCCCCGCTATCTGCTGCTCTTCGGCGATTGCGCGTGGGACAACCGCATGCTCACCTCGGTGTGGAGCAACACAAACCCCAACGACTTCCTGCTCTGCTTCGAGAGCATGAACTCCAATAGCGACACGCAATGCTATGTGATGGAGGACTACTTTGGACTGCTCGACGACGGCGAGGGCGGTGCGCTGACATCCAACAAGACCGACTTAGGCGTGGGACGCTTCCCCGTGCGCACCGCGGCAGAAGCGAAAAACGCTGTTGACAAGACCCTTGCCTACCTGAACGGCAACTACGCCGGGGCGTGGAAGAACG
This sequence comes from uncultured Bacteroidales bacterium, assembly GCA_902779845.1. Taxonomy (GTDB): domain Bacteria; phylum Bacteroidota; class Bacteroidia; order Bacteroidales; family Bacteroidaceae; genus Physcousia. The sequence goes on along the minus strand of CACZCZ010000008.1, from coordinate 71,803 downwards.
TGTGTGTCTTCCTGGGCGACGACGGCGACGAGAACGAGCACCTGCGCATGGCTAATAATGTTGCTAACATCGTGCAAGCGAACAACCCGGAACTGGAGGTTCGCAAGGTGATGTGGGACATCTATCCCCGCGTGGCCTCCGCCAGCGGCAACCGCTACCCCCTCTTGGAGAAGGTCGTCCAGCAGCAGATGGAAGAGGGCGCGCTGATGATGAACTACACGGGGCACGGCGCCACCTACTGTCTCTCCCACGAGCTGGTGATTCGCATCGAGGACTTCGCAAACTACAAATCACCGCGAGCACCCCTTTGGGTGACTGCGGCCTGCGATGTCATGCCATTCGACACGCAAACCAACAACATCGGTGAGACAGCTTTCCTGAACCCGAACGGCGCCGCAGTAGCCTTCTACGGTACGGCCCGCACCGTATATGCCAACCTCAACGAACTGCTGAATGCAGCCTTCTGCCGTGCACTCTTCGACACCGATGAGCAGGGGATGCCCAATCGCGTTGGCGATGCCGTGCGACTGAGCAAGGTCAACAGTCCCTCCACCGAGAACAAACTGCACTACGCCCTCCTGGGCGACCCAGCCCTGTTCTTCGGCAACCCTGGCAATCGCGTTGTCCTGGATGCCATCAACGGCACGCCCGTGGATCAGCTGCCAGCAGACTTCACGCTTCATGCCGGAGGCCGTGCGCGTTTTGCAGGACACATTGAGAACGGCAACGGCGAAACGCTCAACGACTTCCGCGGTACCTTCACCGCACGCCTCTACGACAGCGAAAGCACCATCACCTGCCGCAACAACGCCCAGTCGGAGGAAGCCTTCAAATACAACGCCTACGACAAGATCCTGTACAACGGACAGGATAGCATACGTGGCGGAAAATTCGACATCACGTGCCCCATCCCCGTAGATATCCACTATAGCAATGAGGCCGGACGTCTGCTGTTCTACGCCATCACCAATGACCACCGCTACGAGGCCAATGGCAACAACGAGGACTTCCTGATTGGCGGCACAGAACCAGGCATACATGACAACAAAGGCCCGCACATCACGGCCCACCTAAACGACGACACATTCACCGACGGCCAGACAGTCGGCGCTACGCCCTATTTCATCGCCGAGATCTCCGATGAGAACGGCATCAGCTCCGCAGGCAACGGCCTCGGACACGATCTGGAGCTCATCATCGACGGCAACCCCCTCACCACCTACAACCTCAACGATTATTTCCGTGGCGAGTTCGGTGACTACACACGCGGCCACGTCGCCTTCTCCATTCCTGAGTTGACAGCAGGCGAGCACACCATCGTCTTCCGTGCCTGGGACCTGCTCAACAACGCCAGCACCGTCACCCTCACCTGCGTGGTAGATCCCGGATTGCCCATGAACATCCTGAAGCTGACCGCCAGCAAGAACCCCGCCAAGTCACAAACGCAATTCCTTCTCAGCTACGACCGCCCTGGCAGCGTATGTGAATTCACCGTAGAAGTCTTCGATTTCACAGGGCGCATGCTGTGGAGCCACAGCGAGACAGGCAGCAACGACACCGGTTTCTACGCGATTCCGTGGAATCTGACCACGGGTAGCGGCTTCCCGCTGGGCAGCGGAATCTACATCTACAGAGCCCGCGTCAAGTGCGACAAAAGTGAAGAAGCGACAGCTTCACAGAAACTCATTATCAATCGAAGGCAATAAAAGTGGATTCCTTTCGTTATATAGAAGGTAACTGTTTTCCGGTAACCCCATAAACGCATGAAAAGAATCTTCTCATATCTCCTCACAGTACTTGTGTGGGCCGCTGCCATCCCGGCAGCTGCTCAGGACAAGGAAAACATGTTCAATCCTGTGACCACCAGCGTCACCTCGATGTCCATCGCCCCTGATGCACGCGGCGGCGGTATGGGTGACGTGGGTTGCGCCACAGAAGCCGATGTCAACTCGCAGTACTGGAACCCTGCCAAGTACCCGTTCTGTGTGAGTCGTGCCGGTGTGGCCATCAGCTACACACCGTGGTTGCGTAAATTGGTGAGCGACATCAATCTGGCCAACCTCATGGGCTACTACCGCATTGGCGACTACAGCGCCATCAGCGCCTCGCTGCGCTATTTCTCGCTTGGCGAAGTGTCGCTTTGGGACAATGATGCCGGCTCTGCCGTTGAAGGCATGACCATCAAGCCCTATGAACTGGCTGTCGATGCCGCCTATTCGCGCATGCTCTCCGACTATTTTTCCATGGCCGTAGCACTGCGCTTCATCTACTCCGACATCACCTACGACTACACCGCTGAGAGTTCTGCCGGAAAGGCTTTCGCTGCTGACATCGCACTCTACTACAATAACTACTTCATGCTGGGCAATCGCGAGTGCCAATGGGCTTTCGGCTTGAACATATCTAACATCGGTTCCAAGATCAGCTATGGCGGCGATGACAACTCGGAGTTCATCCCCACGAACCTGCGTCTCGGCTTGAACTTCACGATTCCCTTCGACGAGTACAACCGCTTCTCTATCAGCGCCGATGCCAACAAACTGCTGGTTCCCACATACCCCAAGAAACAAGCCAACGAGAGCGACAATGACTACACCGACCGCGTACAGCGCGAGTATTATGATGTGTCGCCCATTGCCGGTATCTTCAAGAGCTTTTACGATGCCCCCAACGGCTTCAAGGAGGAGCTACAGGAGATTCAGTGGAGCGTAGGTGCTGAGTACAGCTACAACGACCGTTTCTTTGTTCGCGTGGGCTACCACGACGAGGCTGCCAACAAAGGTAACCGCAAGTATATCACGGCTGGCGCAGGCTTCAAGATGAGCGTCTTTTCCATCGACGCCGCCTACGTATTCTCCACCGCCCAGTCCAACCCCCTCGACCAGACGATGCGTTTCACGCTCGCATTCGATATTGATGGAATCAAGGACTTATTTGGTAAAAAAAGAAGATGATAAGAGTAGGTTTCGGTTTCGACGTGCACCAATTGGTGCCTGACCGCGAGTTGTGGCTTGGCGGCATACGCTTGGAGCATACACTGGGGCTGCTGGGCCATAGCGATGCTGACGTGCTCATTCATGCCATCTGCGATGCCCTCCTCGGGGCTGCCAATATGCGTGACATCGGTTACCATTTCCCCGACACCGCGGCTGAGACTGACGGCATTGACAGCAAGATTCTCTTACGCAAGACCGTAGCGCTGATTGCCACAAAGGGCTATCGTGTTGGAAACATCGATGCCACCGTCTGTGCTGAGCGGCCCAAACTCAATCCGCACATCCCCGCCATGCAAGCCTGCCTCGCTGAAGTGATGGGCATCGACACCGATGCCGTCAGCATCAAGGCCACCACCACCGAGCGCCTCGGCTTTACGGGTCGCGAGGAAGGCATCTCTGCCTACGCCGTATGCCTGATTGAGAAGAATTGAGACTTCTCCTTTGCACTTTCCGACAACAAATTAACCCTCGCACGCTGCTTTTCGCTCTTCTTCGTGCGCGCATTCCAATAGAATTTTGTACCTTTGCGGCCAAATTCACACGCGTATGCACACACGAGAAGAAAAATTAGCGGCTTTCGGGCGTCTGCTCGATGTCATGGATGACCTCCGCGAGAAGTGTCCGTGGGACCGCAAGCAGACCAATGACAGCCTGCGCCCCAACACCATCGAAGAGACCTATGAGCTGGCCGACGCTATCATCAAGAACGACAAGCAGGACATCTGCAAGGAGTTGGGCGACGTCCTCCTCCACATTGTCTTCTATGCCAAGATCGGCAGCGAAACCGGAGATTTTGACATCGCAGACGTCTGCAACAAGCTCTGCGACAAACTTATCTACCGCCATCCGCACGTCTTCGGCCCCGAAGCAGAACGCATCGAAAAGGGTGAGATAACGGTTGACCAGGTCCTCAAGAACTGGGAACAGCTGAAGGTGAGTGAGAAAGGCGGTAACAAACGTGTGCTCAGCGGTGTACCCGACGCCCTGCCCTCGCTGATTAAAGCCTACCGCATTCAGGACAAAGCACGCGGAGTCGGATTCGACTGGGACAAGCGCGAGCAAGTGTGGGACAAAGTGCGCGAGGAACTGGGTGAACTGGAGGCTGAGCTCAACCGCGAAGACAAAGAAAAGAGTACCCAGGAGCTGGGCGACTTCATCTTCTCGGTCATCAACGCCGCACGCCTCTACAAGCTCAACCCGGATACCGCTTTGGAACTCACCAACCGCAAATTCATCCGCCGCTTCACCTATCTCGAAGAGCACAGCATCCGCATCGGGAAACCGCTCACCGAGATGTCGCTGGAAGAGATGGACAAGATTTGGAACGAAGCAAAAAAACAAGAAAAATAATATGGAAATAAGTAGTAAGTATTCTCCCGCTGAAGTGGAGGGGAAATGGTACCAGTACTGGTTAGACAATAAGCTGTTCAGCTCCAAGCCCGACGGCCGCGAGCCATACACCGTGGTGATTCCGCCACCCAATGTGACGGGTGTGCTGCACATGGGCCACGTGCTGAACGAGACCATTCAGGATATCCTCGTGCGCCACGCACGCATGGAGGGCAAGAACGCCTGCTGGGTGCCTGGCACCGACCACGCCAGCATCGCCACAGAGGCTAAGGTGGTGAATCGTCTGGCTGAGCAGGGCATCAAGAAGAGCGACCTCACCCGTGAGGAGTTCCTGAAGCATGCCTGGGCATGGACCGAGGAGCACGGAGGCATCATCCTCAAGCAGCTGCGCAAGTTGGGTTGCTCCTGCGACTGGGACCGCACAGGTTTCACCATGGATGAGATTCGCAGCGAGAGCGTCATCAAGGTCTTCGTAGATCTCTATCGCAAAGGCCTCATCTACCGCGGCGTACGCATGGTCAACTGGGACCCCAAGGCCCTCACCGCCCTCTCCGACGAGGAAGTAGTGTATAAGGAAGAGCACACAAAGCTCTATTACATGAAGTATTACCTGGCCGACAGTGTGCCCGGCGATTTCGTCGCCGGGGAAGGCAACGTGGTCCACAAGGATGAGCGCGGTTACTACGCTGTCGTTGCCACGACCCGCCCTGAGACTATCATGGGCGACGTAGCCATGTGCATCAATCCCAACGACCCGAAGAGCCAGTGGCTGAAGGGCAAGAAGGTGATTGTGCCCGTCGTGGGCCGCGTCATTCCCGTCATCGAGGACGAATATGTAGATATCGAGTTCGGTACAGGCTGCCTGAAGGTAACCCCTGCCCACGATGTCAACGACTATATGCTCGGCGAGAAGTACAACCTCGAGGCCATCGACATCTTCAACGACGATGCCACCCTCAGCGACCGCATCGCCATCGCCCAGCAGAAATCGCTGGCTGAGGTGAGCGTGTCCGATGATTTCGTCATCGGATTGGAGAAATATGTCGGTATGGAGCGCTTCGCCTGCCGCAAAAAAATCGCCGAAGACATGGTTGCCGCCGGCCTCATGGAGAAGATTGAGGACTACGACAACAAGATAGGTTGCTCAGAGCGCACAGGTGTGCCCATCGAGCCGAAGCTTTCCATGCAGTGGTTCCTGAAGATGCAACACATGGCCGACATCTCGCTGGCACCTGTCATGAACGACGACATCCAGTTCTACCCTGCCAAATACAAGAACACCTATCGCCATTGGCTTGAGAACATCAAGGACTGGTGCATCTCGCGTCAACTGTGGTGGGGCCACCGCATCCCGGCTTGGTATCTTCCTTCGGGCGGCTTCGTCGTCGCTGAGAATGAGCAGGAAGCCCTGCAGCTTGCCCGCGAGAAGAGCGGCGACAACAGCCTCCAGTTGAACGATTTGAAACAGGATGAGGATGCCCTCGACACCTGGTTCTCCAGCTGGCTGTGGCCCATCAGCCTCTTCGACGGCATCCGTAATCCCGGCAACGAGGAGATCAAGTACTACTACCCCACTGCTGACCTGGTGACAGGTCCGGACATCATCTTCTTCTGGGTGGCCCGCATGATTATGGCCGGCTACGAGTACGAAGGCCAGATGCCGTTCAAGCACGTCTATTTCACCGGTATCGTGCGTGATAAACTCGGTCGTAAGATGTCCAAGAGCCTCGGCAACAGCCCCGATCCCCTCGACCTCATCGAGCGCTTCGGCGCCGACGGTGTGCGCATGGGTATGATGCTCAGTGCCCCTGCCGGCAACGACATCCTCTTCGACGAGAGCTTATGTGAGCAGGGCCGCAACTTCAACAACAAGATTTGGAACGCCTTCCGATTGGTGAAGGGATGGGAAGTAGCCGATGGCGAGCAGCCCGAGGCAGCACGCATCGCTACACAGTGGTTCGAGGCCAAGTTGCGCCTCGCCGCAGAGGAACTCGCCGACGACTTCAGCAAGTATCGCCTCTCCGAAGCCTTGATGACTGTCTATAAGCTCTTCTGGGACGAGTTCTCCAGCTGGTACCTTGAGATGGTGAAGCCCGCATACGTGGGTGGCAAACCGCAGCCCGTGGACCGCGCCACCTACGAAGCCACGCTCCAGTTCTTCGAGGTGCTGCTGAAGATGCTGCATCCCTTCATGCCCTTCATCACCGAGGAGCTGTGGCAGGCCCTCTACGACCGCAAGGCTGGTGATAGCATCATGCGCGCGGAACTCCATCTGCCCGCCGCCACTGACGCCGATCGCAAACTCTGTGCTGACTTCGAAGCTGTCAAGGAAGTGGTCACTGCCATCCGTGCCGTGCGCAGCCAGAAGAACATCGCACCTCGTGAAGCGCTCACGCTGGAAGTGCTCAATGCCAACCCGTTTGCTGCCTTTGATGCTCCCATGATGAAGATGGCCAATCTCTCTGCCATCAACGTTGTGAGCGAGAAGAGCAGCGGCAGCGCCTCCTTCCTCGTAGGCACGACGGAGTTTGCCGTTCCTCTGGGCAACCTCATCGACCTCGATGCCGAGCGTAAGAAACTCGAGGGAGAACTGCAGCGTCTTGAAGGCTTCCTCGTCAGCGTAGAGAAGAAACTCAGCAACGAGCGCTTCGTGCAAAACGCACCTGCGGCCGTCGTGGAGATGGAACGCAAGAAGCAGGCTGATGCTCAGCAGAAGATAACTTCCATACGCGAAACACTCGCAAACTTATAAAATAAGCGTCCCGCCAATCGGCGGGACGCTTATTTCATACGGAAAGAGCGGGATTCGCGCTCGGCCCAAAGGGACGCTTTCACGAAGATGAAAGAACCCCGGGGGTGAGAATCCCTCGCCTATACAAAAAGGAACCCGATAATGGGTTCCTTTTTTGCGGAAGGAGAGGGATTCGCGCTCGGCCCGAAGGGACGCTTTCACGAAGATGAAAGAACCCCGGGGGTGAGAATCCCTCACCTATACAAAAAGGAACCCGTTTATGGGTTCCTTTTTTGCGGAAGGAGAGGGATTCGAACCCCCGGTGCCTTGCGGCACGGCGGTTTTCAAGACCGCTGTAATCGACCACTCTACCATCCTTCCAATCTATCATGCATTCCACTCGCCTGTGGATTGCGGTGCAAAGGTAAATAAAAGTTTAGAGTTTAGAGTTGAAAGTTGAAAGTTTTTTTCATTTTCCCTCTATTTTCTTGATGCCCCACTCAATTTTTATATTTTTTATTTGATATTTTATTGCATTCTTCACTCTTCATTCTTCACTCCTCCCCAGGGTCCTTCCGCGGGAGCCGGAGCCTCGACATAGATGTCCTCATGGCTCACGGGGTGCTCAAAGTGGATGCTTCGGGCATGAAGGCTGATGCTGCCGTCGGGATTGCTGCGTGGCGCACCGTATTTAAGATCGCCGCGGATGGGACAACCGATGGCAGCCAACTGACAACGAATCTGATGATGACGTCCGGTGTGGAGATGTACCTCAAGGAGCGTGTAACGATCTGTATGCCCTATGACCTTGTAGTCAAGAACAGCCTTCTTCGCATTCGGACGCTCATGGTCGTAGGCATAACTCTTGTTCTGCTTCTCGTTGCGCACAAGATAATGCGTCAGCGTAGCCTCCGGCTCGCGCGGCGCGTTCTGCACCAGCGCCCAGTAAGTTTTCTGAACGGCCTGTGTACGGAACATCTCATTAAGGCGTGCCAAGGCCTTGCTGGTGCGGGCAAACAGCACCACCCCGCTGACGGGACGGTCCAGACGATGCACGACGCCGAGAAATACGGCGCCGGGCTTTGCATACTTCTCCTTAATATACAATTTCACCGTCTCGGAGAGCGGAGTATCGCCGGTCTTGTCGCCCTGCACGATTTCACCTGCGCTCTTCGAGACGATGATAACGTGATTATCTTCGTATAGTGGAATCACCTTTGCAAACTACTCCCCTCCCTGCTTAGGGAGGGGTCGGGGGAGAGTCCTACATATTCATGCCGCCGTCAATCTGGATGACCTGACCGCTGACATAGGAGCTGAGGTCAGAAGCGAGGAAAAGGGCTACGTCAGCCACATCCTCGGGCTTGCCACCACGACGGAGAGGAATCTTCTTCATCCAGTCCTCGCGAACAGCATCGGGCAGCGCTGCTGTCATAGCTGTCTCAATGAAGCCCGGAGCAATGGCGTTAGCACGGATGCCCTTGGGGCCCATCTCCTGAGCGATGCTCTTCGCCAAGGCAATCATACCAGCCTTGGATGCACTGTAGTTAGCCTGGCCCGCATTACCATGAACACCAACAACGCTGGCCATGTTGATGATGGAACCGCCACGTTGGCGCATCATCACAGGCACAGTTGCGTGGATGAAGTTAAAGGCCGACTTCAGGTTCACAGCGATCACAGCATCCCACTGCTGTTCGGTCATACGCAGCATCAAGCCGTCCTTGGTGATACCAGCGTTATTCACAAGAATATCGATGCTGCCAAAATCAGCTTTCACCTGCTGCACAACAGCCTCGCTCTCAGCGAAGTCAGCAGCATTACTGGCATAACTCTTGGCCTTCACGCCCAGAGCAGCGATTTCCGCCTCGGTCTCCTCGTTCACTGCGAGATCAGTGAATGCTATGTTAGCACCTTCAGCGGCAAACTTCAGGGCAATGGCCTTGCCTATGCCTCGTGCGGCACCTGTAATCAGTGCCGTCTTTCCTGTTAATAATCCCATTTATATTTTACGATTTGACAATTTTACAATTTGACAATTTGATTTCTTCAAGATGACGTTATTACGTTATTTCGTTATTTCGAAAATCTTTCAATTTTCAATTTTCAATTCTCCCTCATCCCCAGCGCTCTGCGCAGGATCTTCGTGACAATAGGCCGTGTGCCATTGATGTCCATTCCGATGCCCAGTCGCCCATAGATGTAGGGAATTTCCAGACCTTTTGCCGTCGCCTGGATGATGTCAGTATAGAAAAGGAGGTCGTCTATGTCGAAGACACCAGCACGTCGGCCTTCTTCCAATGTCTTGGCGATGATATCATGCTCTTTCTTGTCGTATTTCTTACGCACGCTCCCGACCTTCCATATATTCCTGAAAAAAGCAGAACGAAGGTTGCCGTTGCGTTCCACCGCCTCCTTCATCAAACTCAAGTGAGCAAAAATCAGTTCCACCAGCTTCTCCAAGGGCGGTAGCTGACGGCGTGCAACGGCCAAAAAAGTAGAAGAAATACGCATTAACTCAGCATCAATGACAGCCGAATAGACCTCTTCCTTATTCTTGAAATAGGTATAGAGTGTGCGACGCCCCTTACCAGAGGACTCTGCGATGTCGTTCATCGTAGTACTGTCAAAGCCATTCTTGGCAAATAGCTGGCGAGCAACATCGACCAGCAGTTGACGCGTTTTCAGTTGCGGCATAATATCTGGTGCTTTTATCAGTGCAAAAGTAACGGATTTGCACGATTCGTGCAAGAAAAAGGGGAATTCTTTTTGCACACGTGAGCAAAAAAGGTCTCTTCGCTGCATTTTTCTATGCATTCTTTTGGTCATTTCGCAGAAAAGACGTACCTTTGCACCCGCAAACGACAGAAAGACATGTCGGAATATCGCGGAGTGGAGCAGTTGGCAGCTCGCCAGGCTCATAACCTGGAGGTCGCTCGTTCGAATCGAGCCTCCGCAACAACACAAGCCGCAAGCCCAGTAAACACAGGACTTGCGGTTTTTTCGAGTATTTTACTCGGACATAACTCGGACATGTTTCATCTACGTTGGGGGCTTCGGCAAACAACGTAAAAAAAATGTTTCCTAAAAGTGAGCGCGACGATTTCTCTATATTAAAAAGCAGGATCGTTGATTTTATTCCCCCTCGCCGGCATGACGGCAAGCATTCCTACATTTGGTTTTCCCAGACAGATCCGATGACAGGTCGGTTGAAGCGGAAGAAGTATATGCTCGACCGTTTCCGCCCCGGACGCGAACGTGACTTCGCCGCCAACCGCATCATCGCCAACATCTACAATCAGGTCTCCCGCGGCTGGAACGTGTGGGCTCCGACGAACACGTCCCGAAGCGACTGTGCGGTGAAGGATGTCCTGGAGCGCTATCGCGCGTACATTATTAATATATATAATAAGGGCGTGTTGAAGCACAAGACTTTCTACGACTATTCGTCGCGGTTGCGAGTGCTGCTGGAGTACATCGATGAGCAGCTGCAGCCTGTCCGTATGTGCTACCAGATGGACCAGGCTTTCTGGGTGGATTTCTTCGACTACCTGCTCATCGACCGCGACCTCTCGGCCAAGACCAGGAATAACTACCGCACATGGTCCTCGACGCTTTGTTCGTGGATGGTGGAAAAGCGTTTTCTGAATGAGAACCCCATCCAGTACATCCATCAGCTGCCGGAGCATGAGAAGTTCCGCCAGCCATTGGAACCTGAAGACCTGAGGCGTTTGAGTGAATTCCTTCAGGAGAATAACAGGCCGTTCCTTTTGGCTGTCATGATGGAGTACTTCACGGCCATCCGTCCGACGGAGCTCAGCTTCATCCAGCTGAAGGATATCAGCGTCGAGGAGGGCAGCGTGTTTGTCAGCAGTCAGATCAGCAAGAACCGTCGCGACGGAAAAATCAAGTTGCCCAACAAGGTCATCAAGTTGATGATCGATCTCCATGTCTTCGACCACCCAAATAACAGCTATCTCTTCGGCCGCGGTTTCCTGCCCAGCGAGAACCGTCAGGACGGGCGCCACTTCACGTATGAGTTCAACAAGGTCCGCGAGCTGCTGGGCTTCCCGAAGCACTACATGTTCTACAGTTTGAAGGACAGCGGCCTGCGTGACATCTCGAACTCCGTGGGTGTGGAAGTTGCCCAGAAGCAGGCGCGCCACAGTAGCATCCAGACCACGAACATGTACCTGAAGGGGCACGGCATGAAGGTCTATGATGTCCTCGCTGACTTCGAGGGTTACCTTTAGATCATCTCGTAGAAATAGCCGGTTTTCTCTTCACGTATCCCGTTTTCGTCAATCACCGTCTCTATCTTCTCGCATATATAGCGTTTGTTGCGAAACTGGTGAATCTTGGTCGGGTCCGTTCTTTCATTTGTCAAGAACTTGATGACGGTCGGTTCCTGGTTCTCGATGACCTTCTCTTTCTGGTGGAGCTGGCCTATGAACACAGCTGCAGCCGTCTTCGTCAACGCGAAGGAACGGTTGCAGCTGGTGTCGGGGTTGGCATCCGGATCTGTGGAACACATCACCATCGTGAACGACGTTGCAAAGGTATACCCTCTTTCGGGTCTTGTGTTAAGGAAGTAAATCTTTCCTCCTAGGTTCAGCGACACCCCTTTATCTCCACTCCCGAGAAATACCACCTCCATGCGCTCATCCTCATCTTCGCTGATATCTCCACCGCCTTCGACGACAGCTTGTACAGTCTGATACTCGCCGTCGCTCCCGTCCTCCTTGCCTTCTATACAGGGGAGATACAACTGCACCTCGTATTCTTCTGTCTGTTCGCCTCTATGTACTAGAGGTGCGAGGTTCCCTCTTCCTAACGGATATGTCGCAGGAAGGTTTACTGTGACAGGTCCGATGGCCGCGGGCGCGATGTTCAGTGCAACGGCGTTGTCCCCGCCCTCGATGCGTGTGATGTGCTGGAACTTGGCCTTCCGGAGGCCGAAATGTACGGCCTCATTTTCATCCTCCCATTTCTGTGTGTAGTAGGTCCCGTATGGGCACTCGAAGATTGTGGTCATTTTCGTTTCCTCGTTCATCTGCTCCCAAGCGTACTGCATATCACCCCATGAAGCATATTCGCGTCTCTCGAAATGCTGCAGTGCATCTTCTGAAATATCGTCGCTGCAGTATCTGTATTCGCAGTCTGCCAGATTATATTCCACATTGGAGGCCCCGACGTATGACAATCCCTGTTCGTTGTAGTCCGTAGTGAATTCGTCCTGGCATTCGTATTCCACAATACCGCGTACCAGAGGGTCTTCCTTAATGATTTCCACCGTTTTCTTCTCTTCATCGAAGATGAATACTATGCTGTACATCTTACGCATTTCATCAAGGAAGCGCTTCACAGTCCAATGTGGTAGCGCGTGGGGTATGAGTCCGCCTTTTCTCGTATTGCAGACGTATGCATTAGCCAGCTCACCCACAATATCCGCCAGCGAGTTTTTCATTCTGTAGCCCATTCTGCTGAAAACAGTTCGCAGCACGTAGTTGACGTTCGGACACTGTGCGCGATTCTTCAGGACAACATAGAAGGCATCCCCTTCTGGAGTCTCTCCGGGCTCCCATCTCACCTCCGGCTCGTTCATGACGCGACTGTTCTTTGTGTCGTAGATGCAGGCGTAGATATAGCGGTCCTGACAGTCCTTCTGATACTGTGCAAATTTGTCGATATAGATGTACTCATCACCGGCTTCATTATCATAATTGCACAGAGAAGATGATGGGAATTTGGTGTTGTATGTGAGGCGGTCGATGTATATCTTCTCGAACTCTGAACGATAGGCGATGCCCTGAATGCCGCTCTTGATCTGCAGCTTCACCTCGCTCTGATTGACGCCCACAACAATCCCTACTCCCCGGATGACCATCTGGTTGCCTGCGATGATTGCACAGTCGTCATATTGTGCCACCCTCCTCGAGACCTCGAGCCGGTGGCAGTTGCCAAAGATCCTGGCGTTCTCCTCGATACTCATGGGAAATATTACTTCCATTGTCCAGGAGTCCTTGTCCTTCAACAATGGGTTCTCCGACGTTATCTTTATGTTGTTCTTCAGGGTGGGTATGGCCTCCTGACCGTTGATGGTACATCTTATCATGATTTCAGTTTTTTGTATTTTCTGTAATTGGATTCGAACCCTTCAGGGCCGTCGAATACGAAGATCACATGCAGGCCACTCTCCAGCTGCCCACTGAGGTTCTCTACTACCTCGTGCAGCTCGCCCAGCCCTTCCTGCAGTTCGCTGTTATCGTTCTGAACGTTCACGACGGGCGCCACGACGGCAGCCGATGCAGCGCCACCCATGACGTTCGTGACATCCTCGGCACGCAGCTGCCCTACGCGGTTGTTGCGCTGCGCCTGATCAATCAGAGAGAGCACCGGCATGAGCTGTGGATTGTTCACGGCCTGGTGGTTGGCCACGAACTCCCCTTCGTGAACTACCCCTGCCTCTTTTCTATAACGGTGGCCGCCCGTGAAGCCGCCTTCGTAGTAACCTTCCGCTTCCGCTTCGTGGGCTTTCTTGATGGTGGCAATCTGTATTGCACCTGCCGCAAGTGCCAGTCCGGCAGCCACAGGTCCCAGTACCAGGCCTGCGGGATAGCCCGCCTGCATACCAGTCTGGTAGGCCTGCAGTGCAGTCAGGGCTGTTGTGGCGATGGCCTGCGCCATCTCGATGGCCATGGCGCGCTTGTTGGCCTTATTCTTGGCATCGCGGATCTTTTTGTCGCGTTCCTCCTCCAGTTTCTGTTTCTTCTTTTCGTTGTTGCCTGCGGCTTTGATCTGTCGGTCGTAGTTCTTGGTAATCTTGGCCAGCTCGAGGTCGCTGCACGCCTGGGCGTAGCTGCTGGCAGCTGAAAGCAGGGAGTTGATGGTGTTTAAGGCTGCCTGTGCCCCAGCCACGATGGCCGTCGAGGTCTCCATGGCAACCTGTCTCTTTGCCTCCTCGTACTGCTCAAAGGTGATAAGACCTTCTTTATACATATTCTCCAGCTCATCGTTAATGCGCCTTTGGTTCTCCACTGCTTGAACGATGGAGAAGATGCCCGTTGCGATATTGTCGCCGGCATCAGACTGCTTGGCACCGACGGTCTTCTTCGCTATATCGACTGCGCCAGAGGCATCTTTTTGCACATCGCTGTTGGCTACCGCCTCGGCCTTCAGCTCGGCGTACTTGCGCTTGATGTTCTCGATGATCTTTGTGTACTCCTCCTCTGTAAGCTGGCCAGCGGCAATCAGCATCTCGTGAACGTCCTGGATTCCCTGCAGTTCCATTTTCATCAGCTCGTCATAGTTCAGCTTGTTTGCCTCGGCTTTGTACTTGGATATCCGCTCAGTCCATTCCTTTTCCTTTTTATACTTGTGCTGGTTCTCCTTCTGGAGTATCTGCATATCGATGTCCATCTGCTCCTTGGAGCCGTCCTTGTAGAGGTTCCGCTTCTTCTTCAGGTAGGCGATTTCATTTTGGAAGAGCGCTTCGTTCATCTGACGGTCATCGCGCACAGTCTGCTGGGCATACTGCATCCTGATGCGGTGCTCGATTTCCAGCTTATCGCGCAGCAGACTGTCGTCATCCTGCTTGATCTTCCAGCTGTTGTATTCCTGTTCGTCGCGTGCCTGCTGCAGCAGGGCCTTCTTATACTCGTTGGAATCCTCGCCGTAGATGCGCTTCAACTCGTCGTAGTAGTTCTGCGTCAGGTTGTGCTTCTCTTCCATGTAGTTGGTGTAGCTGGAGATGCCCTGCTGGTAGGCCAGCATCTCCTCTGCCACCTGCTCCTGCCAGCTGGCCTTGGCTGCCTCGGCACGCTCCTTCAGCTGCTTCTTCCGATCCTCCTCTTCCTTCTGCCGGCGTTTCTTGTCGGCATCGGTTTCGAAGGTGGCGGCCGGCGTAGGCGTAGGCGCAGGCTTGCTGCCTGTGACAGTCACCTGGTTCATGATGCCGTCCTTGCGCATCTGCTTCTCCAGCTCAGCCTGCCGACGGTTCAGCACCTCCTGCTCCTTCAGCGCCTCGTTCACGGCTTTCTGCTGGTGTTCTCTTTCCTTCAGCTTGTCGATGAGTTTGTCGTTGGTCTCTATCTCGACCGAGCTTCCCGGACCTCCGGGGACGGTACTGGCCACCGGCACCAGTTTCTTCTCGGACTTATACGGATTCTTGTCTCCCATCCGCTCGCCACGCTCCAGCTCGGCATCGACGGCCTTCAGGTTGTTCTGCTTGCGCGCCAGCTTCAGTTCGTTGTCCAGCTTCGCCTGCGCGATCTCAGTCATCTTATCCATGTAGGCTTGCGCCTTGGCAGCATTCTTCAGCTCGGTGATGTAGTCCTGCAGCTTCTGGGTGTTCGTCTCGATGAGCACACCTTCGTTGCTGATGCTGGCGTGGTATTCCGGAACGATCTTCTGCAGCTGGTCGATGGCGCTGCGCCGTTCGTTGATGCTGTAGGCGTTGCTCCTGATGACTGTTGTCAGGTGCTGGATGGTGGCCACTTCCTTGGCGATATCGGAGTTCACTTTCTTCGAGATGTCCGCCATATCTTTGGCGTGTTGTTTGGCTGCGCGGAACGCGGGTTCCTGTTCCCGTAGCGCCTTTGTATGGCTGTTCCAAGCCTTCACCAGGGCGTAGATGGCGATGCCGACACCCGTGAGCACCGTCAGGAGTGCCGTCCACGGGTTCGTCAGGCTGGCCGCTCTCGCCGCCACCATCGCCCTCTTGTAAGCCATGGCGCCCTTCGTCACGCGTGTCCATGCCAGTTCCAGTGCCAGTAGCGCGCTCCTCAGCAGCGTCTTCGTAGCTATCAGCGCTTTGTCGGCCACCTCCACTGTCTTTGTCCATGCCGCATCAAGTTTCTCCAGGGCAATCTTCTTCAGCTTGGCCGCGTTGTAGAGCCCTATCAGGACAACCAGCGAAAGCAGCATCTTGTAGTTTTGCGAAAGGAAGGTGATGAGAGCAGACAGCCCTTTCGCCAGCAGAGCCGTGCTGCTGATGGTGTACTTCACCGCGGGCTCCAGCTTGCGTCCCAGCTCCACGGACATCTCCATGAACTGTTTCTTCGCTTTCTCGATGCCGGCTTCCACGGTGTTGTTCATCGTGTTGTACTCTTCCAGCACCGATGTACCTTCCTTGTATGCCTTGGTGGCCAGCTGCTGACGCGCCCGCACGTCATCGACCTTGTCGGCCAGCGTCGCCAGCACGCCAACGGCGCGCGATCCGTCGAGCCCCATGTCGTCGAGCATCTTCATCATCGTCTGCGAGTCGGCACGTTTCAGACTGTCGGCCAGTCGCAGGATGGCTTCGTTGGCATCCTCATTCAGCAGCTTCGTGAACTCCTTGACGTTCATGCCGGCAATCTTCGCGAACTTCTCCGTGTCGAGCTGCATCTTCGTGAGCATGTTGCCGAAGGCCGTGGCGGCCATCTCGTCGCGCAACAAGTTCTCGTCCATCACTGCGCCGAAGCCCATGATCTGCGCCTGAGTCAGTCCCAGCTGCTTGCCGAAGCCTGCCACACGCGCCGTGAAGTCAACCAGGTAGCCTGCCTGAGCGCTACTGTTCTGCGCCAGCTCATTGACGGCAGAGCCCGTCGCCAGCATCGCGCCGCGCAGGCCCATTTTCTCATCTTCGCCGAAGGCCATGGCCAGTTTGCCCACCTTATCGATGGCGTCCTCGCCCAGATCGTCGCCCAGCGCCACTTTGATCATGTTGCCGGCATCCACGAATTCCAGAATATCCTGCTTAGCTGTCTTGCCCAATCGGCCTGCAGCACCGGCCAAGTCGTTCAATTCCTCACGGCTCGTGCGGGTGTCCATCTTCTTCAGATCCTCATTCAGGTCGCGGATGGCTTCATCCGTCAAGCCGGTATATTTGCGGGTGTCAGCCATCGCCTCTTCCATCTTGGCGAAGTCCTGCACCGCCTTGCGTATCGTCAGGGAAATGCCGGAGATGGCAGCGAAGACCTGCGTGATGGCTCCCCAGTTCTTGTTGAGGAAGTTCATGCTCCGTTCCCACGCGGACATCTTCTTCGGCATATCCTCCACGGCAGCCTCGTACTCCTTCATCTCGCGTTTGCAGCGCTTGATGTGCTCAGCCATCTCGCGCCACTCTGCACTGCCCTTCTCGATGGTGCCGTCGCGCATCAGTTTGTTCAGCTGTCGGACCTCGTTCTTCAGGTCCTTGTATGTCTTTGTGGACAGTCCACCGAGGACAGAGTTCAACCCGCTCGCATACCTCCGCTGGTCGTTCAGCTGCCGGTTGATGTCTTTCAGGTCGCGGCGCAGCTGATCGCGCTCCTTCCTCGACTGTGCATCCTTCTTGCCTGCCAGGTCCATCATCCTCTGCTCCAAGGTGGTCTTCTCCTTTTCCAGCCGGGCAATCTCGGAATGTGCCTGCTCCGCGTTCACCTTGATGGTCGCGGTATAAGTCTCATTACGTGCTGCCATAATAAAAGCGGTATATTTGTTTCTTTCTGCAAATATACCGCCATTATCTCGCGTACGAAAATACTGCTATTTCTGCCTGCACGCGCCGATGAACAGCACTGCGAACCAGATGACTAGTAACCAGATGATCAGGATGAACATATTCTTTTCCTTCTAATTCGTTGCAAATATACTGCTTCTCAGTGAATCGCGAAAGCGAAACGGCTGGAAAGTGGCATCCGGGGCTTCATTTCTTCACCCACACCAGTCTGTCGTCATCCCGCTGCAGCTGCCATCCGTGGGAGAGCATGTATTCGGTGACTACGGCGGGTGAGAGTGCGGCTGTCTCGCGCAGGTTGTCGCAGATGTCCTGCGAGGTGAAGCGTCCGCTGTCCTGGTTCTGCACGTAGCTGCTCAGGATCTTCTGCTCGGTCTTTGTCATGCTGCACCTCCTTTCTCCTTACCTTCGTACTCCGCCTGCAGCTCGGCCATGCGTTCGCGGATGTCGCGGCGGTGGCCCTCTTTCTTCAGCTTCAGCTGGTCGAACTTCGCCGAGTTCTCGGCCAGGCGCTTCATAATCTGCTGGCGCTCGAGTTCCAGGATGTCAGCCTCGCGAGTCTCTTCCTCGTAGGCGGCCACCAGCTTGTGTTCCAGTTGCACCTGTGCCTTCAGGAATTCCAGTTCTTTCAGCATGACTCACCTCCTTTCCTCTTCATGTCGAACACTCCCAGCGGCCATGCCCCGAGGGCGAAGCACGCCAGCGAGGCCAAGGCCTGCGGGATCGTGTCGGCGCCTGTGGCCAGCACGAAACCCGCAGGCAGCAGCAGCGCCGGCATCACTGCCATGGCGCTGGCTGCGGCACATGCGAAGGCCCCTGCCAGAGTATGGCCGGACTTAGCGGCCACCCGTTGATTCTCAGTCCTCTCGTCCCGCGCTGCTACGGCGCGAGCGGCAGCACCCGTCCCGGATGCATAGCCGTCGAAGTTCAAAGTTAATTGTCTCATGTTGCTGTATGTGTTTAGCTGTTACAGGGAATCGGCCCTGTGCCGTCGGTTATAGGGACCTGTCCTTTCGGCCATAAGGACTAGACCTTCCGGCCTGAAGGACTTGACCTTCATCCAAGCAGGGAGAGACGTTCCGGGTTCCAGATATGCTACGCCGTCATGTGCGTAGAAGTACTATGTCCACCGCGCCCTCACGGGTGGCGGCATCTCCCCCTGCGTAGGGATTTGGAGAGAAGTGGCAGGTTCTCAAGGCGTTCTCCCTCGCGGAAGGATTTTCTCATTCTCCCCATCCTCGCGGGTAGGGGCTTCTCTCCAATGTGGGCCGGAGATGTCCAGGGCATTTTCCCGTAGGCCCTCTTGGCCTGTCGGTTATTCCAATTTCTCGTTTGCCTCGCGGCCAAACGCATCTCCGGCTATAGACAGAGAAAGCGGCAGCCTTCCCTGTCGCTAAACACATACAGACTTCGTCACGGGGGACTAAATTCTATACTGGGTGGCCGCCGCTATTGGCGAGATGAGACTACTTGGGAGTCCCGTTATGTAAGAGCATAAATAATGCCCGGTATCGATGTGATTTCGGGCGTCATCGTCGCCCCTATGACTCGCGCCATATGTGTTTAGCGGGAGCAAAGGTAAGACAAAAATCCCGAAACCTCCAAAAGATTTCGGGATTATTTTTCAATATCTATGAAAATAGATGTTATTTTACTATTTTTTTTACTCCTCCTTCTTCTTCAACTACTATGTTTACCCCATCTTGAAGTTCGTTATGTCTAACCCCCTTTATGTCATAGTAGCCTTTTGGCATCTTGGGATTTCTGACTGATTTGACAGATACATATTCGCCTATTCCCTTTATTTTATTAAACTTTCCCCAGTCTTTGTGCTGTTGATAAGCTTCAATACTTTCTTCTGGAACATATATTGTACATTCTCGTAATACCCTTGTGTCAACACTGTTAATAAATAGCGATGGCGGATTTATAGCACGTACTACGATAGTCTTTAAATACGGAGCGTTGTCAAATCCACCCACAACCTGGATAGATGAAGGTATATCTAATTCGACTATCTGTGTTTCCCAAAAGGCATAATGTAATATTTTCCTAACTCCCTCTGGTATCACATATTTCTCGTTTTTCTTCTTTATCGGATATATTTTTAATTCCGACATATCTTTGTCATACAGCACTCCTTCATCGTCTGCCAAGTAGCTACACTCTGACGCATCAATATATTCAAGATTGGGGCAACCATAGAACGAGAGCGGATCAACTTTCGCAAGATTCATATTCAGCTTTATTCTACTGAATGTTCCGTAAATAGCATAAGGTGCAATTGTTTTAACGTAAAGTCCTAATTTGATAGATGTCACACCATTGCTTTTATCAAATGCGCCTCTAGAAATTTCTGTTACCCAGTAGCCTTGACCATCTTTGTTAATGACATCTGGTATTACCACATCCCCTGAAAAATAGCTCCCCTCTTGTATCGAAACCTCGTTAATTGGTCGGTAAGCGACTCCGTCTATAAAAAAGACCTGTCCCTTTACTACAGATGCGGCGCAACATAGCACCATTGCAAAAATAGTTATAATTTTTTTCATATTGTAAGTGATTTTGCTGCTGCAAAAGTACAAAGAATCCATGAAACGCACGCACGGGGAAAGTACATTTTTGCGCGAAAGAAAGGGGTTTTATGTTATAACTTTGTAAATGTGGGCTTAGTTTACTTTTAACCAAGCGAGCACCCGGTTTTCTGCCTGCAGCAGCTGCAGAACCTGCGCGTTTTGCCAAGGAACACGGCGCCGATGACCTCCGCACCTGCTGCCTGCAGGCGGTCGATGAATGCGCGGGAGGTGGCACCCGTGGTGTAGATGTCATCGAAGAGCAGTACCTTCTTTCCTCGAAGGTCTGAGCTGATGACGACGTTCTGCACCAGGCTTGCATCGCGGGCGGCTCCGTTGTGGGCTTTCCGGCGGTTGCCGATGACTTCTATGTAGCTGAAGCCGTCGGTCATGCCGCAGCTGCTGCACAGCATCTGTGAGAATGTCCGGCATCGGCGGACGTATGTGCGTTGGCAGCTTGCCGGAGCGCATACGAGAACAGCGTCCTGCAGCTTTGCCGCTGCGAGGGCGCGGCCCACTTCTTCTGCCGCCCAGCGGACGGCGTACTTGCGACCATGCTTGAAGTCCAGGATCTTCCGGCAAGTGTCCTGCAGCTCGAAGGGCGCGTACTCGGCGCATCGGCGCGGGATGTATTCGAAGAGAGCGTACTTCAACATGGCATCATCCGTTTTGAGGGTTAGACCAATGGAGGCCGCCTATGCGGCAGCCTCCTGTTTCTTTGCGCGGCGGTTCCTGCGCTTCGGTTTCTCTTCCTCCTGCAGCGGCTCTGCCGGCTGTTCGGTTTCTGCCACCTGAGGCTTGGCCATTTGGCTCAGTTGCCTGAGGAGCTGCAGCGAGCTGTCCGCAATACGGATTCCGGAGCGCTGTTTGAGGACGAACGCCAGGCGCATGGCCTTGAAGGCGCTTTTGCAGTAGCCCTGCTGTTCGGGGCTGTCCGTGCCGGTGACGTGGACGAACCACACTTGATTCATGCTCTTGTTCGATTGAACCATCTCTGCTACGATAACTTGCTTTTCCATGATGTGAAATGTATTTAGGGGGTTAGACTTAGAATTCATAGATAGTCATGATGTTGATTTGTATGCCGTCGGCGTCGGCCAGTTCGTGTGCTTCACGTGCGGCCTCGTGGTGCGATTCTGCGCAGACCTCGTAGATGACCTGATCCCCGTCGAAGTCCTGGATCTCTACTGTAAATTGGTTGCTGAGGAGGCAGCGGCGACGTGAGCGGGTGCGGAAGCTGGATGTCATGTAAGGAGTTGTCATTGTGATAAGGGTTTTTAGGGTGAATGAATAGATTTTTTACAGTGCTTTACCAAGGTAAGCCAGGTGCATCGCAGCAAGGACGTATGCAGTTTGTTTCACCCTTTAGGGCGCCAGCAGAAATTAGTCTGCCACCGGCACGGCTCATTTGTTTGAAAGAAAGTGAGGAAGCCAAGGCCCCGGCCATCCTTTCAGCGGAAGACGGCGAATTACCTTTGCGCTGGAAAAAGTCGTGTTCACTCACCCCGAAAACCCCACACCGACAACTCCGTGACATCCGGCTACGCCCGCTTCGTCAGCGCCTTCCGGCACCAATACGGAGAGACCGGACAGGGGAACAGCTCATCGACGGGTAGCGCTGCACCACGTGGCGGCACGGCACACAGAACCCAACCGCCGAGGGCATCCGGCATCATGAACGATGAAGGAGTCGCCCCCACCATTCACTTCGGCGAAAGCAAGGTAGCTGTGATGGGGCTACGAACAGGAGAAGGAAGAATGCGGCAACAGCGGGCACAGGCAGCCCGACGCTACTGCACAGAAAAGCGCCCTCATGGCGATGCCGGCTTCGGACCTATGCCGCCCATCAGCGGACAACGCTCCCTGCAGCATGGCAACCAAGTGGCAAGACGTGGCAGGGAACAGGCAAAAGAAACGATGGAGGAAACGAAGCCCTGGGAGGGACGCAGAAAAGAAAAAAACGGGCATAGACAGCGCGGGCCGATCCCCTCAGAGGACCGGCCCGATACCTATTTCCCGGATTTGATGTACTTGTTGTATGTCACTCTCGAGTGCGGGTTGAAGTTGACGATTTTGAGTCGATAGCCCTTCGTGCCCCAGCGCCACCACAGGAAGCGATGGCGGTACTCGCGATAGACCGCGGTACTCAGCGAGTCGCGGATATTGTAGTAGAAGGTGGTGTCCTTCAGCGACAGCTTCAGGTCGGCCCATTGGTCGGAGTAGTAAAAGAGGCTGTCTTGCGGTTCGTGCTGCGCGGCTACGGTGTCGCCGGTCTCTATGACGGTGGTCTGCAGGGACTCCAGCTGCTTTACTTTCAGCTGCAGGTCCTTGATGAGCTGCTGATCAGCGGCCAGCGCATCCGTCAGGCTCTTCGGCGCCACTTCTACGACTGTCTGCGTCACCACCTCGATACTGTCGCGGATGGTGTCGCGCTGCAGGGGGATCTGCGCCTGCGCCAGTTCCACGCTCAGGCGGTTCACTTCGCCTTTCAGGCGTCTCGCTTCCGTGCCGTACTTCAGGGCTGCAGCTGCGCCCAGTACAGCGAGGAGGATGACGAGGATGATGTTTTCTTTTTTCATGACTCTGGTTGATTGAGGGTTCTGTACTCTACCTTGGCATCGAAGCAAGGGCATTCCTTGATGCGTTCCCATGGATCGACGATGCCGTTGTTGTTATTGTCCGGACTGATGTCGCGGTGGCCGAGAATCTCTGCCGCAGGATAACGCTTCTTCAGCAGCTTCAGAACGGACAGGAGCTTTTCCTTCTGTTCCGGTGTGCGGTTGTCGATGGCCTTGCCCTGGTTGTCGATGCCACCTACGTAGGCCACATGGATGCTTTCCTTGTTGTAGCCGTACACGCCATTGGCAACGACGTCCTCGCTGGCCAGCTGCTGAATCACGCCATTGGGGAATACGACGTAGTGATAGCCGGGATTCTTCCATCCCTTTCTCTTGAACTCGGCGAGCAGATCATTCAGCGTCTGCGTCTGCCGGGCCGCCGTGCAATGCACGAAGATGCGCTTAATCTTTCTCATGTTGTTTATGTTTGATGTTCATATAATCGGACAGGAACGGGATGCGCTTGATAAACTTGAAGCGCAACACATAGTATAGGAATGCCACCACATTCCAGGGTGTGGTGCCCTCGAGGAAGAGTTGTCTAAGGTTGCGCAGCACGTTCATGGCATAGAAGTAGATGATGGTGTATGTGATGAACGACACACATTGCAGCGCGCCGGCCTGCTGTCCCTTGAAGCGGCCGATGGCGTAGATGACCGTACACAGGATGAAGAACACCGTGGCCTCACAGATACAGCGGAACGCTTTTTTGAATTGGAAGTCTTCGCCGTTGGCTATCATGTCGGCGAGATAGCCGAAGACAAAGTTCAGGAAGAAGATGAGGAACAGCGACCACAGTTCCCCCTCGATGGGCTTCAGGTAGGCCAGCACGGCCATCACGATACAGACGAATACGTCTTTGATTTTCTCGATCATGTCTTTGGGTGTTATGTTTTCCGGTACAAAGATAGGAATATATATTCGCGCATGAAAATACACAGCGGGGCCCGTGTGCTTGACACAGGCCCCGCCGTCGTATTCCGGGCGATTTATGCTACAGCTTTTGCCGCGATCCACTCTTTGGCGGTCTCGACGGCGTATTGGCACCAGGCATTGTACTCCTCGTACTCCTGGGGCGTTTCCTCGTAGTCGCCGTTGATGGCATGGCGCTGGATGGCCAGCTCCTGACTCTCGGAGTAGCGTGAGCGGATGATGGCGTTTGCCAGTTCACCGCTGTCGTCCTGCTTGCTGCAGGGCATCACGGTGCCTCCGTCCGCCTCTGTTCCGGAGTAAGCGTAAGCCTTCGGCCACGCTACGGGTTGTTCGTCCTCTTCTTCATCGTTCTCGTGTGTCGTAGCTTCGGGGACATAGTTCTCAAGCTCCTCCTCGTTGAGGTAGCCGATGATGTGAGCTTCATCATACCGCAGATAGGTGCGGCGCTCCTGATAGACTTTTCTGTTCATGTTATGTAAATTTTACAAAGGTTTGACCATTCTTGCCCCTGTATTGCTGTATGACAGTAGGACATGGAAGGTCTTCGATAGAAAAGTCATTGAGCGCCTGGTCTATCAGGATCTTGGAGCCGGTGAAGCTGTAGAACACCGCATCCTCGTCTGTAGGGTTGCCGTCATCATCCTTCTTCTTCTCGAATACGTAGCGGGTTTCTTCTGCCGTCTCGAACGTCCGGAGGATTTTCTTGAACTTGATGGCCAGCGCCTTGTTGGGCTTGCTCTTCTCCACCATCTGCTGTCCTCCGTCAGACTTTTCGACCTGCACCATGAAGGTGTCTTTGTCGATTTTGGAGTCCAGCACTTTGTAGTCGATGAGAAGGATTTTACAATTTACCCCCCCCCCGTTTTACATTCGTTAACGATTGAGGAGAATTTCACTTTCTGGTTGCCGGTCATTCCGGGGAACGGAGGCCTCACGCGGCGGTTCTTGATGATTTTTCCAAGTGTCTTTTCCATACCTAGAGTCTTGAATAAATGTGTACTGTTTGCATGTTTGATATACCCAAACCTCGAGGACAGGCGAATTCGGATTTGTTCCTCATCGAAGCCCTTCTTCTGCAGCTTCCTCACGTGCCTGGCCAGCTCTTTCTTATTGCGTTTCCCTGCGGCCACATGGTCGTGATAGAAGACGTAGCCGCACAGTCGGATTCCTGTCCAGCACGGCCTCACGTTGTAGTCCTTGTTGACAGTCACATGCCAGTCACGTGCCAGGTGCATGATGGTCAGCTCGAGCACGATGTGCAAGACTGTCTTGTCAGCGTGCCGGAAGATGATGTTATCGACGAAGCGGAGGTAGAAGGGCAGACCGCGCCGCACATAGCGCTGGAACTTCCCTGCCAGGAATGCAGGGCCGCGGCACAAGTCATCGTAGTCAGCCTTTGTCCTCGCGGTGCAGATGCGATCCGTGACGTACCGGTTCGTCCAATAGGCCAGCTTCTCAGGATCCTTCCCGATGTCGAAGAATCGCATAGCCAGTCTGTCAAAGCGAGCGAGGTATATTTGCCCGAAGAGCTGCGCCACCTTGATGCCCAGCGGCGTGCCCTGTGGATAGCTGTCCACCACCTTGAAGAAGAATGTGAGCAGTTTGCCCGGCTTTACAAGTCGGGCAAGGGCATCCTTCAGGATGGCATGATCCATCAGTGGAAAGTAGTGGTGTGCGTCGATGGCCACATAGTAGGCCATCTCCTCCTGGGACCACGCATAGAGCTCATTCCGGAGATGACGGAACAGGCCGTGTGTGCCCAGTCCGGGCTTCACGGCTGGTGCCCGCCAAGTAGAATAATCATAGATGGCTTTCTCGTAGGGCAATATAGTGGCACTCTCCAGCACGTGGTCCTCGATGGGAGCCTTGGCCAGCTTGCGCTGCTTGCGCTCGAAGATGACTTTCTCGGTGTATCCACCGGGCTGCCATGACTCTTCGGCTATCTGCTGCACAATCGCCCGCAGGTTCTCTTCAAGATCTGCCTCGAAGGCCTGCACGTAGTCACGGGAGTGCTTCTGGTCGGAGTAGTTGTCGAAAGCCTTGTGGGCATTATCCATCGACTCATTCTCCTGCCTGTCGCAAATCCTGCGCATGAGACGGGTTCTTAGTGGGTAAGATAAAGGGGTCTTGGCGGGGTCTTGGCGGGATCTAAAGGTGCTTGGCGGCTGTCTGCAAAGACGTCCAGACAGGTATGCCGCTCGCCCTTCAGGGCTACGAGGCTCGCTGTCATCTCAGCTATTTTTGACCTTTGGGTCTGGCTCACTCCCTTAAAAAAGATTTCGTCTTGTTGAGGAACGCGCCCCGGTTCGCATTGGCATTCGAGACCGCATTGTTACCATTGAGGTACAACGAGCCCGCATTGTCGGCGTTGTTCGCATTGCCAAGCAATTTGGCACCACGCAAACCGCGCTTGGGAGTTCTACCAGCTTTCGTAACGGAAAGCGGGTGCAAAGTTACACATTTATTCTTTTACAACAAGTCAAAGAGCGCAATTTTATTGCAATTTTAATAATTTTTCCACGATGCGATTTAAAATCGGCCGCTTCGCGGCATTGGCCGCCCTGCGGGCGGGGGCGCTTCGCGCCGGTGTGCTTTGCGCTCCGCGCTTACAACGCCCCCGCCGTTTGCTCAGGCTTCCACGGCCCAGAATGGTTGCGTGGTGAACGCCTCTGCCCATTCGCAGAGGAACGCGCCCCGGTAAGCAAAGGCATACGAGACCGCAGTGTTACCAGCGAGGTACAACGAGCCCGCAGAGTCGGCGCCGCTCGCATCGCCAAGCAAGAGGGCACCACGCAAACCGCTAGTGGATGCAGGATTATAATATCCGTCGCAGAAATAGGTGCTCTCGCTTCCGCCCAGCTCCTCGCCCGGGAAGAACGCCAGGTCTTTCAGCACCCAGTTCTTTGGGTATTGCCATCCAGCAGACGAGGCGACGGGACCTTTTGCCACCTGACGCAAGCCTGCGACGCTGTTAAGATTCATGTTGCTGCCGTCGATTATGTCTGCGACGAATAGCGACTGTGATTTATCAGCATTGTCCTGCAGCAGCATGTTTTCGCTCATACATGTCAGATACTTATAGTCATTCTTCAGACCATAGAACGAAGGTATATTGCCGATAGTCCTCTGGACTCCAGCTTCTGTTATCTCCGTGCTGAGGAGTCCCGTCAGATCGCCGCTATCAATACCTACGTCAAGACGGATGTACGGATAATAAGCGAAATGACCATCCCAGCTCGCAGGAGAGTCAATACCCATTCCAGTTCCGCCCTGTCGCAGGCCGTTGGCATCCAGCGTACCGTTGAAAGCCGCCTGAATGTTCCGGTTGCCGAATATGATACGCTTCAGCGCGGCCGTGACGTACTGCATGACACGTTCATTAGCGAACCACAGCGTCCCGTTCTTGCGCGCCGCCGTGCGAAACGCACTGATATCAAGATTGGTAACCGGCTTACACAGCTGCGAGTTATAGGCAGCGTCCAAACTGGAGTCGTTGTTTCCACCTCGGTACTGCGTGCCCTCGTTGACATAGCTCACCAGCTTCGTGTTCGTGCGATCCATTGCAGCATAGCCCGCACACGAGCGCGAACCGACGGGGATGTAGTAGTTCCAGAAGCCCTTTCTCGGGCCGCCCAGGGAAATGGTCTCGTACAGGTAGGTGCTGTCTTCGTACACCTGGAGATACATGGGAACATTCCAGCCCCACTGGTAGTGACCGGCGGCACCCGTCAAGTCAGCTGCAGCACCATTCTCCAAGAAGTTGTGGCTCGTAGGTGACAGTTTCTGACGCTGGTGGTCGTTGGTCACCAGATAGCCTCCGAGCCCCAGCTGCTTGGCCAGCACCTGACCGAGGTCGAAGTCGCCCACCGGAGAACCGACGGGAGAAGAGTTCGCCTTGGCCCACTTGCGGCCGAACCAAGGGATATTACCACTGATTTCTGACACGGCAACAAGACCGACCTTGCCGGCTTGCGTGTCATAGCCCAGAATGTGGGTGTGCGCACCTACATTCAGGCTCTCGAGTTCTCTCATTAACTTTTTGTCCATGATGTATTTTTTAAGTTTGTATCAAGAGACGACCGTCAGGCAACAGTTGCATTGCCTCGTCTGCATTTGCGTGATAACCCCGGAGGCGCAACACCCCACGCTGTCCAATAACTACCCATTTTATTCCTGATTCTCCACCGTATGCGTTTATTGCCTGAATTGTGAGAACTGCACCGCCCTCCGTGTCATGCAGGCCTTTTATATCGGTCCTTTGAGCGCTGGCAGGGTAAGAGTTTCCACCTGTATAGATGGCTGCATAGATGCCGTCGTTACAATACAAGATGGACCCGGGAGAGAAGAGCACGTTCAATGTAAGGCCTTCGTAGTTTGTTGCTGCGGGTAGATGCTGTACTTCCGATTCAGGGATGACATAAGTATTCCCAATACTTGTATTCAGATCAAGGTAGGATAGTTGTCCGTCTTGAACGAATCCACCGAGTTCCGTATATAAAGCCTTCACGCGCAGAACGCCTCTGATGAAGGCCTCATTCAA
This sequence comes from uncultured Bacteroidales bacterium, assembly GCA_902779845.1. Lineage (GTDB taxonomy): Bacteria > Bacteroidota > Bacteroidia > Bacteroidales > Bacteroidaceae > Physcousia. The sequence goes on along the minus strand of CACZCZ010000008.1, from coordinate 43,582 downwards.
ATAAGCCCTTCCTGTAAGAAAGTCTATTGCATAATTCGGGACGAAATGGCCGGCGACAGTTCCCGTGGGATCTGAGGCATCGAAGTTCTGGTATGCCGTCGATGCGGCACCATTGAGCGTTCCATGCTGCGAGATCATCCAATCGCCGCTGAAGACGGCACTGCCGAGCTTCGCGAAATTCGTGAAAAAGGCCTCGGCAATCATATACCTGAAATTCGTCTCCATCAGTTCCCACACGCCAGTAGCAGATTCCGTACGTGGAGCGACGAGTGTGTTTCCAGACCGATTGGAGTCTGCTACCAGCATGTAATAGTTTGTCACCCTTACGAGTGTCGTTGTACCGTTGACAGTCCTCGTGTCAGTCCATTCAAAGGCCACGTACGGTGCGAGTTTGTCCGTTGACGTGTATTCTTTGGTATTGTCGAACGGTCCGTCGTAATAATAGAACCGTCCAGTCTTACCACGTTCGCCGGGGGCTCCGTCCCTAACGATTTGCAATGGTGCTATTCGGTAGACCTCTTGATATGTGCCTCCAACTACCTTACAGAGCCGGAAGTACAGAGCTTGCGTGACAGTTGCGACCACTGACGCGGGGACGCCGGGGCCAAGATTATAGTTGGAGTAATAAATATCGACGCAATCACTCCATGACGCACCGTTGTTAACGCTGTACTGTACGACCCAAGGAGATCCGAGTAGTGCCGTCCTTGAAGCTCCGACAATCTGATAAGGGACTGCAAGGATTGTGCCCCCCTGCACTTGGCCATTAGCATCTGCGGGTATAACGGAGACGCTCGTCTGTATCTCGTAGGTCACAGCATCTGCACCCTTCCAGATTACTGGTATGGACAAGGGAGAGCACATCTGATTGCCATCCTTATCCGTCAGCTCTACCTGTATACTTGTGCACCCCTGCCCATATCCAGCCTCGAAGTTGAAGGTCTGAGCCGACGCAGATGGTTGCGTCGAAAACGCCGTCCGTATGGAACCTGACACAGTATAGAGGCGCAGCGTTCCATCCGTTGTAAGCACAGCAGCTTCTGCCCCCACTTTTTTGTAGCGGCTGACAACGACGTTCAAGGTGGGTGTATTCACCACACCCGATGCGTTGGCAGCAATAGACGGGACTGATGCCGTCAAGTAGTACTCCACGCTGGACTCAGGAGCTGCCAGGAGATTTTTGATGCGGGACAGATGCATGGCTATGCTTTGCTTGCTTGTATGCGAACGGAGATGCCGCCATATTGAGTCAGAGTCTCAAAGGTGATGCCCGTCTGGTTGATGGCGGTGATGGTGTCTCCTGTGCGTTGTGACACGAGCGTATAGGTGAATGTCCACCCTTCACTCGCGGTCACGTCGGCATCCTCCTCTCCTACCCCATTGCGGCGTTTATAGACCTTGGGATTGAAGGAAACCGTCTCACCACGCTGCACCGTATCACCGGCAATCGAGCAGCCGTCAACGATATAGTACGGGTCGTGCTCATCCGTGGGGTTCATTGTCTCGTAGTACGTCTTACCGAGATAGACGGCCTTCGCACGATAGAGTTCAGTACCATCGACAGCTGCATCATATAGCTTCAGGGTGTGATTCGCGCTGTTCACCTCTACAACGCCCGCCTGATGAGTGACAGCCTCCCAGCCGTTGCTTCCGAAATGTTCGAAAGTGATGACGGCATCGCTGATGGTAGTTCCCGTGGACATCATCTGCAGCATCGCAGTATATTGTATCCAGTCTTGGTCATCGGACAGCACTTCATCGCCCGTTCCGTTGGCGCCGGCGACAGAAACCAGCAGCTTGTAGGCGTTGCCGACCACTGTCTGCACGGGGATCATCTGCTCACAGACGAACTGTTTGCCGGCATACGTGCCCGCATAATAAATATAGATATCGGTCGCCACATTGTTCTGCGGTGTCACCAAGTTGCTCTTGATGACAAGACCGGGGAACGTCTTGCCGTTCATCGTGACAGTCGTCACCTCGAACATGGACGAATAGGCGCTCTTCACGGCACCGTTCGCGTCCAAGATTCCGGAATTGTCTGAGATATTGTTCAGATACCACTGGCCACCGACTGCAGGCACCACCACGAAACCCTCCTTGCCGCTATAAGGTTGCGGGAACAGCGTGGCAGGGTAAGTGCCGAAATCCGTGTTCGTCACGACGTGCGTCTGGGCATCGTAGAATTGCTGCAGGCCGTGACCCGCTGCTATCTGCACCCCCATGCGCGGGGTGATTGTATCGCCATCCTCATAGGCGTACAGCGTTTTGATTCTTGATACGTTATTCATGTTTCAGCGTTTTTATGAAATCCAAAGCCTCTTGTTCACTCACCAGCTTTGCACGTTCCAGGAAGTCTTCTGTCGCTCCGACGAAATCGCCGCTGTGCACTACATATCCTTTCTCCGGCGTGCCCTGCCGATAGCCTGTCAGACCCAGCCTTGCTGCATCCCGATGGCTGATGATGTAATATTTCAATGCATTCATACCTGTCTTGATTTAGTGGGGAATTGTGCAAATAGTGGTGTGCCGTCATCCAGGCAAAGGGGCGTACCATTGTCTTCGCAGAGTGCACGAAAAGCACTCAGCTCGCGGAGCAGGATGCCTGCCTTCGGCTGCCCGCCCTGCAGACCGTTTCGTTTGATGATGACTTCCTCGCCATAACCCACGCTTTCGAAGTCCCCTGTGCCGATGGCGAAGAACAGTTCCATGTCGAAGTACATGCACGGCGAACTGATCTTTCCCTTGGCGTTGGCTACCCAGGCATTCAGTACCACCGTATCTGTGTCATGGAAGATATACTTACCTCTCAGGAACTCCACGTCATAGTCAAACTGACCGTACCATCGCTGCAGACGGGTCGTGAAATACTGTGCCGTGTTGACGTTGCCGAAGGCGATGGCCATCACCCTGAGCCTCACATCCTGAATGAAGTCCTGGTCAACGGTTATTTCCTTTGTCTGCTCGCCGCTGACCAGCCATGCCTGCTCAGAGAAGTCCTCGCTCCAAGCATTCGTTGCAGCGTTCCACCACTGCCATTGATAGGACGCATCAGCATCTGCGATATTCTCAGGACCATTCTTCAGCTGTACGGGAATGCCGAACTGTCCCCAGCGGCGCATGGGTATCATGCGAACCTTACTGCGCCACTGCCCGGTATCCAGCGTGATATTCAGGTCTGTCTGAACTTCGGTTGAACAGTCGCGCGTCCATTCGAAATCGAACACCTCGTTTCGTCGGGCATCCAAGTACTGACCGAAGAAACGGACGTGCACGACCTCCTGCGGCTGGACATTGCGGAACAGTGTCAGCCGTTTTGTTGTACTGTCAACGGCATAGTTTGTGACAGCTCCGGACGTAGCCGGTAAAGTGGAGCTGCTGCCTCCTGACATCAGCGTCAGTTCCCAGGAAACATTCCTCATCTGGGAAACGTAGTCCGCAGTGGCCACCGTGCCGTCGGGGTCGCTGACGATCAGCTGTGGCTGCAGCACGAGAGGCGTCACGCCCCTGTGCGGGATAAAGGAGGCCGTCGTGGCATCATATTTCTGAAGCAGCGAGCCGCCCATCTCCACCACCTGGAAGATGAAACTCAGCGAGGAATGGACGACGCGGCCCTGATTCTTTCTTATCTGCATGGCTCTAACTATTACATGAGTATTGAATACATAGCACTAAATGTGTCGTTTTGTTCTGGTATATAGATATCACAGCGGAATCCGACCTGCGCCCCTGCAGCCAAGTTCCCGGGGAAGTCAACCGAAGACTGTACCGTCAGCTGCAGCCCCACCATACCTTGTGCGTGCTGGATGTTCCATGCGATATCGCCCTGAGCGTCGCTGCTGATTCGTTGCCATGAGATATTGTTGCGTCCAATCTCTGCCTCCGATATCTGCATCTCGGCATTCCACAGCTCTGCCGTCAGGACCGTCTGCCACGGTTTCCCTGCAGGGAAATGATCACCGGCACTGGAATAGATCTCCAGCGACATGTTCTTGCCACCCAGCAGGCACACCCAGTCCGCGTTGTTATAGCGTGGCTCACGGCCTATCGTAGGCAGAGCCACAGCAGCCTGCCACAGGCAACCTCCCCACCACACGCGGTCAGTGAAATAGCCGTGTGCCGTCTCATCATAGCCGTGGACATACTGTCGCAGGGCATCCCAGGTTCCACAGTCGCGGGCGGTATATTCGGGGTTCCCGAGGTAGTCAATCCGGATGATATCCTGGACTATCAAGCCACGGGCGAAGATATACGGCTGCCGGGCATTCAATGGCAGTCCCTTCAGAACGTCAAGCTGTGGCGGTACTCCGAAGAAAGCAGCATAGTTGCCATCTGTAAGAATGGGCTGCGTCACGCCCTGCAGGAACAGGAAACGGCCGTCCTCCGATGATATGAAGAAGGTCTGCTGACGGCTTGCATCGATCTGATTGCCCCAGCGCACGACCCTTGCTGCAGCTGCAGGCGCATAGTTCTGATGGCCCGGTACATCTTCATTGTCGTACAGTGTTACATCCATGGTATTTGCGCTCAGATCTACAGCATCCACACGCATCCATGAGGTCTTGTAAGTTCGCCCGACGTCGAGGTTGTTCATTGCGCAGCGCAGCACATCGTAGGTATGGAACGTTATGCTGTCATTCTCGTACATCTTACGCATCGCCAGGCGGTACTGCCCATTGCCCAGGTACTCCAGCGTATCGATGATTCCCCTGTCTGTGAAGTAGGTGTCGCCCTCCAGTACGTTCTGGTGGTTGAACACCAATTCGTTGAAGATTGCGTTCCCTTCCACCTGCAGGTTCCCGCAGCTGATAGAACCGTCCGGATTCAGCCGAATCTGCCCTGCCTCGCCGATGACGGCACCGGCTATCAGCCTTAGTAGGTAGTTCGTGGAATCCTCCTGGTCCTTGCGAATGAAGGGAGTGTCAGCATCCAGCAGATAATGTAGCAGCATGAGAAATGCCGTACCTACACGGGTCGCCGTATTGGCATGAGTCATCCGTTCGTCGCGGATGCCCTCAAACCATTGCCTCATATATTCTGTATTGTACGTCATGCTGCTTTATTTTCTGCAAAATTACAAAGAATTTTCCACCTGTGAAAATACTAGAAACCTGCCAGGACGTAGCTCATATCCTTTCCATTCCTGTCAGGGATCTTGCCGCCGTCGAGACCGCCAAGGATGGCATCGAGCACGTTGGAGACGTTACCCATGAACATCTCGCCGTACACGTTACGCTCCGTCTCCGCCAGTACATACATCGAGCGCAGGTATTTCTTCAGGAACCAGTTACGTTTCTTGCTGAGCGGATGGCCGCCCGCGATATCGCCGCCCCATGCAGGGCCTACTTTCCTCGGTTTGTCAAGGCCGTGAGCCTTACGGTACGATTTATCAAGGAACGGAAGATCACCGGGGTTACCTGGTTTATAGCCGCGCCCGGTACCACGCGCCACATAGATGCCGTATTTGGCGAAATCATGTATCAGCTCACGATGGTCCATACTAGCGACCACACGACCTGTCAGCGAATTCATCAGGTGCCCTGTGTCCACGATACCCAGCCGCATGATGTTCTCCGTCCATATCTTGACCATCATGTCGCTCCAGTCCTCCTCCCATTTTCGAAGTTCCTCTTCAGTCTCGGGGGTCAGTGCTCCATTGATTCTCTTCATACTGCAGATCGATGGGTTCCCATGTATAGAGTGTAAAGTGCAGGCCTGTCATGCCTGAGAGATAGTAACGTCCCAGCTCCTGATTCGGGATGGCATGTGTATCGAAAAACATCTGTTTCTCCTCGTACTGGTACTTATCATGAATGATCTTCGACACAAATTGATGGAACAACTGGCGGCAAAGTTCCAGCTCCTCCTGGCGGCTCGCCATATTACCATATTCATAAGCCGAGAGGATGAATACGGTGTAGGCCCTGCGTTTCTGGAAACCATAGGCCCCGTCGGGAGATGAGAGATTGCCGCTGCTGGTGTCCGCGATGGCCACGAAGCGGTCATTGTCGCGATACTCTTCCATCAAGGCCTCCAGGTTGTCTGTGTTGGAGATTGTCACGGCCAAGAATCCCTTTTCCTGTGCCAGGATATTCGATGCAGCCATTCCCGTGAAATAGCTGATGGCGTCAAAGGTGTTACTTTCCATATTTCTTCTTTATTTCCTCGGCTTCCATGGCCAGCGCGTCCAGTTCCTCCAGGGCGGCCCATGTATCCGTTTTGTCCAATATATATTCACGTTTGGTCACATCACCCTTGGTGAGCAGGCGTATTTGCGCCCGGACGCTTTCCATCTGATTCTCCATCCCCGTCGATGTGCCGGTACTGGAAGACGGTTTCAGGAAATGTGGAAAGGATCCCCCCAGCAGCTGCTTCACGGCGTTGAACCACAGAAACACGCCCATCAGTTCCTCCTCCTTGAATTCGGGCGAAGGGTCGGCCTCGGGCATTTGGTACAGGAATCTCGCCATGGCTGCAAGGTGTTTAGTGCTCTTCGTCTGCAGGAACGCCTGAAAGTAGTTCTCGCACGCCAGATAAGCGCCGAACATCAGCGTGCGCAGCTCGAAGTCCACGGCCGTGTACTGTCCGATAGCCTCGATGCGAACCCTCATCCTTTCCGGGTGCACCGTCCATGCGACCGTTTCAAGCATCGAGGGCAGCAGTTCCGGATCCAGGAGGAATTCATCGCCCGTCTTGTGCTGACGGCACAGCCATCCTTGATCCGTTGGCTTCACCACCTCTACCGAGCAGAAGTGCAACAGTGCAGCACACTGAACGCGGTACTCCCATTCGGGGCCATCCTGAAAGAGCCACAACAACCGTACGATATGGCGCAGCTGCTGTTGTGTAAGATTTTCCCAGGAGGTCGGTACCGTGAACGCCATCTCCTTACATAAAGAAGAATGACGGATCTTCTTTTTGGTTTTCATATCCCTTGGCATGGCGCTTGGCATAAATCTTGGACTGGCAATAGGTGGGATAACTGTCACGATAGCTCTCCAGCTGGTGCACGATCTGGCGCAGCAGCAACTGATTCGGACAGCCATTTGTCAGCTCGTAGTTCGACAGGAAATCCCCCGTGAAGCGGTTGCACTTCTCTACGACGATAACGTCTGCGGAATTCAGGCTTGCCGTCCGAGTCTTCTGCAGTAGCTCATCCATGTATTCGTCACCCACTTCCTCGCGCAGCAGCGCGTCCGCCGTGATGGCGCGTCCCTGAGCCGTCTGCCAGCCCTGTCTGCTAAGGGGCAGCGTCGTGAACCGCTTCAGGTGCCGGGAGAGATAGAACAGTGTCGGTATTCTTTGTTCGGCCTGTTCTGTTGCGCCCCATCCTTCGATTTTCACCAGCTGCTGAATCACCTCATCGATGGCCTTTATTTCTTCGCAGGCCACCTCCTCCACAAGCGCCTCGACGCGGCTCTTCGATGCCGGTGCCGTACTTTCTGTTGAAACGATGCCGAAGCCGGTGGCTGTCAGTACCAGGTCAAGAGACCTGCACGTCCGCACGAAGGCATTGAGACATACCAGCCGGATACAATGCCCCCTAAGACGTGTTTCTTCTTCCAGCTGACTCTCGAGATCAGGTGACACAAGTGTCTGTATCAGCATGTCATACGACTCCTTCAACATGACTTCCATGCGAGTGAAGACGCTGGTGTTCCTGTCTGGCATCTTAGCCACAGGCACGTTGGCCTCGAACACCTCCTTAGTTATTGCTGCTAGAATTCCCATTGTTACCTTCGTTATTTGTGGACACCTCCTTGGCATCCGTGTTCTTATCAAGCGTTGTCAGCAGGATGATGGGCACGTCCGGGAACACCTTTTCCTGCCATTCGTTGAAGTAGATGATGGTGTTGTGCACAGTCATCATCATGTCATGCGGCATCGTCTCCAGTGCCTGCTTCATGGTGAACAGTTCCCGCTTATCAGAACCGGAGTTGTTCATCTGGCTCTTGCCAGGAGTGGCACCGGCAAGATTCGGATGGACGTTGTCGGAGTAGGCCAGAACGTTAGATGCCTCCGCGACATCATCATTGTATTCGTTCCCTGCCTTGCTCGTATCGACAACGTTGATCTTGATGTTGTGGCGCTCCTTGCCGTCCATCAGGGCCTGGAACTCACTCCAAACCATTTTGTCGCTGTTCTCAGAGCCGCCCAGGTAATCGCGCAGCTTCGTGATGAACTCATCCTTCATGGCCTGGAACTCAGGAGTCCCCATGGAGATGCCCTTCGCACGGGCGCGGTTTTCCCAGAACTCCGTGTTGATTTCCACATGGTACCGAATATTCTGCCCGTTCTTTATCTTCGCTTTCTTGGCAGCCGTCAGGAGTCCGTAGATATCATACCACCCGTCACGAAGCGTAGCGCTCCAGTAAGGGATGGGGTAATACTGACAGCCGACTGTTGGCATACGGCAGACGATGGCGAAACGTGTATGGCTCATCGGAGCCTTCTTGAACTGTCCCAGAGCATCCTTTTCCTTATCTGTACGAGCCAGCAAGTCCCCGAGCGGGTCGTACTCATCAAGCAGGGGTGTGACTTCCACATGTTCGGGATTGTTGTTGTCTTTCCAGTCTGCGAAGAAGATGTTCTTGATGCGTCCGGTCTCATCAGCCTTTTGGAAGCGCACATGGCAGGCATCCTTATGAACGACACGCACGATTTTCTTGCGCTCGCGATTCAAGATGACCACGCAGACGCAGAAGAAGTAATACTTCAGGTCTGTGATCTGCTCCGCGAAGAAGCGTTTCACATTGTTGCGCATGAAGAACTTTCGCACGTCCGCATCTTTCGATGGCTTCTGAACTTTCTCCCCCAGCGTAGCCATATCCATGTACTCCAAGCCGCGGCCATAGCAGGTCAAAACGTTGAAAAACTTATCCTGGCTCATCACGGAGTTTTTCTCCACCTTCTCCTTCAGCTTATAGGGGAGCTGGTTATCATAGTCCCAAGCCACCACGTCATAGGTGTTCCCATCATCGGCCTTCACGGACATAACTTTCTCCTGCTCAGGAGAGCTATAGATGCCACTAGCCGTCACTGCCTCGCTCGCAACGACATTTGGCCGGGTAATGTCATAAAAGAAATTCTCTACCATTATATATATACTGGATGTCCGTTAATCTCAAATATCAGGATATCGCGCACCTTACGGATTTGCCTGCTCACAGGATTATAGAAATCATGAGTCCCTGCCGTCCAATGGCTGCTTTGTACCAGCCATCCGTCGAAGCGGAGGAGTTCACCTTTTGAACTAAGGGCAACGAGCCAAACCTTTTCACGGGCGAGCTTGCACTCATCGAGGAACAGTTGCGCGTCCTTCAGGTGTATTGCTTTCTTTGTCTTGTTTCCCATATCAATTGAAAGTGTGGTCAAATGTGTTGTCGAAGATACGTCCGGCGTGCTCAGGCTGCATCACATTATGGATGCGCTGAGCGTAGGCGTAGGTGAACTCGAAGGCCGGCATGTTGTCATCTTCATTGTTGATTTCGCTCTTCGATTCAGAGATGAACACCTCGCGACCTCGCACGCCATCCACCCAGAGATAGACTTCATCAGACCGGAACAGCTCATCTGCCCAATCGGCCATCGCCTCATTGAGCCACCCTGTGTTTCCCGTGAACTTCCTTTCCTCAGTGACGAGATAGTTACGCATGAAACCTCGAATGCGTGTCGATTTACGGTCGTATTTCGAGTCTTTCTTGTGCTTGCCGACACAATGGATGAACTCCTGACAGCCGAAGCTATTTGTAAATAGCAGGGAGGGTGCGGGAGAGACGGCATCCGTCACGCAACGGAAGCGCTGCAGCCGGTTGCCCGCTTCCACGATGTAGGACAGCAGGCGGGCTGTCGAAAGACCGAGGAGCATCACTATATTGTCCGGCGACACATCGAACTGCGAGATGCTGCCTGTGGTACTCGCTGCGTTCAACGATGCCGTCTGTGTGCCGAACGAGCCGTTAGCAAGCTGGAGGGTAGCCGTCACAGTGACAACGTTTGCGCCATAGGCATACAGACGTTCCTCACGGCCACGCGCCGTTATTTTCTCGCCGTTCAGGACTGTCAGGAAATGGTTCGTGGTAAAGTCGCTGGCCGCACCGTCCACGTCGGCCATCGAGAAGAGGATGGTGACAGGTGTGATGCTTGCAGCCCCTGCAGTATCTGTGAAGGAACATTCCATACTCATCTGCAGGTATTTCTTCACATATGGTTCTACAAGTGAGCTGACATCATTGACAGCGACGCTCCCGTCGCCATTCGGATACATCGTTTCCTCTAGGACATGGATGCGGGTCTCTCCCGCCACCAAGTCCAGAACCAGCACACCACTCTCAGCATTACTGTGAAACACAATGTCCGAGATGGCAGATGAAAAGCAGAGCGCTGAAGGTTGACTATAGAGTGATGCCATATCTTTTTAATTTCTACGGCAAAGGTAAGACACTTTATTTATATATGAAAATACAGGGGAATAGACCAAACAACAAAAAAAACGCCCATTGGTATAAAATATTTCACCAAATATTTGGCGGTATAAAATATTATACCTACCTTTGCATCGTCTTACAAGAGACAAGTGTTCATTAACTTAATGTTTAACCCAAAACCGGAAGCCTATGATGAAAGACATTTCGGAAGACGAGTGGGAACTAATCCTTGCCGTAAGGAACTGCCAATCGGCAAAAGGACAGAGTCCCTACTATCTGGAAAGGTACGTCGAGGATTGCATCGACAAGCTGCTTGACAGATACTCGTGACACAGACAGCCCCGCCGCTCCGGCGGCGGGGTCTTTCCGAAAGTCTTCACATCGACATCCAAACAGCAAATTCAAACTATGACCTACGAAGAAGAACTGCAGGCTGCCAAGCAGAAAGCTCAACAATATGGTGAGCAGGCAGAGAAGTCGAAAGTGCGGTCTGCACTGCGCGACATCGATTTGAACATCAATTGGCGTCACATCGCCAATGACTACTTTCAGAAGTCTGTGTCCTGGTTCTACCAGCGGCTCAACGAAGTGGACGGACACGGGAACCCGTGCGAGTTCACGCCTAAAGAGAAAGAGCAGCTCCGCGGAGCTCTCATAGATCTTTCGGAGCGCATCCGACGTGCTGCCGAAAATATCTGAGGCGATTCTGTTAGGCTTTTAGGGCACTGCCCAAGGTTGAACAAAAAGATGACCACTCTCTTGTAACGACACCCGGAAAGGAGACCCGCGCCTCGGTCTCCTTTTCTTTTTTTATTCGCCCCAGTAGCTCAGAAAAAACTGTAAACAGGCTTTTCAAAAAGTTGTGAACACCGTCACAAAGCAAAAAGCCTGATTTCCAGACAAAAAATCTTCGCTTCCTTGGATTTGCAAGGAAGTTTCACGGAAGTGAGCCCGACACCGCCCTACGCCCGAGGCGTAATTACACCCTATGAGCGCAGCGGTATATGTATGGGCACTTGCGCCGCTTGACGAACGCGCGGCGACGATGACGATGGCGATGATGGTTGCTTATCCGCGGTCTCTGCACACCTATGAGGGTGTGCGGGTGCGCCGCATTGGCGGTGCACTATCATCCAGTCAGGCACCTTCATGCCGCATGGCATAGCACCTCGAAAGCATAAGGAGAACAGCCGCAGCGGAGTGCAGCGTGTAATGATTTCAGCGTGTGTGTCCGACATCGACTGGCCGTGTTGCCCATCGGGCCGCGTGGGTGTGTGCATATCATCGATGTGTACTTACCCAACCGAGCGGCCACTTGATGTCATCAGGAATCTCATGCTGGAGCCATAACACCGGAGCGTAGCGTGCGGCCGTTCTCCCGTGCTTTCGAGGTGCTTAGCACGTCCCTATGACGTCCAAGGTGCACAGTGGGGCCGATGGCGGCCCATTCAAAAAAAAGGTCTGCGCATCCCTGCGAAGACCCGAAAAAAACATGACTTACTTCAAATGATATCACCACCACCGCCGCCACTGTACATCTGGCCGCTGCCCGTTTCCACCGCTATGCAGAGAGTATCAAAAGCGTCGGATCCGTCGGTGCGTCCCTGCAGCTGATTCTCCTCGGTCTCCGGTTCTTTCTCGCCTGACTTATCCTTCTGGTTTGTGCCGTTAATGGTCATGGCTGAATCAATACTGACCAAAAGGTCCGGATTGTTTTCCTCGTTGATAAGAATCTGGTACCGCGCCTGCCCAAGGAACATACGGTTGATGAGCGAGTTCTTTACCGGGTGCTTCCAAGGGGTGCCGATATAGATTTCGCGGACAGTCCAACCGTTTCTCATCAGGCAGTGCTTGATGACAGTATGGAAGTCATTACTATCGACGGCAAAGTTGTTGCCAACAAAGGTCGAGTCGAAGCAGAAGACTACCTCTTTATGACGCAGCGGGAGGTAGTAGGCGCAGAAATCATCGACCAACTCAGGCAAGCGACGCTCGTATTTGACGTAGAAGGACTTCAGGATGCGCAGCTTCAGGTCGTGCCCAGGCTGTCCAACGACACACCAGTTGATGTTCGTGTTGGCATCGAAAGCAATATACAGCGGCTCTTCCTTGTTGATATCAGCATCCATGCGGCAATCGACGTGGCGCAGCTTTTCCATGTCGTAGCCCAGAGAGTCGATGTAGGTCTTATCGACGGCGGTGTAGAGATTTCGGTCGCTCTTAGCGTTGTAGAAAGAGTCCTCGGAGTGTTCCACACGCTGGCACATAATCGTCGTGCGGAAGGTGGCTGGAGGCATGTCGCGGTGGCATTGACGGATGAAGTCCTCCCCCAGAATCTCCAGATTCTCGATGCTGCTAAACTCCTTGTACAGGAATGTGTCCGCGCGCATCATGTTGATGACACGGGACAGCCTTTTCAGGTTATATCGCTCCTGAGCCGTCACCGGGATGCGGGCTTCTACCTTGTTGGCTATTTGCTGTCGCAGCCCCCAGAACGAGGCCAACAGTCCTTCCAGCACCTTTACTTTCTCCGCATCACACTTTTCACGATCCGCGAGGAACCACGAACCCTTTTTAGTGGTGGGCATATCTGAGAACTTGGCGATGCCGTGGTGGAAATAGAGCTGGCCAAAGGCGTTGCCGTTGCCACGGTTGGCAGGGAGTGTCTCATCCTTGAACTGGGCATAATTTATGAACTTACACTCATCGATTAGCAAGTAGTCGAAGCTCTGGCTGTTCGATGTACCTTTTCTGTCCTGGCTTATAATGGTGGCATAGGCACCGGTATAGAAGGACAACGTATTTTCCCAATTCAAGGGTTTGATGATGGGCTCCTTCCAGCCCCACGCCTTGGCCGGCTTGCGTCCCCACGTGTAATGCACTCCCTCCACGAAGCCCCATCGACGCAGATGCGTATCCCAACTCGGGATGATGTTGGTCCACATTCGCTTGGAATTAGGCCCCACAAGTCCGGTGTTGGATCCAGGCATCTGCTCGATGTTCCGGCGAAGGATGCTGGCGCACACCAAGCCTTTGCCTGTACCGCGTCCTGCGACCATGGTCAGGAACTTCGGCAGGAGTGCCAGGACATAGGCCTGCGCCCTATTCAGATATTGCTCTAGTGTCTGCATTTGCTGGAAGTTTTCTATTGTCCGGTTCGTTGGCAATTTCCACCGCGTCAGCATCCTCCACGATATTGGCAAAGCGCGACTGGGAAAACTCGGTGTACAGTTTTTCCATGAGAGCCTTAACGTTGGGGATTGGTTGGAAGCCCATCACCGACACGTCGAAGCAGAAGACAATATGCGGCAGTTCAGAATAGCCGATGTCGTGGTCATCATTTTTGTCAAGCTGGTTGTATTTTCCGTACTGTTGTGCGAGTTTAGCGATGGCAGCAGCATCCTCATGTCTGATGGCGATGGCATAGCCCTCCATAATCATATTATTGAAGCGCCAGCGATGCCATTCCTTGGTGCACTGCTGCAGGTTGCCGATGATAGCGTGGAGAATTTCGATATCCTCATAGGCCTTGCGTTTGGAGAGGGGCTTACCCTGTTCATCTTTGTAGGTTGCCTGAATATAGTCTATATATTCGCGGTCTTTCTTCAGGGGGTTGCGCAACATGAAATTGTAGATATCGCGTAACCGGATGACACGCCGGATGACTTGTTCATCCACACGTTTCACCCGCAGCTCCTCTTCAGGCAGCATGAGGTTCTCGGCATATAGGTCTATATCGAATCTCATTCAATGCATATTTGTGCGGCACGCAACCAAGTGTTAGCTTGTTCCAGCGCCGTGGGCGAGCCAACGTCGGCCAGCCGCAAGGTCTTTTCATGAAGTTCTTTGGCACGCTCAGACAGGATGCGACGGTACAGTTTTCCCACGTCGCTCCATGGATTGGAGAACATGGCCAGCTGTTCACTGTCCAATCCTAGGAGATCACCGATTTGTTCCGGTGTCAGCAGCAGGCGTGCCAACCGCTCAACATCCTGTAATAATTCCTTTTCCATTGCTTAGATCTAGTTCTACTGCAGCCTCCCCACAGATATCGATGAACTGTTGCATCAGGACATCAAAGACCTGCGGATTGGTGGTGATGATGGTGCTCTCGGCGCGCGCGCCATAGGTTTGGTTCTGCGAGGTGATGACGGACACGGCCATCGTCTCGCTTTTCACGAGTAGTAGTTTCGAATGGTTCTGCCCGAGAAAGACATGCTCGAAGGCCGAGCTAAGAAGACTCTCCAGCCGGAGTGTCTTACGTGCGGCCCTCTGATCGAGCAGGATGGCTGAATGTCTTATCAAGTCTTTCAGCCCGAGGAGGAAGAATCCATTCAGAAACGGCTCGCTCGTGGAATAACTGCTGACCCACACGTCAGCCTTGCCGGTTTGTGGCAGAAGCCACGAGAGCAGGCCGAGCGTGTGGAGCCCCTGCCCGAAATAGGCCTGTATGGGCGTCTCGCGGACAGGGCGCAGCAGTTCGTCTATATTCGTCCCCCTGGGCATAGGCTCAACCCTGTGGGATGATGATGCCGATGGCCTTCAGCTTTGCCACGGTCTCGGGCTTGATGGCCTGCTTCAGCGCGAAGAGTGTGTCCACGGCATTCTGGATCTTCTGCAGAGACTCGTCAGTCTGTGTCTTGCGTGACAGGCCACGGGAAACGATCGTGCGGGCGTTCTGCACGGTTTTCACGTTGTCCGTGAACGTCTCCACGCTGTCGGGCTGTGCGGTTGGCTTCGAGAGCTGGAATTTATCATAGCGTTCAAACGCCTTGCGCTGCTCCTTATCCATCTCCGCCAGTTGGTAGCACAGCTCATTTCCGTCGCAGGGCGCATAGCCGGGCTTGGCTATCATCACGCCCAGCTGGGCATGCACACGGCGCATGGTATTCCAGCGTTCGGCATTGTCCGTCCAGATCTTCTGGATATCCTCCGGAAGTTGGTCGTGATCCGCACGGCGGTGACGGATGCCGAGAACGGGAATACTGCCATTGTCTTTGACCTTCACGCCTTCTGGTACGACGGAAAGAGTCTTGCGGACATCCTTCAGGACTCGTTCATTGTACTGAGGGACATCAGCGGTCGTGAGGCCACGCTTGCGGATGCCCAGGTACTTCTTCAGGTCAGTAACAATCCACGGCAGCATGGACTGCGGTCTGCGCAACGCAGAGTTATAGATGCCACGCTCTCGTGAGGGATTGCACTGCAGCAGCAGCGTGGCCCCCTCAATGATCTGTGCGTCTGTCGGCTTCTCGATCTTAAGGAACGCAACGATTTTTTCAGTAAACAGTTTGTCCATGATTTTTTTTGTAGAAACAGGGGCGGCCCACGACGTTACGTGAGACCGCCCCACGGTCATTTATTCAAAACTTACTTGGCGACAACTACGACTGAGGGATGGCCTCCTCCTCGCCGGTGGTGCAGTCAATCTGGAGATTAGCCGCGATCTTCAGCTTACCGGTATAGGTAGGCACAGGACACTCGTCATACACCTGTATGGCGAACGTGGACGTGATGGTACCCGTCGCCTCGGAGCCTGTGTCGCCGCTGGGGGTGACGTGAAGTTTGAACATCTCGTTGCCCAGGACACAGAACTTTCCAGCGCGGTCCTGATAGACAAACACGAGGTCGTCTTTCACGGCCTGACGGGCAAAGCCCTTCACATCGTCACTCATGCCGGTGACGATAGCGTTGGCCTGGTTGTTGAACAGCTTGGAGCCATCCTCGCCTACCGTCTCGAAGGTCACGTTGGAGGCATCGTCCTTCAGGTCGATGAAGTTGAAGACGGCGTCACCCTGAAGCGTGAAGTCTCCCTTCAGCTTCGCCAGGGCTGCCATATCCGTCGGAGCAGGGGTGTCATCCAGATCACCGAGCTTGGGGAAGGCCGCGATGGACTTCTTATCGATGTAGTACAAGCGACGACGGATGCCGGGGATGGTCTTCTGACCGGGGCAGGCCTCGATGGACGCGTAAAGATTTTTTGTTGTGCAATTACCCATAACTTTATTTATTTACGATTTGTTTTCTTTTTTAAGGGCAGCGGCTGCATCTCGAGAATGACGTCTTCGCCGCTGCCCTTCACAGACTGAAAAAGAGTTTTAGGTACTTGGAGCCACCGTAAGCGCGTAGCTTGCCTGCGCAGCGTTGTGCGTGGTGTCACCGGCGAACTTCGCTGTAATCAGCGTGGTACCGGCAGCCACGAGGGTGACGGCGCCAGTGCTCTCGTCAACGGTGGCTACGTCGGTGTCGGAGGACTCATAGGCCAAAGTCTTACCGGCGGGGTCGGTGGTGGCCACCTGACCGGCATACTCTTCGCCCATGGTGGCTTCGTCCACATCCTTGGTGAAGCTGATGGTCACGTCACTCTTGACAACAACGGTCTCGGACTCGTCATCGCCATCGTCCACAGTCTCGTCCTCGGTCATGTCGCCAATCATGAGGAACTCCTTGCGGATGGAGCGGATCTGCTCACCATAGACACCTGCGTAGGCGAAGGTGCACGACCAGGGATCGTAGCTGCCGATGAACGGCACGTTCTGCTGGTACATGATATCGGTGCCCAGGAGCAGGTTCTGCTTGATGGTGATGTAGATGAAGTTGGAACCGGCGAGGTTGTCCAGGACGGCGAACTCGCACTTGTTGTTCGTGCCCTCGAGGTACTTCTTCTCGAACTGTTGGTTGTACGGAAGCGCGCCGTGGCGAGCCTGATAGTCGTCGCAGTAGTCCATATAGACGTCGGGGGAGACGTACATAAAGACAGAGAGGCCCTTCAGCATCTTGTCTGCGGCGCGCCAGAGCTCCTTCAACTTCTCCTCGGCGTTCATCTTGGTGATCTTGCCAATCTTCAGGTAGTTACCCTTGTTGGCAGCGATGTTACCACCCAGCATCTCCTGACCGACGATGGTGTCGAACGAATCGAAGAGGTCGGCTGTGGTCTTGCCAGCGCGGTTGCGGACACCACCGACGAATACCACGTCGTTGATGTGCATACCGATCCTGGCTGCGAATATCGTCACCAGCTTGCGGCAGATCTGCCCCTTGCTGATGTTCAGGCCCATGGCGATGGACTCGCCCCAGATGCTGTGGAACAGCGGCATGGGATCGAAGTCCTTGGCACAGTTGCCGGGATACACAACGAGCGTACGTCCTTCGATAGCGTAGTCGGCAGCATCGCGGTTCTTTGTGCTGTAGGGAGCCAGCTGGGCATCGCCGTCCAGTTCGCCGAAGGTAATCTGGTTGCGGATGCCGGGGAGGATGGTGATATACTTGGCGGTCTTGTCCTGCAGAACCTGGAAGGGAATCTGGGCAAGTTCGCGACGGATCTGCTGCGCACTTTCGCGCAGGTCTTCACGAGTGATGGACGCTGCCAACTCGTCAACGGTCATATTAGCGAGTGCTGCCATAGTTACAGAAGGTTTTTGATGTCGTTCAACAGTTCCTTTGCAGTCGTCGGCTCCTTGTGGGTATTGGACGTTGCTGCATGGCGGGGAGAATCCCCACCTGCTTCCTCCTTGAAAGCATTGAACTCTTGCTGGAGGGTTGCAAGAGCTGTCTCAGCGTTAGCCTTGGCCTGATCGGCGGTCTGCTTGTCAGTGATGGCCGTCTGTTTCTCGGTCTCGAGGGCCTTGATGCGGTCGTCCTTCTCCTTCAAAGCATTCTCCAAGGCATTGAGCTGATCTTCCGTGATGGCGGCCTTGCCGTCCTCACAGATCTCGATGTCCTGCAGAGCAAGGACAGCACAGATGAGATTCAGTACAATTTTCTTCATTGTTTTGATGGGATTTTGTTTATGGTTTTGGGAAATATCTTCTGCGTCTTCGACCGTGTCGCCGGAACTGGAGATGAATTCCTTCAGGCGGGCTATAACACCCTTTGGAACCTTGACTCCAGCCTTCTCGAACTCCGGCAACTGCGGAAGGCCGTAATGCTCCTCGATACCGGTATAGGAGGCATAGACGTTCTGGATGGCCTTCGTCTGCGTTTTCGTTTCATCGTCATCGAGGATGGCATCCACGATACCGAAATCCACAGCGTCCTGAGCGGTCATCCACTTCTCTTTGTCCATCATGGCCATGTTTTCCTCGATGGTCTTACCATTGCGTGAGGCATAGAAGTCGGCGATGGCCTTGTCAATCGTGTCAAGGTTCTCGCGCGTCTTCTTCAGGTTCTCGATATAAGCATCAATCTTCTGCTTATTCGAGAGACCTCCGGAGTAGATGTACTGGGAAGAGTTGTGGATAAGCATGAGAGAGCCTTTGGCGATCTTCACGCTCTTGGCCTTCATGCAGAGCACCGTGGCGGCGCTGGCTGTCATACCGACGATGACCATGTTACACTTGCCGTGCTCGGCAATCATCTCAGCGATGGTGATGCCGTCGTTGAGATAGCCGCCAGGAGAGCTCACGGCAATCTGGACTTCCTGATCCTTGTGTTTGTCCAGGAAGGCCTTCACCATATCAGCGGTCGTTCCTCGCTGGCCCGTCCACCAGTCGAACTCCTCGCCGATTGTACCTGTGATATAGAAATCGTACTTCATACCTTGTTGCTATTGACTGCACAAAGGTACGAAGTACGACCGCTCAGACAAAATACCTTCTATTCCTCGATCAGGAGCATCGGCAGCATGGACTTCCACGTAATCGTGACAGTCTTCAGGACGGCGTCAGTTGGGCGCTCCGGGTACGGGTTCTTTTCAGATATAATAGGGTACGGGCGCGCGTGAGAGCCTATCATGAAGCGCTTGCCATCGACCGATGTCACCCTGAAGGCCATGCGTCGCCCTGCAGGCTGTAACTTCGAGCAGGTCTTGAAGGTTGCCTTCGTGGTGAAGACTTTCTGGTTGTTGTTGTAGTCATCCTCCACAGTTACTCCTACGAGCTCCGAAATGTCGATTCCGGAGAATGTGACAGCCGAAGAGAAACGACATGAGGATTCCGATACGACTTCCATAGCCGACAGCGTATCGACGGGAGCCATTTCAATTTTGTTGATGTGAACGCACTTGAACATGGTTGAACTGGGTTGAACGGGGTTAAAAAAAAATCGCGATTTAGTGGAATGAAAAATCGGAACTTTAACGATTCTTAACAGGATTTTTTTGTGTGCTCGTGTTTATAGCCGCGAGAGATGTTGATGCCGGCTTCATTCTTGTAGGCATCCTTTATGCGTTGGAACTTCATCCGGAGATTCTCGTAATTGTTCCCTGACATCGATATCCCGTTCTGCTCCATCCAGTCCATGATGAGCTTGGAGATGGCGATGGAGCGGCAGCCGATATCCGTCAGTTCCTCCCACATGTGCATGGTGAAGAGATCGTCGATGGCTTGACCGATGGCAGCCTTGCCGTGTGTGGAAATGAAATTGTACACCTCCGGTTTTTTTGACTTACTGCCCATGAGGCAGATGGCCAGCTCGCCAGGTTGCTGCGTGTCAGGCTCCACACCCGACGGACGGATCCGCGAGAAATGACGGATGACATTGTTCAGGTTCGTAGCTGCAGGAAAGGTGCAGGGACTCCCGAAGTGATGTTCGCACCATTCACGTTCGTAGAGGGGAATTTTGACGTAGATAAGGATGTTGCTCATAGGAAAACTGTATTAAAACTCCGCAAAGGTAGTGATTTCCTATGAATTACGGCCAAAAGTTTGAATAAAAATCAAGAAAAATTTTTCGCGCACACGAATACATTTTTGGCTGCACACGCTGCACACAACTGCACACAAAAATATACTTAATTGATTTTCAATTTATTACTCTTATATTCTTTGTGTGCAAAATAAAAAATCTGTGTGCAAAACGTGCTTTTTGTGTGCAAAATCCGATTTTGTGTGCAGCCTGTGTGCAAACGTGTGCACACTGTGTGCACACTTTCTTGTTTGTGTGCAAAATGTACGTGTGTTGATTTTCAGCGCGTTATAAAGATGTGTGCAGGTGTGTGCATATGTGTGCACATATTTCTACGCGCGCCCGCGCGCCCGCGCAAAGGGAAAACGTCTAAAAAGGGCCGAAGCTTCACGCGCCAGCCCTCACGACAGTTGGTAAAAAGACGAAAAGCTGAAATGCTAATCTTCCATAGATTCCCAGAAGCCGGGTTCCAGTTTGTTCTCGAAGTAGCGCTGCTCCTCCTGACGGCTGACAGCTTCGCGCGAGTCGGCCACGTCGGAGGATACCTGCTCCAGATTCAAGTCGAACTTATCCTTCAGCTGCAGATAGTCGAAACACATGCAGCGGTCGAACTTGCAGATCTTGGATACGGTCTGCAGGCCGCTCTTCTGCGTTCTGCTCTCCGTGAGCTGCTGGTTGCCCTGGTACACATTCCAGCGCTCTGAGGCCTTCATGCCCAGGTATGCGCTGCTGGTGGTCAGATAGTAGCGAATGGAGTCCTTCGACATGACTGTATCGCCCTGCTGCTTGGCCATGCGTTTGTACTGGCCGATGAAGTGATTCAGACGCAGCATCAGGATGGGGTGCAGCGTCTTGTACTCACGTTCGGTCTTGTCGGTCTTCAGCGTCTGAACGTACTTCACCTTGAAGTCGCTCTCGGCGAAGATCATGCCTTCCTCGTATAGGTATGTCAGCGAGTTCCACAGGTTGCCAAGCTCGTTGTTAGAGATAACCTCGGCATTCTGCCGCTTGATACCGGCCACACACAAGTCGCGCATCTCCTCGTAGCCGAAGGGAAGGTTCAGGGGACGCATCAGCACCTTATAGGCCGTCAGCAGAATCACCCAGTTGCGCCACAGACGGTCTTCCACCTGTGCGCCCTCGATGAGGTCATAGACTTCGTTGGTGACATCATTGTAGGTTTCGTAAAACGAGCTCTCGAACAGGGCGCGGTGTGAAAGGATCTGCTTTGTCAGGTGCTGGAGCCCCATCTTGCGGATATCTGACAGATGATTGAAGCGGTCCTTGGCCTCGCGGTCGTGGACGGTGGTGTCGTGCGTCAGGTATATCATACGCGAGAACATGGCGATATCGAGTGTCGGCATCTCCTGGCCACTGACGATGACACCGCAGTCGACCGGCGTTTTCTCCACTTGCTTGCCGCGGTCGATGTTCAGACGGGTTCGTCCTACGCCGTCGTAGGCACCCTTGATGATCTCGATGATTTCCATGTTCAGCGTGTTCTTATACTCATCGAGATGCACCATGCCGTTGACAGTTGCACCGATGACCTCCGAGAGGCCTGCCTTGGTGGCGTTCCTGAGGTTGAAAGGTTTGTCTCCAATCGTAAAGAAACGCATCAGGGTGATGCCCAGCTCGCTCTTACCGCTTCCCTTGGGGCCGAACAAATTCAGCAACGGGAAGTTGGTCGTATAGCCGGTGATGATGTCCCTGTAGATGCTGGCCAGCAGGTAGCAGATGGCCACCTTGGCATTATCACCGAAGACGCTGGCCATCATCCGTGAGAAGTCCGGCAGCGATATCGAGCTGTGGCCCTCAGGCATGACGAACTGTCGCTCGAAGTTGAAGTAGCTGGTGTCCTGGGCATAGAGGTCGCTGGCGCCCTGCAGGTAATAGTTGTCCAGTTTCTTTTCGGTATCGTGCAGGTGGACAATTCCCATATTGTCGGCCGGGATCCACTCATCCTCGTAGATGCAGCCGTTGCCGAAAGCCCAGAAGCCGCCCTTCTGCCAGCCATACTGTTTCACTTTGATGGCGGTACCCGTGATGTCGAAGAGGTAGCGTTTCAGCTTCTTCAGCTCCTCGACACCTGCCAGCCACAGGAAATTGCCGGCACTCTCCACACGCACCATGAACTGAGGGAGCGACACGAGCTCCTCGGCCTTCAGTTCCAGCGTGCGCGTTGTTCCTTCCTGGTTGGTGATCTCATACAGGCGCGTGGAACTCTCCACGCCCATGATATGAAACAGGGGCTTCATCTTGAAGTTCGACCACTGCTTCTCGCCGCCGTCCTCGTTGCACCAGTAGCTGTTGTTTTCCTCGAAGAAACCGTACTTCCGCAGGTCGATGCCGCTCTTGCGGGCTGTGCGTCGGGCCTTCTCCTCATTACGGATGCGTTTGGCGTCGTTGACGGCATTCTTCCACAGCGACTTGTGGCCGTACTTCTCGGCCAGCGCATCGAGCAGGCCGCTCTGCGTGAACTCGTCGCGCTCCAGGATGAGCGTCGAGCATATCATCCTCACAGAGTCGCTCTTGGCCGTGTCTGTCTGGTCCTCGTTGTAGATCTTCCGGGCGAGCCATATCACGAAATCCTCGCTGGCCAGCTCCTCCACCTGTGCCTTGCGCTGGAAGTAGCTGTCGGCGTCCTGCTTATACTGGTTGCCATCATCGTCCTCCAGTGGCGGAATTTCCTTCACCGTGACGCGGAAGCCGGCTTCCATGGCCAGCCGCCCGTTCTTCTTCACGGCCTCGATGCCGGCAGCGTCCTGATCGGGAATGAAGCACAGGGTGCAGCGGTACCGCTTCAGCAGCTGCAGCTGCTCCTGGGTGAACGCCGTGCCCAGGGCCGCGATGGTGTTGGTCACGCCTATCTCCTGCATGCGGATGACGTCCGGCGCACCCTCCACCACGTAGAACAGTTCCTGCCTGGCACCCTCCTTCTGGGCGATGTCGAGGCCGAAGAGCACTTCGCCCTTGCTGTAGATGAAGGACTCGGCGCCGTTGATGTACTTCGAGCCCTTTTCCTTGTGCTCGTCCATGGTGCGGGCGGTGTAGCTGATGACGCGGCCGTACTTGTCCCGCACCGGAATCATCAGCCGGTCGTTGTAGAAGCCGTAGTCGTGGCCCTTTTCCGATGTGCTGATGAGCGACATCTCCTTCATCAGCGGTATGCTCAGACCCTCCTTCGCGGCGAACGTGATGATGTCCTGCCAGTCCTTGGGTGCGTAGCCGATGCCGCGCTCGTTCACCTCCTGCTCTCCCCATCGGGATACGGCATAGCTCAGTGCCGCCTTGGCCTCCGGCGTGTCGGCGTGCAGGCACTCCACGAAGTGGCGCTGCACATGCTCGAAGATGACATGTCCGCTCTCGCGCTTCGCCTGCGCCTCGCGCTCTTCCTTCGTCAGCTCCCGCGGCGCCTCGTCCTCCACCTTGATGTGGTACTTGTCGCCCAGGATCTTGCAGGCCTGCGGAAAGTCGCACTTCTCGTGCTTCATGACAAACGTCACGGGGTTGCCGCCCTCGCCACAGGCAAAGCAGTGGCAGATATTCTTCGCCGGAGAAACGTAGAAAGATGGGGAACTGTCTTCATGAAACGGGCACACGCCCTTGTAGTTAGCACCGGCCTTCTTCAACGTCACGTAGTCCGAGACCACATCGACGATGCTCAGGCCCATCAGCTTTTCAATAACTTCGTCTTTAATCATAACGCGTCATTTTTACCTGGCACAAAGGTACATCTTTGCGCCGCACTGCCAAAATATAGCGGTAGAGCCCTCAATTTATATACATCACGATATTCTTGTTCTGCAGTGATGGCCGTTTGCTCATCACGAAGTCGTGAATTTCGTCCATCGACACCTTGAATATCGGATTGTACCTGTAGTGGAGGGTACACAGAAATACCCCCCCCACTGTCATTATGTCAATATGCATCCATTTCATACCACCCTCCCATAATCTAATATATGGTTCCTGACTAACGTAGACTGCAAGATGAACACGTAGTTGTCGTTGTATTGGCTGTCTGGCTTCGCGGAGATGTAATACCAGGGCTCTCCATATTTATTCCGGTGTTCTTCCATACCGAACTTGAAAGGCCTGCTTCGCGGGAACTTTTCTTCCAGTTCTTCCTTCTTCTTCCTGATGTCATCCCGGATGGCACTCATGTCCCTCTCGTGTACGACCATATGATGATATTTATCCTCAACATAGCGCCCCAGTTCATGGCCCATGTTGTTTACAGACTGGTATGTCTGTACTTCCAGAAAATAATGTCTATCCATAGTTTCATTTGTTGTTAGTTAGATGTATCAAAATGTGCGGGGCCCCCGGAGCCTCATGGCAGGCCCCGCACGGGCTAAGGACATCCGAGGCTGCCTTTAGCTTTCCGTCGGAGGAGAGGGTGGGAATCGAACCCACGCTCAGGCCAAACCTTTGCTCTCCGGTTGCTCCGTTTACCGGTTTTCCCTCTCCGGATGGCGGGGCTTTCACCCGCCTGCTTTTTTCTACCTCCTCTATTTGCACAACGAATTCCATTACATTTTCTTACGCTGTAC
This sequence comes from uncultured Bacteroidales bacterium, assembly GCA_902779845.1. Lineage (GTDB taxonomy): Bacteria > Bacteroidota > Bacteroidia > Bacteroidales > Bacteroidaceae > Physcousia. Next base: position 18,975 of record CACZCZ010000008.1, on the reverse strand, counting down.
TATAGAGTCAAAAAACATCCCTTGGGGATGACCCTCCGCTGAGGGATTTGCTTTAGATCTCTTCGAACGTTCCCCTCCAGCCGATGACAGGGATGTTGATGCCGGCCATCGGGTCCTTCATCCGCCAGATGCGGATGTAGCCGCTGGTCAGCCCGACCGGGGAATGGAAGTCCGAGTCCAGGGGTGAGTCCACATCGTATCTCCCTCTGTTCGCTTCCTCGACGCGCGCATCAATGGCCTTGCACAGTCTCAGCCAGCCATCGGTCGTCACCGTGCGGTGCACAGCGTTCTCGTAGAGCCAGCTCAGGAGGGCCCATTCTGCCTCCGTCTCGGACTTCTGTAGCTTGTTGCTTACTTGAATCCAGCACAGGAACATGCCTTGCACGATCTCCTGATTCACTTCGTTTGTTTCCATAACAATAATGGTTTTGACATAAAGAAACCACGCTACGAGCTGTCAGCTCACTCAGAGCTCCGTAGCTCATGGCCTTCTCTAGGGTTTAGTTTTATACGGCAAGTCGCTGCACCAAACTTATGGAATTGCTTGTAGTACATATGGCGTGCTATAGTAGACCAGTCCGGTTCATCTTCTTCAGCGGCAGGCCAGCCCATTTGCTTATATTTGTAGAATATCCAGTATCCATAGTATTGGATGAATGCCTGACGGCATCTTTCTTTTCCGTAAGCGGCGTACACCCGCTTATCTTCCCGGGCCATTCTTGCCAGAATCTTCTGTGCTAACCTTTTCCTCATGGCTTACTCAATTTTCAAATCATAAAATTCGTAGTGCTCCCATTGTTCAAGCTCTATCGTACGGTACCCATCTATTGGTTCAAGGGGTAACTTTTCTTCTTTGCGAGCCACAAGGCAGCGGCCGAACGTATCCCATTTCACCCATAAAGAAAAGATGTGGCCATAGACCACTTTCACCTGGCCGCCTTTGCCCAACACCATTTCATCGATAACTATAGGCTCATCCAGCATTAGCTGGAGTGCATCGATGGCTTTTTCAAAATCTTCTACTTTCATAATATAGATGTGAATAATTTACATATATCCTTGGAGCTTCCCAGGTGCAGCTTCTCCTTCACCTTCTGTAGGAAGTTGTTAATGGTGCTGCGCTTGATACCCAACGCCTCAGAGATTTCCTCGTATGTCCGTCCGGTGCTGATCATCCTGGCAATCTCTGTCTCACGCGGCGTCAAACCAAACGGCTTGGGCTTGCACACGATGCCGGCCATCGGGCACTCGCGGCGGATGGGGCACGACACCTCCTCGAGGTGCAGCACCATGCCGTCAACGTCGTAGGTCAGCCCGTCGAACTTGCCGAAGTTGCAGCGGATAAACCTGTGCACGCGCCGGTAGTCGAAGTATCGCCTGTTGGCCTCCGATTCGCGGTACAGCTGACCCAGCGCCTCGGCAGCCTCCGGGTACTGGCGCTCGATAATGCCCAGCATGTAGTCCGTCAGGTCGCGCATCTCCTTGGTGTATTCCACCAGTTCCTCGCCGACCTCGGCCACCATGACGCGGCCGTCCGGCGTCACGTAAAACTCTATCTTTCTCTCTGCAGTCATACAGTCCTCTCCTTGATAATTTTCTCGAGCACAGGTCTCTCCAGTTTCGCCCAGCGTCCGTTCTTCATCTTGACGCGGATGTTCGTGACACTCTGCCCAAGGGCAGTCGCGACCTCGGCAAGGAAGACTTCTTTCCCGCCACGGGGCAGATTCTCATAATAGTTACTAATACCTACACTATCCATTTTTTTTGCGATAATTTTTGGTTAATATCAAATTTACAACTAATTTTGCCGCAAATATAAGTGGTATTTTTAATAAAACTGGAATAAAACTCAAAATAAGTTGTGTTTTGTTCTATGTTTTAACATCCTTTAAACTATGAGATACATCGGTTCACGTTTAAAAGAGTATCTGAAGTCGGAGCGAGGCAGCTATACCGATCTCGCGGAGCGCATGCAGAAGTATCGCAAACCGCGATCCAATGGCGGCAACGCAGAATATAGTCTTGCGCCCTTCTTCCGCGACGGGCATAACATCACCATTTCATCCCTTACGGCGCTCATGAAGGAAACAGGCATGCCGCTTGACTTCTTCGTTGACTTTGAGGCAGGTGAGCAGCCGAGGAACGAACAGCCACAAGGCATCATCGGCAGTCATAACATCGTCAACAGCTCTTTGACCAACGACCTCACCATGCGCCTCGACCACATGAACGAGGTGATTCGGCTAAAGGATGAGATGCTCACGGACAAAGAGCGCATTATTGCCCTGAAGGACTCCGAGATTGCCCAGTGGAAAAAACGCTATGATGACCTTATCCGGCTCACACAATTCGAGGACTCGGACAAGAATAGAACATAACTATTGCATTATAACAAAACAAGAAAACTGTCTAACTTCAAGCGTAACAATACGTTACAAAGTCCCCGAAGTCGGACGATTTGAGAACAGTTTTCGGACATCGTTAACAAAATATTAACATGAATCCCCCTCGTAAAAGCCCGAAAAACAGCGGCTTACACCGCCATTCGGCGGTTCGAGCCTCCGCAACTAAAAAGCAGGATGTGCGATGCACATCCTGCTTTTCTTCTTTTATGCTTCGTGTTTACTCGGCACGCAGTGTGAAGCGCTTGAAGGCAGTCACGGTGAGAGCCTTGTCCACGCTCTGGAGGTACTGAGCCACGGTCATATTCTTGTCCCAGATGAACTCCTGCTCCAGCAGGCAGTTCTCCTTGAAGAACTTCTTCAGGCGACCCTGAGCGATGTTCTGAATCATCTGCTCGGGCAGGTTGGCAGCCTTCTCAGCAGCCACCTTCTCCTTGATCTCGCGAACCATCTGAGCCTGCTCGGGGGTAATCCAGCCCTTAGCCATGTTGCTCTCGATGTGGTCCTCGCTATCTACGTGAGCGGGATTCACGCCAGCCTTGCGGATAGCGGCCTCAACAGCCTTGGCAACCTGCTCTTCCTTGGTCTTCTCAACAGCCACGCGAAGCTCGCTGTCGATTGTCTCCTGGGGAACAGAAGCAGCATCTACAGCCACGGGGCTTGCGCTGGCCACCTGCATAGCAACGTTCTTGCCGACGGTGGCATCCTCCACGCACTTGTTCAGAGCAACCATGGTGCAGAGGGTGTTCTTGTTCTGGTGGTTGTAGGCAGCGATGCACTCGCCCTCAACGACACTGTAGCCATCGAGCTCCATCTTCTCACCAGTGATACCACTGCGATCCACGACAGCCTCAGCCACGGTGGTGCCGTTTAGGGGCAGAGCCTTCACCTCGTCAAGGGTCTTGCAGCGAGCAGCCACAGCAGCATCGAGGATGTCCTGTGTCAGCTTCACGAAATCGGCGTTATTAGCTACGAAGTCGGTCTCGCACTTCAAGGCAATGATAGCAGCGAAGTTGCCGTCCACCTTCACGAGAACGCAGCCCTCAGAGGCCTCGCGGTCGCTACGCTTGGCAGCAACAGCCTGTCCCTTCTTGCGGATGATTTCGATGGCGGGCTCGATTTCGCCGTTGCTCTCCTCGAGAGCCTTCTTGCAGTCTGCCAGACCTGCGCCAGTCATCTCGCGCAGCTTCTGGATATCTTTGATTGATACAGCCATTTGTTAGATGCGGGGTTCGCCCGCAGTTTAAAGTTTAATGTTTAAAGTTTAATGTAGTTTGATTTAAAGTCTAAAGTCTAAAGGTCATGAGAACATCACCTATTGGTTGTATCCTCATACAACTTTAAACCTTAAACTTTAAACTAAATTATTCCTCCACGGGAGCTTCTTCAGCGTCCTCGGCGGGAGCCTCTTCAGCCTCAGCCTCAGCGTCTTCCTCCTCTACGCGTGCGCTCTGCTTGGGAGCCTTCTTGCCCTTCTCGCCCTTCTCAACAGCGGCCTCAGCATCAATGCGTTCAGCCTTGCGCTCTTCGAGACCTTCAGCGATGGCAGCTACGCAGGCATCGAGGATAACCTCAACGCTCTTGCTGGCATCATCGTTAGCAGGAATCACGAAGTCCACGTTGTCAGGGTTGGAGTTGGTATCTACGATACCGAACACGGGGATGCCCAGACGGTTAGCCTCACGAACAGCGATCTGCTCCTTGAGGACATCAACCACGAAGAGAGCTGCGGGCAGACGGGTGAGGTCTGCAACGCTGCCCAGGTTCTTCTCCAGCTTAGCGCGCTGGCGGCTAATCTGCAGAATCTCACGCTTGCTGAGGTTGGAGAATGTACCGTCAGCGGTGAGCTTGTCGATGTTAGCCATCTTCTTCACTGCCTTACGGATGGTAGCGAAGTTGGTGAGCATGCCACCGGGCCAGCGCTCGATGACGTAGGGCATATTGATGGACGTTGCCTTCTCGGCAATGACCGACTTGGCCTGTTTCTTAGTAGCAACGAAGAGGATCTTGCGGCCGCTCTTGGCGATGTTCTTGAGGGCCTCTGCAGCCTCGTCCACCTTCACAACAGTCTTGTGGAGGTCGATGATATGAATGCCATTCTTCTCCATGAAGATGTACGGAGCCATGGCGGGGTTCCACTTACGCTTGAGGTGGCCGAAGTGGCATCCAGCCTCAAGGAGTGTGTCGAAATTTGTTCTTGACATAGTTGAAATAGATAAATTGTTTACTTTCTTTTGGGTTAATTGTTAACCAACCATGAGGTAACTATATTTGACAATTTGACAATTTCACAATTTGACAATTATGCGATTTGACAATTATCACAAGGTCCTCACGATTTAGATACTAAACGCTTGCCGATTTAACAATCTCTTCATTTAACAATTGGACGATTTACAATTAGCTGTTACGCGGTCTTTAAGAGGTGTAAAGAATTGAAAAATCGTAAAATTGTAAAATAGTGAAATTGTCCAATAGAATCAGCGTTTGCTGAACTGGAAGCGACGACGTGCCTTGGGCTGTCCGGGCTTCTTACGCTCAACCTCACGGGAGTCGCGTGTCATGAAACCTTCAGCACGAAGGGCCTTCTTGTCCTCCTCATTGATCTTGACGAGTGCACGGGAGATGGCGAGGCGGAGAGCCTGGCTCTGTCCAGTGTAACCGCCACCAAAGAGGTTGGCCTTGATGTCGTATTTTTCTGCAACGTCGAGCAGGTTCAGAGGCTGCTTCACGACGAACTGAAGGATGCTGCTGGGGAAGTACTCCGTCAGGTCCTTCTTGTTGATGGTAATCTTACCAGTGCCCTCTGTCACATAAACACGGGCGACGGCGCTCTTGCGGCGACCTAATGCATTAACTACTGCCATTTCTGTTTATTTGTAGAGGTTAATATCAATGGCCTTGGGGCTCTGTGCCTCGTGCTTGTGCTCGGGACCCTCATAGATATAGAGGTTCGTGATGAGGCGAGCGGCCAGTTTGTTCTTGGGGAGCATGCCCTTTACAACGCGACGCAGAAGTTTCTCATAGCCGTTGGGCTTGGCGATGATGTCAGCGGGAGTGCTGGCTTTCTGGCCACCGGGGTACATGCTGTAGCGCAGGTACACGCGGTCAGTCATCTTCTTACCGGTGAGCTGGATCTTGTCAGCGTTCACGATGATGACATTGTCACCACAATCGACGTGGGGAGTAAAGCTGGGCTTGTACTTACCCCTTAGGATTTTAGCCACCTTAGAGGCGAGGCGACCGAGCACCTGGTCAGTTGCATCCACAACGACCCATTCTTTCTGTGCTGTCACCTTGTTGGCAGAAATGGTCTTGTAACTTAAAGTGTCCATTCTTCGTTGAAATAATTTTTTACTACTAATGTTGTCGTTTTGACCATCGGTGATGGCCGTTCAGAGGTTTCTGCGATTCACTAACCGCTCTCCCAGGCCAATGAGAAAAGCTATTAACACGCAGATTGTGAGCCGTTTAAACGACTCCCTGATAATAATCGGCTTGCAAAGGTACGACTTTTTCTTCATTCCCCAAGCATTTTTCACACTTTTTTTATTCTGCAAGTCATAAATTATGCCTACCTTTGCGGCCGATTTGAAGATTGAAAGACTCAAAATCATTAAAAAACTCCCATTCACCCCATTGGTTCCATCAGTCCCTTTGGCCCCGTTAAACAATAGAACAATGAAGAAGCTACACCTTATATATATTATAGCAGTAGCATTGCTCGCGATGTCGTGCAAAAACGACATGACTTATGCCGAGCAGAAGGAGAAGGAGCGCGACGCCATCAACAACTTCATCAGCCGCGACATCACGATCCGCGACCACGATGGCAACACCCTCATCCACGTCGGTCGCATCAATGTCATCGACGAGGACCAGTTTGTAGCTCATGGCAACAAGACCGATACCACCAAGAATGAGTATGTGGTCTTCGGCAACTCGGGTGTGTATATGCAGATTCGCCGCGAGGGCGTTGGCAACCGTCTGGAACCCGGACAGAGCAAGCAGGTTATCGCCCGCTACACGGAGTTCAACATCCTGCGCGACTCCCTGCAGAGCAGCAACGAGACGCTCTACTACAACACCACGCCGGACATCATCGACATTTCCAACACCTACGGCACCTTCACCGCCTCCTTCAATATTGACGACGGCGGCGGCGCCATGTACCGCACCTATGGCTCTACGAGTGTCCCGGCAGGCTGGCTCATCCCCTTCACCTACATCCGCCTGGGACGTCAGGTTTCAGACGAGCAGATTGCCAAGGTCCGCCTCATCATTCCGCACTCCCAAGGCCAAAGCGATGCCAGCAGCAACGTCTATCCCTGCTTCTACGAAATATCCTTCCAGGAGATGCGATAAAAAAAAGAATCCCCGCCTGCCCGGCGGGGATTCTTGTATATGTTCTGTTAGTCTTGGTCCTTCTGGCTCTCCTCGAATTCCTTCTGGAGCTTCTGCTGGACATCAATGGGCACGAGCTCATAGCTGGCGAACTTCATCACGAAGCTGGCACGGCCGCCGGTGATGGAGCTGAGCGCTGTGCTGTAGCTGGACATCTCCTTGAGAGGCACCTTGGCGGTGAGTTTCTCGTAGCCGTTCTCTGAGGTCATACCCATGATCATGCCACGACGTCCCTGGAGGTCACTCATCACGTCACCCATCTTGTCGCTGGGCACGAAGACATCCACGTCGTAGATAGGCTCCAGCAACTTCGGACCGGCCTCCTTAAAGGCCTGGCTGAAGGCGTTGCGGCCTGCAAGCATGAAGGAGAGCTCGTTGGAATCTACCGGGTGCATCTTACCGTCATAGACGATGACGCGCACGTCGCGGGCATACGAACCTGTAAGCGGGCCCTGCTCCATCTTGCTCATGATACCTTTCAGGATAGCGGGCATAAAGCGAGCATCGATGGCACCACCTACGACACTGTTGATGAACACCAGTTTGCCACCCCATTCCAGGTCGATGATTTCCTCGCTCTTGGCGTTGATGCGGAATTCCTGACCACCGAAGCGATATACCTCGCTGACAGGCTGGCCGTCGGCGTAAGGCTCCACGATGAGATGTACCTCACCGAACTGACCGGCACCACCGGACTGCTTCTTATGGCGATAGTCGCTGCGGGCAGCCTTTGTGATGGTCTCACGGTAGGGGATGCGAGGCTCGTCGAAGACAATCTGGATCTTATCATTATTCTCCATACGCCATTTCAGTGTGCGCAGATGGAACTCACCCTGACCCTTCACCAGAATCTGACGCAGTTCCTTTGACTGCTCGATCACCCACGTGGGATCCTCCTGACTCATGCGCTGCAGCACGTTCATCATCTTCTCCGTCTCAGCCTCGTTGGCAGCACGGATAGCGCGGATGTACTTGGGCTCGGGGTATTTGATGAAGGCGAAGCGGTTGTCGCAGTCCTTGCCGTTGAGCGTGTTACCCGTCTTCACATCCTTCAGTTTCACGCTGCAGCCGATGTCACCAGCCACGAGCTCGGTGACCTTTGTGCGGTTCGCACCTGCACATACGAAGAGCTGAGCAATGCGCTCCTTCGAACCACGGTCGGCGTTCGTCAGGTCGTCGCCTTCGCGCACGACACCGCTCATCACCTTGAAGTACTGCACCTCGCCGATATGCGGTTCTACAGCCGTCTTGAAGAAGTAGAGGCTTGTGGGGCCGTTGGCATCGCACTTCACCTCTTCACCACGTGTGTTGTGTACGGCGGGCATCTGATCTACAAAGGGCACCACATTACCCAGGAACTCCATCAGACGGCGTACACCCATGTCCTTACCTGCGCATACGCAGAAGACGGGGAACATGCCGCGGCTGGCCAGACCAGCACGGATGCCGTCACGCATCTCGTCCTCTGTCAGGCTCTCGGTCTCAAAGAACTTCTCCATCAGAGTCTCGTCGTGCTCGGCAGCTGCCTCGATGAGGGCTTTGTGCAGCTCCATCGCCTTGTCCATCTGGTCGGCGGGGATATCTTCGATGATGGGAGCACCGCCTTCGGGCTTCCAGGAGTATTTCTTCATCAGCAGCACGTCGATGAGGGCGTTGAAATCGGGACCGGTCTTGATGGGGTACTGCACGGGTACCACCTTGGAACCGTAAATGCTCTGCAGTTGCTCCAGCACCTGGTCGTAGTCGCACTCTTCATCCAGACGGTTCACCAGGAAGATGACGGGTTTCTGCATCTTCTCTGTCATGCGGAAGTGGTTCTGCGTGGCCACCTCGGGGCCATTCTGCGCGTTGATAAGCAGGATGGTGGTGTCGGTGACGCCCATGGCTGTCATGGCAGCACCGGCAAAGTCGTCGGAACCCGGACAGTCGATGATGTTCAGCTTCTTGTTGTTCCACTCCACATGGAAGGGGGTGGCGAAGACAGAGTAGCCGTACTCCTGCTCCACGGGCAGATAGTCGCTCACGGTGTTCTTCTGTGTGATGCGTCCGCGACGCGAGATGATGCCGCTCTCATAGAGCAGCGCTTCGGTGAGGGTGGTCTTGCCAGCCCCGTCACTACCCATCAGGGCAATGTTCTTGATTTCTTTCGTCTGATACGTTTTCATAGACGGTAAGGTATTTAGTTATCAGTTTATAATATGCGCTTTTTGGAGCTTTCGGGAGTCTCTACGGGCTCATTTTCCATAAAAACGTGCGCAAGTTAGCAATAATTCTTCAAACTCCGCTCATCTTTTGACCTTTTTTAGCGAAAAAGTTGTAACTTTGCATCGAAATGACGGCAGCCCTATACATCCACATTCCGTTTTGTCGCTCCCGATGCGCCTATTGCGACTTCTTCTCCACTACACGCGAGCCGGAGATGCCGGCCTATGTCCAGGCCCTCTGTCATGAAGTCGAAGCTCGGCGCAGCGAACTGCCTCACGCGCGCGTACGCACTATATATATAGGTGGCGGCACGCCCTCCCTCCTCTCCCCCACTCTCCTGCGCCGCATCCTCGACACCGTCTATGCCAACTACGAGGTAGATGCCAATGCCGAAGTGACAATGGAGATGAATCCGGATGATTTAGACCCGCCCCCAGCCCCTCCCGTTAGGGAGGGGGGTAGCTGCGCTCTGATATCATCACTACAAGCCGGAGGTCTCCCCTCCCTAACGGGAGGGGTCGGGGGTGGGTCTATTAACAGAGTCAGCCTCGGCATCCAGACCTTCGATGATGACCTCTTGCGCCTTATCCATCGCCGCCACGACAGCGCCACCGCCGTCCGCGCCGTGAAGCAGTTGCAGGCCACCGGTATCCGCAACATCAGCATCGACCTCATCTACGGTCTCCCCGGCCAGACCCTCGCGCAATGGGAGCACGACCTCGACACCGCTTTCGCCCTTGGCGTGCAGCACCTCTCGGCCTACGCCCTCAGCTATGAAGAAGGCACGCTCCTGACCCGCTGGCGCGATGAGGGCAGCATCCGCGAAGCCAGCGACGAGCTCTCCGTAGAGATGTTCCAGCGCCTCTGCCAGCGAGCCCGCGAGGCAGGCTTCGAGCACTACGAGATCTCCAACTTCGCTCTACCCGGCTATCAATCCCGCCACAACAGCAGCTACTGGACAGGCATCCCCTACCTCGGCTTCGGTCCCGGCGCCCATAGCTATGATGGCCAGCACACGCGCCGCGCCAACCTCCCCAACCTTAACGAATATCTGTCCTTCTACTCATCCCCTCGGGGAGGTCATGAGGGGGCCGCTCCCTGCTCCTATGAGCAACTGTCAGACCCCGACCTCCACGACGAAGCCGTCATGTGCGGCCTCCGCACCCGTGAGGGCATCGACCTCCAGCAGTTCCTCGCCCGCTTCGGCCAGTCCCGTCTTGATGCCCTCCTCACCAACGCCGCCCCCCACCTCAGCGCCGGTCGCCTCATCCGTGCCGCCGACCATCTCCACCTCGCCGAGCACGCCCTCATGGTCTCCGACGACATCATGAGTGACCTCATGGCCTAATCCCCTGTTCCATGCGTGGAACACCGCTAAAGACCAAGGTCCTACGCCGCGAAGAGCATGGTCCTCTCATTATTCCATCAGCTCAGTTATTCTGTAGATCTGTAGTGTCGAGGCGACAATGATTGGTATTTTGCATAGCCACCTGAATCAGAAGTGTAGATGATGGTGTCGATAAAGAACAAATGACCCTCGTCATCAATCAAAACATTACCATCTACTGCATCAAAGATGTCATGCACTCCATTTGTATAGTATTCACCTCCATCGACAGCTCTGAAGCCCAGGCGTAAGAACTCCTCATATATTTCCTCTTTTGTTGCCAGTCGCGCTTCAGCAATAAAAGGCTGTTCCAATACCGCACACACGTGCCCATCGCGGTTCTCAGAAAAACCAAGCATACGATAGGCACAATCAGGGAAATAGATGTTGTGGGCTTTTATACGTTCAAAGAAAGATGTGAGATTATCGTCGGAATAACGAAAATCGTTCAATTTGATAATCTCCTTAGTATCGGGCGACAGATAGACCTCGTTCTCTGATCCTCTGTCAATGAAGTCGCCAAACATACTGCGGTCACTAAACCAGCAACCCTGCTCCTGTGCCCACTGCTTGAGTCTTACCAATTGGACAGATTTGCAAGCCGTTGTTCCCGCAAGAGTTTCAATCTCCTCAAGGACTCGCTGCGCGACAGCGGATGCTCTTTCCAGTAGGATACCTTCGCTATTTTGAGAGCATTCGATTTCTTGTGGTATTCGTTCAAAACGACCGTCATCTTGCATAAGAGTTTATGTTTTGCGCTGCAAATATAGCACGCATTTACTGAAACCTCCAAATTTTCGGGCACTTTTTTTCTCATTGCACGTTTTAATTCAAAATCGCATACATTTCACAAAGGAATCTTTACCTCTCTCCCCCTTTGATCCTTGAGCGCATGCTGCGGACGGAGGTGCGCTTCACATTGAGGGCGGTGGCGATGGCCGTAGATCCACATGCCCATCAATAAGAAAGAAGAACTTATACACGATGTATGATCTGAAAACGGTTTCTGGCATGGGCTCTGTGGGAACACAACTTTTGGATTCCATCGGACAGAGCAACCGCATACTAATTAACATGACCTCTGATTATAATCCGCGAGCCCTTGCCAAGGACATTCGTCGCTATTTTGAACGGAATGTCTATGCCGTTGAAGTCCTGATTATGAAGGGTTCACGCTCCATCTCGGTGATCCGTGAGGATACCCTTGGCCAATCCTTCATCAGGAACTTCATGATGAAGTACAGTCAAAAATAAAGAGCTGTCGCAAAACGACGGCTCTCTAAAATTGGGCAGTATCGATAAGGCCTTACCCCACGCGGGATTCTACCCGGATATTCAAAACTTTGTTTTGACACCGCAAAGGAACACATTTTCTGCGATTCCGCCAAATTTTAATGCTGCTTTTTCATCCTTGCAGCAAACTTTTCTGCGTATTTCCGTACCATTCCGCGAATTTCCGTGCAATTTCTTTTGCCCGAATCGGATTAATCGCTACTTTTGTGGCGTGAAACCTCATAGAAGATTTCTTTTGATAGCAAAAAGAAGCTACTGAATGCCTAAGATACTCCTATACATATCAGCCAAAATAATATGGAACTTTCTGTTCTATAACACAGACTTTAATGAGAATCGCGCTCATGTACATGTGGGTAAACGAGGAATGGAAAAGCTGTGTAAAATATGGTTGGAACCTAACGTAGAAGTTGAAAAACAAGGCGATCTTACAGATGCTCAGGCTCGCGAAGTGCTGAAAATAGCCACAGATTATCGCAAGCAATTGCTACATCAGTGGGAGCAGTTCAAGAGCGGCAAGACCATAAGAATCATAAAAGTAAAGAAATAAGACTATGTACACGCAAGAAGGATATTGGAATGTAACGCCTCGCATCAAGTCGTTGTCATTCCCCAAGCGTGGCAAGTTCCAGGTTGACCTGCAGGACGGCCGTTCGATCATTATGCCCATATCCATGTTTCCCAGCATGAAGAAAGTGCCAATGAAGGAACGCCCCCATTGGTATCTAATGGGAGGCGGTGTCACTTGGGATTCATGCCCCGAAGTCATCCACATAGAGCAGATTCTGGGCAACTACCAGAACTATGCTCATGAAATGGTATAAGTAAACCCCTTAAACTCTTAAACTGTTTATGAAATAAACCATAATAGATAGACATACAGACAGAAGCGTCCGCTTAGATTCTATATAGCCTTCCCGACACTCTCGGGAAGGCTTTTTCTGTGTATTCCTGTGCTTCAGTGAATCCTTAATTCTGTGGTTTTGTGATTTTTTTTGGGAATTTATTTTGTCGGTTCAAGAATTATCCCTACTTTTGCAGTGCAGCCAGTTAGCCCAAGCGATGGGTGGCGGGCTGTCTTATATATGAGAAAGACGTTTTCGAACGTCTGTCGTTGTGCTCTACGAATCTCGCAAGTTCAAAGTCACAGCAGACAGATGGCAACCGAAGCGTCACGTGGTGCGTTTCTATATACACCTATATATAGTTCGTACTGGCGTGGGCTAACTGCGTTGTCTATCCTGTGTGACGAGGCAATGCGAGAGCCTGTAGAGCCAGGATAGGCAGAAGAAACAGACACCTACGCCTTTTTTATATCATAAGCCTTACGATTTACCAATGATTAACTGGCTGAACTGGGGTGTTAAAAGCCGCAATATTTGTTTGTGGAAAATACTGCATTTACAGGTATTAAGTGGTTAAATAGCTACAAAGAAGAGATTAGGAAAATTAAAGATCATTCTCCGCTTCTCTCGGTCCTGTGTATTTCTGCCGGAATAGAGTTCTTAGGAAAGCTCCTATGCGACGAGCCTCTTGACAGTAAAACAAAATGTGAGGAGAAATTTAATAAAGCCTTGTCCACCTTCGCTTCTTTAAACAAGTACGATGACAAAGATCTGTATCATCTGATTAGATGTGGGTTAGCTCATAGGATTTCTGTCAAAGAAGGTATTATATTGGACCCAAGTCATGAAAGTCAGTTAGAAGATTCAGTTCCAATAAGAATCAATCCTAATAGATTCTTTGAAGATTTTGAAAAAGCGGTGGAAGAGGCTCAAGAGAAAAAGGATTGGCCCAATTCTGCAGCTACAGATGAATATGTAACAGTAACAACAAATGCTGAAACGGGTACAACTGTTACAATCATAAATTATTTATCACTATGAAATGGACAAAAGAAAAAGTTCTTGAAGAACTAAATTCAAAATCCCAATTTAGTAACCTTGCTAATGAATGGGAAGGGAGCTTTCAGATTCTCTATCAAATTCAAGGTAACACCGTTGTACTAAGTAATTCTGTCGGAGGAAAACCTGAGGTCTTTCTCACCTTCCCTTTTAACCAAGAAACCATATGCGATGCATGTGATTTCGCGATTTTAGCTAGAGAAATCTTAAAAGAACAAATAATAAAGTTTGACTTATGAAACGGTTACAATTACTTGCAGCATTGCTGCTATGTTCGCTATTAACTTTTGCTCAGTTTAGCGGATCTGGATCAGGAACGAAGAACGATCCTTATCTAATTATGAATCCGATTCAATTGAATCAGTTACGGAACTTCTTGAATCAAAGTGGGGTTTACTTCAAATTAATGACAGATGTTGATTTGACGGAATTTTTGGAAGATGAGAGTCCATTACAGGGATGGCAACCTGTAGGTAGTTCCTCTTCCGATGCCTTTAAAGGAATATTAGACGGAAATGGGAAAACCATCTCTGGACTATGGATTAACAAAAGTAATAATGATTATATTGGCTTCTTTGGATATACATCTGGTGCTATCATCACGGATTTGACCATTATTGCCAATACTATAGTGGGATTTAACCAAGTTGGCGGTATCTCAGGCTATAGTGAAAACTCGACATTTAGCGGCGTATCTTTTATTGGAACGATTAAAGGCTATTCTGAAATTGGTGGAATTGTTGGAAAAGCGGGCAATAACACAGCTCTCTCTAATTGTATTGCCAAGGTCACAATTAATGCTAATGATTGCATTGGTGGGCTTGTGGGACAAAATGTGGCCGGTCAAAACTTCTCCATGTCTAATTGTCATGTAAATGATAGTAAAATAATAGGACGACAGCACGTCGGTGGCGCTTGTGGTAGGATTGAAGGATATCATAGTGATTCTAATATTTTTGAGTCGTGTTATGTTTCTGCTGACGTAAATGGCACAAACAACGTTGGTGGTATTTGCGGCTCCAGTGAAGGTGGATGTCATAATATAAATTTAAAAGATTGCGGTTTTTATGGAAACGTAAGTGGTACGATGTATGTGGGCGGATTAATTGGACTAGTTGCAAAATCAACAAAATTAAGTTACCTAGATTATAAATACATAGATTCTCATGTCAATTGTTTTGCTGTTGGTTCAGTGACAGCGACCGATGATTATGCAGGAGGGCTAATAGGTAAGGATCAAGGTGGTTACTATTACCAGGGATCTTACGTTAGTAAAGAAACATATAATAATCTTTCAGATTGCTATTTTAGCGGATCTGTCTCAGGACAGAATTATATTGGTGGATTAGTTGGAAACAAGACAGGCGGAACCATTTCAAATAGTTTTTCAATGGCTTCTGTCGCGGGCACAAATTATGTCGGTGGATTGGTTGGGGCTAACTATAAAACTATCATAAAAAACTCTGTCGCCATCAACACACGTGTCACTGCCACAGAAGATTTGGTAGGACGAATTGCTCCGTTCATCACTGAGAACTCCAATAATAAGTCGTATAATCGTACGATTGTTATTAGTCAAGGTGTTGTCCGTGATATGACTATTGGAATAAATGGTACTGATGTGAGTAAAAACACCCTCAAGTTGAAGGCAACCTATGCAGCTATGGGCTGGGATGTCACAAATGTATGGGATATACAAGAAACAGAATGTTATCCATATTTCAAAACTCAGACTGCGCCACCCGTTATCACCTCTCAACTCGTTTCAGGGGAAACTTCTATTAGTGGTAAGTGCGTGGATGGTGGAGTAGTAACCTTAGAAATTGATGGAAAAAAACAACAGACGATCAGTTCTGGGAATCAGTTCAGCTTTGACGTAAATCCATTGCAGGCTGGTCATGACGTACGCATTAGTGTGAAGGCAGAAGGTAAGGAACAATCTTATTTTACAATAGAAACAGTTCAATATCTTGGAAGCGGAAAAGAAAATGACCCATATCAGATATATACCGCATCAGACCTGACTGGAGTCTATCGTAAAGGCTACTTCAAACTTATGAACGACATTGACCTAACAGACTATATCAACCAATTCAGTCCTGTGGAAGGTTGGCAGTCGATAGGACGCGAAGGAAGTGAGACCATTCATTTCGATGGTGGTGGACACAAAATAACGGGACTTTGGTGTAACTCTACAAGGAATAATACGGGACTCTTTTCCTGCTTCGCTGATGGTGAAATCAAGAACTTAACCGTAGAAACAGCTGCAGGCAAACAAGTTAAAGGTGGCGCGAATACTGGTATATTGATTGGTAAGATGATTAACGGCACAATCGAGAATTGCCGTGTGGCTGGAACTGTGGCAGATGGGACGCCAGTGGGTGGTGTGGTTGGTTTGCTCAAAAGTGGCCAAATACTGCGTTCTCAGGCTAATGTCACCATCAGCACGGAAGGCAAAACGTCTTATATCGGTGGACTCGTAGGAGAAATAACAGATGGAATGATTGATCTCTGTGTCTCTTCGGGAAGCTTGAATGCCACTGGAACCGAGTCATACGTCGGCGGCTTGGTTGGTAAGAACTCTGCAACTATAACTAATAGCTATAGCAATGCACAAGTGACATCATCATATAATGCCGCAGGAGTGGTAGCTTATAACTATGGAATAGTGGATAAATGTTATGCAACGGGTGATCTTTATAGCAATAATTATGCTGCAGGTGTCATCGGTTATAACGATGGAGCGAATGCCATTGTCAGGAATTGCGCAGCGATGAACAATAAGATAGAGGTGAAATACGAATCGCAATCGGCACAGGGCGGCGGCTATGGCCAGCGCATCATCGGAGGTTTCAAAAACGGAGCTCTAGCCCCGGAACTGAACAACTACGCGCTTAAAAACATGCAGATGTCTTTGAATGATGTGCCGCAAAAAGTGTATGACGACATCATGAATGGCGTAGCCAAAAGCGATGCTGATTTGAAATCTGCTCAAACTTATCAAGAATTGGGTTGGGACTTCGACAATGTATGGGGAATACATAGTGCTGTGAACGATGGATATCCTTATCTGCGTACTCCTGCCATTATTACTACTGCACCAGCTGCTGCTGAGAACATTGTCTATACAGGTGAGGCTCAGACGCTCATTACGGCGGGCGTAGCGGAAGGTGGTGAACTGCAATACTCACTTGACGGAGAGATATACACAGCAACTCTTCCTACAGGAATCAATGCTGGAGATTACACGGTTTATTACAAGGTCATCGCTGATGCCGAACACACAGACATGGCAGCTCAGACACTAACAGCGACAATCGCCAAGGCTCCTCTTACGATTAAGGCTGAATCATACACGAAAAAGCAGTATGATCCTATGCCTGAGTTTTCAGTTTCCTATGATGGTTTCAAGAACGGTGAAACGAAGACTGCTATGTCTAAACAACCAGTTCTAAATTGCACGGCAAATGTGGATAGCGAACCTGGTGAGTATACAATAACGGTAAGCGGTGCTGAAGCTAAGAATTACACGATTCAATATGTAGCTGGAAAGCTTACGGTAACGGAACCCGATTCATACAAATTAACCTATATGGTTGACGGTAAAGAATACCAGAGTTCCATGGTTAAGTATAAAGGAGCGATTACTCCTCTGACAGAGCCAACGAAGGAAGGTTATACCTTTAGTGGTTGGAGTGAGATTCCGACAACAATGCCTGCTCACGATGTGGTAGTAACAGGAACATTCACTATCAATAGTTATTCCCTGATTTACAAGGTTGATGGTGAAGTGTACAAGACAACAAACGTCGCGTATGGCACAGAGTTGACCGCAGAGGACGAACCAACGAAGGAAGGTTATACCTTTAGTGGTTGGAGTGAGATACCAGCAACAATGCCAGCTAGAGATGTAACGGTAACAGGTACTTTTACGATCAACAGCTATAGCGTCACATTCCAATATGGCGATGTGGTTTTGACAACTACGAAGGTTGAATACGGAGCCGTGATACCTCTGCCCGAATCACTGGATAGCGACCGCTATACGCTCGTGGAATGGTTGGATGTGCCAGACACAATGCCAGCTCATGACATCACCATTCTAGCCAACTTTACAGATGGCGTGAAGTCAATCAAGAATGGGCAAAAAGATGGTGATTGTTATCTGCTTAATGGTGTAAAGGTCAACAAGCTCCATAAGGGTGTGAATATCATTCGCAACGCTGATGGCACAAACCGAAAGGTACTGATCAAGTAACCTTATTATCCCCAACAACTACCTGCCGCCAATGCTCCATCACGAGGGCATTGGCGGCAGCGGTATATTTAAACGATGTGAATATGAACTGTTACGAGCCTTGCAGAAATTCCTGTTCAAAGTCCGCATACAGTTTGTCGAGATCCACGTCATCTGCCGGATTCATACGAGCATACATCTCGCTATTATAAAAGAAGCGGATAGCTGTCTGAAGGTCGCAACCTTGAGCTTCTATCAGCCTTCGAGTAAGCTCTCTTCCTATCTGATTGGTATTCATTCTTTCGCGCTCTTTAGGAATGACACTGCTGTCATCGTCTTAAAACAATACTGGTAGGTGACTCTTTTAAAAGACCAGGGGACGGTTTCTCTGATCCACGATGTCAATAACCGATTGCCACAAGGTTTGCTTTCAGCTGCTCCAAGACGGGGTGCATGGCCTTACAGGGGCCGCACCAGGTGGCAAAGAAATCAGCCAAGACGAGCTGGCCACTATTGATGACATCGTTGAAGGTTTCCATAGGAATCTGTTATTTCGGATAGAAAGGACAGAACGATAAATTGGAATTTAACCTATTGAAACCTATTGTTTTTTTCTTCAAGCCAACGGCAGAGGTAATCTACCTGCCCCTTGGTATTTCCCATAAAGACGGCGCATTCCTTATGCCCCTCAAACTGTGGAGTAACACCGTCCATTGCGCTGAGGGCTGAAACAGTAATAAGTTCGCGTTCTGCAGGAGTAAATTGGTCACAGGCGAATATATCACCAAAGAGGTGCGACTTCATATAATAGTCGGCCTGTGGACAGAAAGTATAGTTCCATGGCGTGCCACCCTCATCACGGGTCTGCATGTCTGTGCCAAACTGCAATGCCAATTTGGCATCATCCCAGGCAGCGGGGCGGTGGAACGGTTTCCCTTCATTGTCGGCAATCCCCTCTGACTCACGCTCCGATAGCGCATGTTCAAGCGTATTCAGAGCATTCAGCGAACGGGGGAACCCCGTGTAGGCATAGAGTTGTGCAAAGGCGTCCTTGAGCTCATTCACACTCACACCGCCGTCGAGTGCCATGCGAATGGCCACGTCGAGACGTTGCAGGTCACCGCGTGCCGCCAATGCCGCACA